>DIUI01000069.1 GCA_002428215.1 Prolixibacteraceae bacterium UBA6162
GACCTGAAGTTGAAAATATGACTCCTGGTAATGCCGAAAGAGCGCTCTACAACGATATTCTGAATCTGTCGATTGCCACCACAGAATATGACCAGCTGCAGGGTGTGCTGGAAAAGGTGAGCCGGGTTCTGGAGATCTCTGATCTTCTTTCCGATATTTTAGAAATTCAAGATGTTCGCACAACACTGTTACATGATATTTGCTGCAATGAGCAGATTTGCAGTGCAGCTGAATGGCTGTCGTTTTTGCCTTCCGGGGAATTGGCCCGGCAGCTGATTGAGGGGGTGCCATTAGAGAAAGACAACCTCACCCGATACCTGAGCGAAGAACGCTATCTTCTTCGGCCACTGCACAATCTTTTCTTTACCCGCGATGCAGCCATGGGGTACAATCAGCATATGTTCATCGGGAAAATGGCCAACAGGGTACGGGAACGTGAATCTCTGATTGTTGAGGCCATTCTGCGGCACCATCCCTATATCGATACTACTTCGCTTAACCCCACTCTGGCTTTGCCAACGCCGGGGTTTAATCCGCCTGTAACCCTCGAGGGCGGAGATTTTCAGGTTGTCCGCGAAGATGTGCTGCTTATAGGTACAGGCTTGCGAACCAGTACCAGTGGAATCGACTATGTTATTAGTAAGCTTTGCAGCGAGACCAAGGAGGCAAGACATATTATAGTTCAGGAACTGCCTGCTTTCCCCGAGTCGTTTATCCATCTGGATATGGTCTTCACGGTGCTCGATCGGGATGCTTGTATGGTATATGCCCCCATCGTGTATGAACTTAACCGCTACCGAACCATTCATGTTGAATTGGATAACGGACGGGTAAAACGTATTAGCCAGGAAGAGAATATCCCACAGGCTCTGAAAAAACTAGGCATTTCGCTGCAGGCTGTAAGTTGTGGTGGCCAGGCCGACACATGGATCCAGGAGCGCGAGCAATGGCACAGCGGTGCAAACTTTTTCTCTTTTGCTCCTGGTAAGATAATTGGCTACGAGCGGAATGTTCATACGCTAAATGAGCTTTCGCGACATGGATTCGAGGTGATCTCTGCGACCGAGGTTATGGCTGGTGTTAAACACCCCGGAGAATACAACCGCTGTGTGGTAACCATAGAAGGTTCGGAGCTTGCCCGCGGTGGGGGTGGGGCTCGTTGTATGACACTGCCTCTGCGCAGAGGTTTGCTTTCCTGATTCGATGGAAAATCTATTGCAGATTATGAGGAAATTAACTACAGATGAGCTCGGACGGTCTTCACTTACTGCCTATTCGATGGTTCAAAAGCTGCCGGTTACTGTGGTTCTCGACAATATAAGGAGTTGCCACAATATCGGTTCTGTATTTCGAACGTGCGACGCCCTGCTTGTTGAGAAGGTAATGCTTTGCGGTATAACCGCTACTCCGCCCAACAAGGAGATCCATAAAGCAGCACTCGACGCCGAAAAGTCGGTGGTCTGGAACTATTTTAGCGATACGGCAGAAGCTATTAAACATTTGCGCAGCGAAGGTTGTATGGTTTTCGCAGTGGAGCAGGTAGAAGGGGCTGTTATGCTACCCGATTTTACACCTAAGCCAACCGACAAACTTGCCCTGGTTTTTGGCAATGAGGTAAAGGGTGTCGATCAGCGAATTATTGATTTGTGTGATGGTGCTATCGAAATACCACAGTTCGGAACCAAACACTCCTTCAATGTTTCGGTAAGTGCCGGAATTGTGCTTTGGGAGGTGTTTCGGCACTACAGGTCCAAAACATAACAGAAAAGCGATAGTTCTGAACCCAAGTCGATCAAATTTCAGCAGCGCAAGGTTTCGGCCTTTTTTTCCAAATGGATTTGTAAGCAATAAACTTGTTCGTTTTAGGGAAAGTTTTTATTTTTAAGAGCTGCATCACAGCTAATAGCCTTGCTTTTGGTTGCTGCATTTTCTTAACCCCCTAATACCCTTGGCCATGACCGAGCAGTTTCTTCATTTTATATGGGAGCACAGACTTTTTGAGTCAGACTGTCTGTACACTATTGACGGAGAGGCCGTATCCGTTGAATACCCCGGTCTGCGAAACTGCGATGCGGGTCCCGATTTTTCTCATGCCCGCATCCGCTTGGGAGATACTTTATGGGTAGGCAATGTGGAGATACACAAAGCTGCATCCGAATGGTACCGGCATGGCCACGATGCGGATGCTGCCTATCAAAATATTATTTTACATGTTGTTGTAAATTCCGACCGGCCAGTACTTCGTCCCACGGGCGAGGAGATTCCAACACTTGAATTACCTTTCCGGTCGGAATTGCTCAATACCTATGAAAAACTGCAAACTGCCAATTCGTGGATTGCTTGTGCTGAAAGTTTTCATAGACTGGAGCCGTTTCAGCTCGAAATTGGCTACAGTAGGCTAATGACTGAGCGTTTGGAGCAAAAAACAGCCGAGACTGCCCGGATGCTTAATGAAACAGGGGCCGACTGGGATGAAACCTTTTATCGGTTGCTGGCCCGCAATTTTGGTTTCCATGTAAATGCTCTTCCATTTGAGTTGCTTGCAAAATCATTGCCTTTCAGACTGATTGCCCGTCATTCAGATAATCCCTTTCAGGTAGAAGCGTTGCTTTTTGGGCAATCGGGTCTGCTGCACGATAGTCTTTTGGGTGATGATTATTTTATGGAATTGCGTGAAGAGTATCGCTTTCTGGCCGACAAATATCAGCTTCGACCGCTGTCTGGTTATTTATGGAAGTTTTTAAGGCTTCGGCCGGTGAATTTTCCAACGTTGCGACTCGCACAGTTTGCTCAGCTTCTGGTAAAATCCCCTCAACTATTTTCCCGGTTTACTCAGGTTGAGGAGCTTCGTGAGATTAAAGAATTGCTCGAAGCTGAAGCGACGGGATATTGGTTAAACCACTACCGTTTCAATGTGTCTGCAATAAAGAAGGTCAAGCGTTTGGGGCATGGTTCTATCGACAATATAATTGTCAATACATTGGTTCCTCTCCTGTTTTTGTATGGTGAGCGGCATCAGAAACCATTTTTACAGGAGCGGGCGTTGAATTGGCTTATGGGTATTTCTCCCGAAGAGAATGGGGTAATCAGAAGGTGGAGGGAGCTTGGGGCCCATGCCCGGTCGATGTTCGATTCCCAGGCATTGTTGCAGCTTAAAAAGGAATACTGCGACAAACGAAGATGTTTAGAGTGCCATGTTGGCTACCGAATTTTCAAAAAGGCATAAGGTTTAAAAGATCGAGCGTCACTATTGTGATGGCTCTGCTGTATAGGTTTGTATAAAGTCGGTGCTCAATACCCGAAATTCAGTGCGTCGGTTGATGCCTTGTGCAATAGAACGCTGCTCTTCGGTTTCCAGTTTGCCAATAAATTCTTCGGTGAGAATATCTCCACGGCGGAGGAAATTATACTGCTGGGCAATTTCTCTTGTAACCGATTTGGGCCAGGTTTCACCATATCCTCTGGCAACAAGTCGCTGGGGATGAATTCCCTTTTCGATAAGGTAGTTTACTACACTTTGTGCCCTGCGTTGCGACAGATCGAAATTGAACTGTTCACTTCCCACATGATCGGTATGCGCCATCAGTTCTATGGTGATGGTGGGATTGGTTTGCAGCAACTCGATCAGCGTATCGAGCGCAACTATTGACTCCGGTTCAAGGTTAGCACTTCCAAACGCATAATTGATGTTGTCGAGCTTTATTGGATTGTCGATGGGTGTGAGGTAGAGGTCTGTTCGAAAATCTTTTGAATCGGTGAGCCCTTCAGTGGTGATATTGGTTTTATCTATAAGGAATCCATCTCTGAATCCGGCGACAATATATTCTGTTTCGGGTTGAAGTCTGAGCTGAAACTTTCCATTCTGAGTACGCATCCTGAGATTGGTGCCATCGGTTCCGATGATCCTTACCGTTACTCCGTCGAGAAGGGTTCCTGCTTCCTTATTGTATACATCTCCGGCCAGCTGGAAAATAGTTGGAGGTACAAAGAAGGAGTATAGGTCATCGCTGCGCGAGCCTTTTCGGTTGGAGGTAAACATTCCCTCGTTTCGGTCTTTGATAAAGGCAATGCCAAAATCGTCGTCGGGAGAGTTTACCGGATACCCCATATTTTGGATGCTCCATTTTCCATTCTCATCCTTTGTAGCCAGAAACAGGTCGAGCCCGCCCATGCCCGGGTGATAATTGGATGAAAAGTACAGTTCCCCATTGTCACGCACATAAGGAAACATTTCATCGCCTGGTGTATTGATTTCCTTTCCAAGATTCACCGGTTTTCCAAAACTGGCGCCGTTCTTTACCGCCATCCAGATATCTTTCCCTCCAAAACCTCCGGGCATATCGGAAACAAAGTAGAGGGTGTCTCCGTCGGGTGAAAGTGCAGGATGGGCAGCCATCAGTGAATCGCCACCCAACTCCAGTATTTGCGGTTGAGCCCAACTACCCCGGACCTGCGAAGTGGCAAAAATTTGCGGAGAGGTTGGCTGGCTTCGGGAATATGAACTCCGTGTAAAGAGCATACGGTCTCCGATTCCTGAAAGTGCAGCGGCACCCTCTTCGTCGCTTGTGTTTACAATGCTGTTTGTCTCAATTGGCTGCGGTTCGCCCCAGCGCTGACGCTGAACATTGTATTGCGAACGAAATAAATCCGAAAAGTATTGACCGGTAATCATGTTTTTGCGTTTGCCGGTGGCAGCTTTACGAGTGGAGGAGAAAATGATTTCGTTCTCGCGACCTCCAACAAATACCGGACTGAAATCGCTTTCTCGTGAGTTGAGTTCCCGTATCGGATTGATGATGTGTTTGGTAGGGTTTGACATCCATTGCTGTGTGCGCCCAATGGCTTCTATTCCATTCAATGCCTGAAGATCACCGGGGATTTCCTCGAGATATAGACGATAATTTTCCAGAGCCTCTTCGTAGCGCTGGGTGGCTCTGAGCATCTCAGCATACCATAGCATCGCTTTGGGATCGGGGTGACTGCGACGAACAGCATTCCGGTAGTATAAGACGGCCATTTCATATTGGCCTATGTGGCGATAACATTCCGCAATTGCATAGGTGTACTCCATGCGCTTGTCGCGGTCTTTCTCCTTGCGACTGGCCTTTCTATATCCCTCAATGGCTTTGTAGTACTCTCCAATCTCCTGTGCATTTAAGGCTACACGACTTGTTTTGGCTGTGGAACATGCCTCCAGAACCAAAATCAGGGAAATAAGTATGAGCCAGTAGGAAAGTCTCATTATTGGTATAAACTATCGCGGCGTAAAAGTAAATTTTATTTGCCTAAATATAATGCAACTAACGACGCTATTGCGGTGGTTAGTATGGTGCATGATAAAAAAACGGGGCATTCCCTAAAGGAATACCCCGGATTTCAAAACCAACTAAAACCAAAAGTATGAATGATCTATCGCACAAAAAGCAGTTCGCGGTATTTGGGAAGAGGCCAGAGTTCATTGTCGACCACCAGTTCGAGTTTGTCGATATGATAGCGAATTTGTGCCAGGAAGGGATATACGGTAGTATCGTATGCCTTAGCCTTTTCGATGGTGTCTTCGATTGCGTTTGCCACCTTCCGTGCTTCTGTCATTTCGTATACCATCTTTTTGATGGACGAGATTCTGGTTCCCATCTCTTTAATCAGTTCAATACGGCCAGACGAAAGTGCATCGTAATCTTTGGCATCGAGCACCTCTTTCATATAGCGTACATTTTCGAGCAGCATGGTTTGATATTTTACTGCCACCGGCACAATATGATTGATGGAAAGGTCGCCAAGCACCCTTGACTCAATCTGAATCTTCTTAATAAATTTTTCGTACTCAACTTCTACGCGGCCGTGTAACTCTTTGGAATCGAAAACATCGAGCTTTTCGAAGAGTTTCACGCTCGACGCATGCATATAGGCGGCCAGTGAGTCGGGTACGTTTTTGATGTTGGTAAGTCCGCGACTGGCAGCTTCTTCTACCCACTCCTGACTGTATCCATTGCCGTTGAACCGAATCGGTTTGGAGGCAACAATTAACTGTTTAAGAACCTGGAAGATGGCTTCGTCACGCTTGGTTCCGGCCTCGATTAAAGCATCGACTTCAGTTTTAAATTTATCGAGCTGATCGGCCACTACGCTATTAAGAACGATAAGGGCAGATGCACAATTGGCAGAAGAACCTACCGCTCTGTATTCAAAACGGTTGCCCGTAAAGGCAAATGGAGACGTTCGGTTGCGGTCGGTGGTATCGAGAATGATTTCAGGTATTCTGCCGATATTGAGTTTGAGTGCAGTTTTCTCATCGGGTGTCATCTTTCGGTCGGTCACAGCCTCTTCCATCAGGTCGAGCATCCGGGAAACCTCTGTTCCAAGGAATACCGAAACGATCGATGGCGGAGCTTCGTTCGCTCCCAAACGATGTTGGTTAGAAGCCGTAAGAATACTGGCTCTGAGAAGATCCTGGTGGTCGTATACGGCTTTAAGTGTATTGATTACAAAGGTAAGGAACTGCAGGTTGCTCTTTGGGTTCTTTCCGGGAGAATATACGTTTACCCCGGTGTTGGTAGTCAGCGACCAGTTGTTGTGTTTTCCTGAGCCATTAACACCCGAAAAGGGTTTTTCGTGGAACAGAACCCTGAATTTATGACGACGGGCCACTTTGTGCATCAGATCCATAATCAGCTGGTTGTGGTCGTTTGCCAGGTTCATCTCCTCGAAAATGGGGGCAACCTCGAATTGGTTGGGGGCAACTTCGTTGTGACGGGTTTTTACCGGAATTCCCAACTTATACGATTCGTTTTCAAGTTCAATCATAAAGCGGTTCACCCGGGTAGGAATCGAACTGAAATAGTGGTCTTCCAACTGCTGGTCCTTGGCTGAAGAGTGACCCATCAGAGTTCTTCCTGTCAGCATAAGATCCGGCCGTGCCATAAATAGGGCTTCGTCAATCAGGAAATACTCCTGCTCCCAACCCAGATTGGCCTGCACCGAGGTTACTGATTTGTCGAAGTATTGGGCTACCGCTGTTGCAGCATTGTCAATCGCTCTAATGGATCGAAGCAGTGGTGTTTTGTAATCGAGAGCTTCGCCTGTGTAGCTTATGAAAATGGTTGGAATGGTAAGGGTGGTCTCGCTGATAAATGCAGGGGACGATGGATCCCACGCGGTATAGCCTCTGGCCTCAAAAGTTTGGCGAATACCTCCGCTGGGGAACGACGATGCGTCGGGTTCCTGCTGTGCAAGCAAATCGCCGCGGAAGGCTTCAATAACCCCACCTAAACTCGAGTGTTCTATAAAAGCGTCATGTTTTTCGGCTGTCCCATCGGTCAACGGGTGAAACCAGTGCGTATAGTGGGTTGCACCATTTTCAAGAGCCCAGGCCTTCATGCCTTGCGATACCTGCTCGGCCATTTTGCGGTCGATGGCGGTTCCCTTTTCAATGGCTTCCATAACTGCCTTGTATGCATCGCGCGACAGGTATTTTTTCATCTTGGGCTGATCAAAGACCAGTTTGCCATAAAAGTCGGAAGTTAAAACTTCATCACGGACGATTGGACCGGGCTCCCGGTTCAATACCTCCTCTAATGCTTTAAATCTGAAAAATGCCATAGGATTGTGTTTTAAATTTTACGTTTGACTCAAAAGTAGCGTTGTGGAATGCTGGAAAGTAAAATTATAGGGGGTATTTGCCATAAATTCATATAATTTTAACATTAGGGGTGTAAAAAATAGGGTAAAAGAAATAAAAAAGCATAAAATCAATAAACTACCCTCTTTTTAATAGTAGGTTCTTTCGAAAATATATGTAATATAATTTCTCTCCACTTTAATTTTCCATGGTGGGAAAACGGTTGGAGTAATTATTTTGCTTAATCCTGATTTTTAACCCAATTTTGCAGACTGAAATCTAAAAATTTATACGAACTATGCTTAAAGCCGATATCCACACCTCAAAAGGTGTTATGAAAGTGCTCTTTTACGAAGATGATGCTCCTTTAACAGTTGCTAATTTTGTTAAGCTTAGCCAACAGGGATACTACGATGGATTAACCTTTCACCGCGTAATACCCGATTTTGTTGTGCAGGGTGGATGCCCTAACGGAACAGGTTCGGGGGGGCCGGGTTACACAATTCCCTGTGAGCTAAAGGGCGAAAACCAGTACCACGACCGTGGCGTTCTCTCAATGGCCCATGCTGGCCGAAATACAGGTGGGTCTCAATTTTTTATTTGCCATAGTCGCAGGAACACTGCACATCTGGATAGAAACCATACCTGTTTTGGTAAAGTTTACGAAGGTTTGGAAGTTATCGATCTTATCAGGGCGGGCGATCTTATCGAAAAGATTGTAATAGAAGATACTGAGGCATAATTTATTGTGGGATTAAATTAAATACCTATATTTGCGCCACTTTAAAATAATTTTAAGCCGTTGTTATTGAAGGCGATGCTGCGGCTTAAACATCGTATAATATTAAAGTTTACATCAACTATGTATTTAACAACAGAAGTAAAAAGAGAGATTTTTACCAAACATGGTAAAAGCGAACAGAACACCGGAAGTGCCGAAGGTCAGATTGCCCTGTTTACCTACAGAATCAATCACCTTACGCAGCACCTCAAAGAGAACAAAAAAGACCACAGTACCCGCCGGTCGTTAATTCGTCTGGTAGGAAAGCGGCGCAGCCTGCTCGATTATCTTAAAAGAAAAGAGATTGGGCGCTACAGGGCAATTATTGCTGAACTCAACTTACGTAAGTAATCGAATAGAAAGAAAAGGCAAAAATGAAGTTGCCTTTTCTTTTTTATTTTATTACCATTTGGGTTGAGCGCCTGAAAAGTATATTTCGGAGTCTTTGTATGATTCCATTACCTAAATAATTATTGTATGAATATTGTAACCAAAACCATAGAACTTGCCGATGGTAGAACCATTACTATTGAAACAGGCAAGCTGGCAAAACAGGCCGATGGTTCTGTAGTGGTAAAAATGGGTAACACCATGATGCTTGCCACGGTTGTTTCGGCTCAGGATGCCAAGGAAGATGTTGATTTTATGCCGCTGACGGTCGATTACCGTGAAAAGTTTTCAGCTGCCGGAAGGTTTCCCGGTGGTTTCATGAAACGCGAAGGTCGCCCTTCGGATGAGGAGATTCTGGTCGCACGTTTGGTTGACCGTGCCCTTCGACCCCTTTTCCCGGCCGACTACCATGCTGAAACCGCTGTTATGCTTTCTCTCATCTCGGCTGATACTGAAAGCACCCCCGATTGTCTTGCAGGATTGGCTGCTTCAGCCGCCCTTGCAGTATCGGATGTTCCATTTGAAACACCCATCTCCGAAGTGCGGGTAGCCCGTATTAACGGTGAATTCGTTATCAACCCAACTGCTTCGCAACTTAAGGAGGCAGATATCGATATTATGGTGGGTGCTTCTCACGACAATATCATGATGGTTGAGGGCGAGATGAACGAAGTATCAGAAGCAGAAATGCTCGATGCCATTAAAGTTGCCCACGAAGAAATCCGCAAACACTGTAAAGTGCAGGAGGAGATGGCAGCCGAACTCGGAATCGTAAAGCGCACCTACTCGCATGAAACCAACGACGAAGTATTGCGCGAAAAAGTAAATAGTGAACTCTTCGGAAAAGTTTACGAAGTAGTGCGCCGCAGAATCACCAATAAGGCCGAACGTATTGGCGCCTTCCAGGATGTATGCAGCGATTTCATTGCCGCTTACAAGTCAGAAAATGCCAATAACGAGGAGATCAACCTCGATCTTCATGAGAAGCTCATCAAACGGTATTACCACGATGTTGAGAAAGAGGCTATGCGCCGCATGGTGCTTGACGAAGGAATCCGTCTCGATGGTCGTAAAACCGACGAAATAAGACCCATTTGGGGAGAAGTTGACTACCTTCCGGGTTCACATGGTTCCGCCCTGTTTACCCGTGGAGAGACGCAGGCACTCGCGTCTACCACCCTCGGTACCAAAATGGATGAAAAAATCATCGACCTGGTTACCGTTAAGGGTTATGAACGTTTCCTTTTGCATTATAATTTCCCACCATTTAGTACTGGAGAGCCACGGGTGCCAAGAGGAACCAGCCGCCGGGAAATTGGCCATGGTAATCTTGCCCACCGTGCTCTGAAGCGAATGCTTCCCTCGAATTTACCCTATGTGGTGAGGATTGTGTCGGATGTATTGGAGTCAAATGGCTCGTCGTCGATGGCTACAGTTTGTGCCGGCACCATGTCGCTGCTTGATGCAGGGGTCAAAATGGTTCGTCCGGTATCCGGAATTGCTATGGGCCTGATTTCCGACAAAGGAGGTGCTAAATTTGCAGTTCTCTCGGATATTCTTGGTGACGAGGATCACCTTGGCGACATGGACTTCAAAGTTACCGGAACCGAAAAGGGTATCACAGCCACACAGATGGACATCAAGGTGGATGGCCTTTCATACGAAATTTTGGAGCAGGCTCTTGAGCAGGCCAAAGCAGGTCGCCTCCATATTCTGGGAAAAATCCTCGAAACCATCTCTGAACCACGTGCTGACTACAAACCCAATGTACCGCGTATCGAAATTATTCTTATTCCTAAGGATATGATTGGCGCCGTTATCGGACCTGGTGGTAAAATTATTCAGGGTATTCAGACCGATACAGGTGCTACGCTGGCTATTACGGAAGATGAAAACAATGGTATTGTTGAGATCTCCGGACCCAATCTCGAAATTCTTGAGGCAGGTAAAGCCCGTGTAAAAGCTATTGTTGCCATACCTGAAGTGGGTACGATATACAATGGTAAGGTTAAATCGATTGTGGCCTTTGGTGCATTCATCGAAATTATGCCTGGGAAAGAGGGTCTGCTGCACGTTTCCGAAATCGACTGGAAAAGGGTAGAGTCGGCCTCCGATGTCCTAAAAGAAAATGAGATGGTAGAAGTTAAGCTTATCGGTGTAGACGAAAAGACCGGCAAACTTAAATTATCGCGCAGGGCTCTGCTCCCTAAACCTGAAGGTTATGTGGAACGCGAAGCTTCTCGTGAAAGCCGTCCTCCGCGTCGCGACGATTTCCGCGGCGGTGATCGGCGTGATGACCGCAGGGGTGGTGGCGACCGTCGCGATGACCGCAAACCGCGTTATTAATTACCGTACTAATAAGATATTTTTGTGATAGAAAAACCGTCGTTCGGCGGTTTTTCTATTTTAAATAAACCTTCATCACCGCATACGCTTTCCATTAGTTTCACCGCAAAATCAAACCTTTAAGGATATGGAAAAACAAGCTGTTAAGATTGTAAACGAAATCGAGCTGCGCCTGAGAGGCTGCCGTGAGAAAGATCTGCGATTTTTCCGTATAGACGAATACATTCGTAATATAAGACGTTTGGATGAGTTCGAAGAGACTTGCGAGGGGTGTCGTGCCCTCCAGAAAGAGACCGAAGCATCACTCGTTTACATTCGGAAGGCGGTTGATTCGCCCGGTAAAAATCGTGCTGCTCTCGACCGGTTAATGGCTAAACTGGCCCGACACATGACCAGGCATCATCACTTCTTCCCGCCATACTACCATAAATACCTCCATTCTGCATTAGGCCTTGCCATTGGATCATTGGCGGGGGTGCTTGTTGTGCTTTCTATTCCGGGGAATCCCTGGGAGTTTGTAATGGCCGGAGCATTAGTGGGTATAATTGCCGGACAAGTTACAGGTGGAAGTAAAGATCGGGTGATACGTGCGGAAAATCGTCTGATGTAATATTTGCCGGCTATTTTCCTTTGCCGTGGAAAACATTGATGAGGGTGTAAATCAAAATCTTAAAGTCGATATAGAGCGATATGTTCTTTAAATAGATCATATCGTATGGGAGTCTTTCGAGCATCTCTTCGACATTGGAGGCGTAACCATATTTTACTTGGCCCCAAGATGTGATTCCGGGTCTTAATTTATGAAGGTGGGTATAATGTGGTGCCTGTTTAATAATTTGTTCAATATAGTATTGTCTTTCGGGACGGGGGCCTACCAGTGCCATATCACCACGCAGAACATTCCAAAACTGGGGAATCTCGTCGAGGTGGGTCTTACGAATGAATTTACCCAATGGTGTAATGCGTGCATCATTCTTACTCGAAAGGGCGGGTCCGTTCTTCTCTGAATCGGCTACCATACTTCTAAACTTGTAAATCGTAAAAGGCTTTCCGAATTTACCTATGCGCACCTGGCGGTATATAACCGGACCATTAGAGGTGAGTTTTATGGCAATGGCCAAAAACAGATATACAGGGGAAAGCAACAACATCGCGATTACCGAGGCGGCAATGTCGAAAAGCCGCTTGATGTTCTCCTGCCATGCCGGCATTAACCCGTTTGATATTTTGATTAGCGGACTGCTATAGATGGTATTTATTTTAACCATACCCGCCAGGAAACTGAATAGATCGGGAATTCCCCAGATGGTGATATCTCGGTTTTCTACAATTGTTAGGATTTGGCTAAGCAATTCGTGCTGACTGGTTTCAATGGCAATTACCACTTCCTCGATTTGATGCCGCAAAAGCACCTCCTCTAACTCGGTTAGAGTTCCCAGTTGTGGTAAATGGGCCTCCAGGCTACTTTTTCCATTGCCATTGATTTCAATGTATCCAACGAAGATGTTGCCGGCCGGTCGTGGCTGGGTTGTCATCTCGCTGTATATTCTAATAGCCTGTTCGTTGTTGCCGATAATCAGGGTATTGAAACCTATCTTCCGGTGGTGGATCTTCTTAATCGTGCGTGTAGTCAGAATTAACCTGAACAAATAGGTAAATGAGAAATGGAGCAGCAGTAAGGTAAGATAGAGCTGATAGTAGTTTTTATAGGAGTATACCGTGTCGTCGAGCAGCAGGGTGAAAAATATGACGGTCACTCCAAAAATAGAACTTACTGTAGTTTTCCAGAGATCAAGTAGCCTCGACCTTCGATAAATATTGCTGTAGTAGCCTGATATGTAGTAAAGAAGCAGCCATGCCGCCGGTATAAATAATAGTCCTAAGAAATAGCGGGAGGTAAACTCCATTGGAATATCATAACCGAATTTTATGGGTTCAATTACCTGTTTGCGGTAAATGAAAAATAGTGTCCAACTTATTGCCGCTGCTAAAAAATCGAAAATAAGGTAGCGTGCAACCTGCTGTCTTTTATTCATAAAATCGGGTTAAGTATTCAAGATCTGGATCTGCCCAGATTGGTTGAGTCTCTTTTGGTCGTTAAACGCTCTATTGTCGGGTTTATTGTAGCCCTCGTTTGAAAAAATTAACAATTCCTCAAGAAACTTCCGGACAATATGTGAGTGACCAGCCTTTCTGAAAATGTATAAGTTAACCATGCCGAATCAATGAAAAATCACGAGTACCAGGGGATGTTCAATTTCGATTTTGACTCGAGTTTTTGGTAGGTTTCGAGCACTGATTGCAGATCGTTCAATGTCAGACCCTTATGTAAATTAGGATTTTGGATATTGTCGATAAAGAGATCAATAGCAGAAGTCTGCTCAGTCGAAAAATTTATTGGCTGTCCGTTAATTTGCAGGTGGTCTTCATGTGCCTGAAATAGGTCGCCGCCAATAATTGAACGGTATTGACGTTCCGCACTTTTTTGAGTGAGGAACTCAATGTTCAGAACCGACTGCGATGTGTAATCGAGCCTGATCTGCAGAGCAGTAAAATTCTTATCGGTATGCCGAATTCCATTGAAGGCAGTTTGATGTGGAGTTTTCCCAAACAACTGGCGGGCAAGCAGCAAAACGGACATTAAAAAATAGTGCTTCGAGGGTGCTTCGGAAGCCTGTTCAGATACCGTAACCATGGCAGGCTCCGACCAGTTTTTAATCATCCACCGAAATCCGGGATCGTCTGAGTAGGGATTTTTTATCTGAAATACAGTGCCTGCTTCTACAACAAGTTTGTGTAACTCGATGCACTCCTCAGGGCTGAGTTGCGGTATGTCTGTAATCAGAATGTGTTTATAATTTCTTACCGCACCCTTAAGTATTTCGAAATTAACCATGCTAAACCGGTCGATGACCAAGGCATCGGCAGCATTGAATAGCTCTGCTTTCGAAAGTTCCGGAACAGACAGAGATGTGGATGCAGTAATTCCCGGCATACCCACAGATGCTTTCCCAATGACCGAAACACCTGAATGCGCAGAAAGTTGCTTTATGCAAGGCAACAGTGTGGCAATGTTTCCAATGATACCTGTTTTAATCATATCGCAAAGTTAACGCAATCGAACTAGGTTATCAGTGCTGTGCGTTACAACTTATTAACCTTGCCTGTTGATATTGTAATTGATTTCTTCCTGCCAAACTGCTATTTTAGCTTAGCTTTGTGGTAAATTGGAAACATGGCAATTGAAGATACACCCCGGCACCAGGGCTTGCGTCGTAGATTGGTCGAGGGTTTGAAAATCAAAGGAATAGAAAGTGAGCAGGTACTTGAAGCCATTGGTAAAGTACCTCGTCACGCGTTTATGGAGAGCTCTTTCATTAATTTTGCATACCGCGATCAGGCTTTTCCGATCGGTGCAGGTCAAACCATCTCACAGCCATTTACTGTGGCATTTCAGACACAATTGCTCAAGCTTTTCCCGCTTTGCAAAGTGCTGGAAGTGGGTACGGGATCAGGTTACCAGGCTGCTGTGCTTTGCGAGTTAAAGGCAAAAGTATATACCATCGAAAGGCACCAATCGCTCTATATCAAGGCCGGCAAGCTTTTACCTCAGTTGGGGTATCAGCCTAACTTTTTTTTGGGCGATGGCTATAAGGGGTTGCCTACGTATGGTCCTTTTGATCGAATTCTGGTTACCGCCGGAGCAGATCATGTCCCAGAGGAATTGCTCTCACAGCTTGTGGTTGGAGGCATGCTCGTAATCCCTGTCGGAACGGGCGACCAGCAGGAGATGCTGCGGATTATAAGGCGTTCCGAAACCTTATACGATACCGAAACCCATGGCGCCTTTGTTTTTGTGCCCTTGCTTCGTGGTACCGTAAACTAACCTCAATCAATTTTGTTAACTGTAGATACCGCTTTTCCATATCATGATTAAGATAAAAAAATTTGTAGTAAATCCGCTTCGAGAGAACAGCTATGTAGTATACGATGAATCCCGCCAATGCATTTTCATCGATCCCGGTTTCTATTTCGAAGAAGAATTGCACGAGGTTGCCCACTTTATTAACGACAACCAATTGAAGCCTGTCAGACTTGTCAATACCCACTGCCACTTCGATCATCTCATGGGTGTGGAATATATTCGTGAAAAGTATGGATTGCCATTTGAATGTCACCGCGATGATCTTTTTTTGCTCGACAGGGCAAATCAGCAGGCAGTAGAGTTTGGCTTTAATATGCCTCCTGTGCAACCCCCTCAATCATTTCTGATGGAAGGAGATACTGTTCAATTTGGCAACTCCGCTTTAGAGGTATTTCATGTGCCCGGTCATTCACCTGGCCATGTGGTCTTTTACAGTGAATCTGATGGCATTCTGATTGGCGGAGATGTGCTTTTTGCCGGCAGCATTGGCCGAACCGATCTGCCGGGTGGCAGTTACGAGCAGCTCGTGGGGGCAATCACCCAAAAGCTGTTGACACTGCCCTATGCAACGAGGGTGTATGCAGGCCATGGGCCGGAAACTACCATCGGATTTGAGCGCGACAACAACCCCTTCCTGAACTGACCCTAAACACCCCACAAAAGTCATTTTTTTACCCCTTAACAGAACCTATTATTGCAATTTAATACCATCTCAATTTAACCAACAATGCTCACAGATAGATTCGTAAACCGCCATATTGGCCCACGCGATCACGAGATCTCGCAGATGCTTCAAAAACTCGACGTAGGCTCAGTTGCAGAGCTAATGGATCAGATTGTTCCTGCCAATATTCGCCTGAAAAAGCCCCTAAATGTGGGTGAAGGTCTGAGCGAACGCAAATATTTCCGTAAGATACTTGACCTTGCCTCTCGCAACAAGGTTTTCAATACATACATAGGTATGGGCTACTACGATACGATTACCCCTGCGGTAATCCTACGGAATGTGCTCGAAAATCCTTCGTGGTATACTTCCTACAC
>DIUI01000129.1 GCA_002428215.1 Prolixibacteraceae bacterium UBA6162
TAGGTTTCGAGCGGAGTGATTTTAGTCGCCTTACCTCTGAATTCAGCGGCGGCTGGCGGATGCGTATTGAGTTGGCTAAGATATTGTTGCAAAAACCCGATGTCTTTCTGCTCGATGAACCTACCAATCATCTTGATATAGAGTCAATACAGTGGCTCGAAGATTTCTTGCAATCCTACCGCGGAGCGGTTGTTTTGGTGTCGCACGATAAAGCCTTTCTCGACAACATTACCATACGAACCATTGAAATATCGCTGGGTCGAATTACCGACCAGCGTATGAACTATTCAACGTTTGTAGCCTGGAAACAGGAGCAGCGTGAGCAAAATCTTGCAGCATACCGGAATCAGCAAAAGTTGATTGACGATACCGAAAAATTCATTGAGCGTTTTCGCTATAAAGCTTCCAAGGCGGTACAGGTGCAATCCCGGATAAAGTCGCTCGACCGTATAGACCGAATTGAGATTGAAGAGGAGGATAACTCCGCACTGAATCTTCGCTTTCCTCCTGCACCCCGCTCAGGAAACATTATTATAGAGGCACGGTCGCTGACGAAACGGTATGGAAATCATCTTGTGCTCGACGATATTGACTTGAGTGTCTCGCGTGGAGAGCGCATTGCATTTGTGGGTCGTAATGGTGAAGGTAAAACTACCCTGGCCCGAATGATTCTGAATGAAATTGAGTTTGAAGGAGAACTCAAGCTGGGGCACAACGTAAAGGTTGGGTATTTTGCCCAGAATCAGGCGCAAATGCTTGATGGGAGTCATACCGTGCTGGAGACCATCGATCGAATTGCAGTGGGTGATATACGTACCCGCTTGCGCGATATTTTAGGAGCCTTTATGTTTTCCGGCGAGGATGTTGACAAGAAAGTCAGTGTTTTGTCGGGGGGCGAAAAAACCAGGCTTGCCATGATTAGGCTGTTGCTTGAACCAGTAAACTTTTTGGTACTTGATGAGCCAACCAATCATCTCGATATGCGCTCGAAGGAGATTTTAAAACAGGCACTTGCCGATTTTGATGGGACCGTTCTGCTGGTATCGCACGACCGTGAGTTCCTGGATGGTCTTGCCACCTGTGTTTATGAGTTTCGGAATCGAAAAATCAAACAACATTTGGGGGGCATATATGCATTTCTGGAGAAACGAAAGATCGAATCGCTGAAGGAGCTGGAACGCAAACAAAAAGCGCCGGTTAACGGCGCCAGTGTTGTTCCTGAGCCAATTACTGTTATAGCTGAAGCGCAGGTTGGTTTTGAAGAGCGAAAAAATATCAATAAAACGATTTCCCGGATAGAAAAAGAGATAACGCAGTTGGAGTCTAAAATCGCAGCTTCAGAAAATGCGATTGCGGCATTTGACAAAATGCTCGCGCATCCCGAATCTATAGCCGACGACAATTTTTTCGGGAACTACGAAACATCTAAAAAAAATCTTGCCGACCTCATGCTGTCGTGGGAGTCGTTACATACTGAACTTGAGGAATGGAATACAAAAAAAACCTGGTGAAAAAGCCGGAGGTTTCATTACAGGAGGATTTTCTGTTTGGAACTCGCGCCGTTATCGAAGCCCTGAAGGCTGGAAAACCGGTGGATAGAATTTTATTAAAGAGCGGTCTGCAGAATGAGCTTTTCGGCGAGTTGTATCAGCTCATCAAGGAGCTGGAGATTCCTTTTCAATATGTGCCGCTTGAAAAGCTTAACCGCGTTACCCGTAAAAATCATCAGGGGGTAATTGCCCTGATCTCTCCGATTGAGTTTCACCGGCTCGAAGATTTACTGCCTGCTATCTATGAAAAGGGAGAAGATCCTCTGCTGTTGTTGGTCGATCAGGTTACCGATGTCCGTAATTTTGGTGCCATGGTACGTTCGGCCGAATGTGCAGGGGTTCACGCAGTGATTATCCCCGAAAAGGGTTCGGCGCGTATAGGAGGCGATGCCGTTAAGACCTCGGCAGGAGCCCTCCACCTGGTCCCGGTATGTCGTGTTCGCGATATCGTGGCTGCAGTGGCCTACCTTCAAGAGTCGGGTATTAGGGTGATTGCCTCTACCGAAAAAGCTCAGGATCTCTATTATAACCTTGATTTAACCGGTCCACTGGCTATCATAATGGGTTCGGAAGATGAGGGGATTTCGCCCGCATTACTGCGCAAGGCTGACCTGCTGGCTGCAATTCCTGTATTGGGAAATATTGCTTCGCTCAATGTCTCTGTAGCGGCCTCGCTCATGGTTTATGAGGCTGTAAGACAAAGAGGTATCGCTCAGGTGTAGATCGGCAATGTGCGCTTGAAAGTCTCTTCGAGCGAGATAAAGGTTTCGGTACTGGAAATGCCCGAAATCTTTTGTATATGTTTACTCAAAATACTTTTTAGGTGCTCATTGTCTTTGGCGTAGACCTTTATAAATATCGCATATTGTCCGGTAGTGTAGTGACACTCAACAATTTCAGGAATCATTTCTAACTTTGCTACAACATCGGAATAAATACCCCCCTTTTCCAGGAAAATACCTATGTAGGTGCAAGTGCGATAATCTACCTTGGTCGGATTAACATAATAGCCTGATCCGGTTATTACCTGTAGCTCCACCATGCGGTTTACCCGCTGATGCACCGCGGCACGCGAGATTCCAACTTCATTGGCTACATCCTTGAAAGGAATTCGGGCATTCCGACTGATGATATCCAGGATCTTCAGATCTACCTCGTCGAGCGTACTTCTTAATGTCATTTTACAGGATTTTATAACTCCACCTGGCGCTTGAACTCCATTTCAAGTGAAATGTAGGTTTCAGTGCGGGCTATTCCATCAATCATCTGGAGTTTATCGTCGATTATTTGCTTGAGATGTTTATTTGTTTTGGTCATCACCTTGATGAAGATGGCATATTGCCCGGTAGTGTAATGGCATTCAACGATTTCAGGAATCTTTTTTAGTTCCTCGACTACACGACGGTGCGAATTGGCTTTTTCGAGATAAATTCCCATATAGGCCGTGGTATTGTATCCCAATCTTGAGGGATTCAGCACAAATTCACTTCCGGATACTACCCCAATATTGAGCAAACGTTGCACCCTTTGGTGGATGGCAGCTCCTGATACACCGCACTCTCTGGCAACTTCCAGAAATGGAATCCTCGCATTTTTGGTAATCAGCTTTAAAATCTTCTCGTCCAGTCCGTCTATATCGGCAGCCGGTTCAAAAAACTCCTGCTT
>DIUI01000002.1 GCA_002428215.1 Prolixibacteraceae bacterium UBA6162
CCATTATTGTTACGTCGGCGCCCAATCCTGCAGCCATCTTGGCTGCCTCGGTGCCAACAACTCCACCTCCAATTACTAGAACCTTGGCCGGGGGTACACCGGGTACTCCGCCCAACAGGATACCCGAGCCACCAAATGTTTTCTCAAGGTATTTTGCACCCTGTTGTACCGACATACGACCGGCAACCTCACTCATTGGTACGAGCAGGGGAAGCGATCTGTCGGCCAGCTCTACGGTTTCGTAGGCAAGGCAAATTGCACCGCTTTTGATCATCGCCAATGTTAGCTCTTCTGACGAGGCAAAGTGAAAATAGGTATACACTATCTGGTCCTTTTTTACCAGCTTGTATTCAACCTCTATCGGCTCCTTAACTTTGATAATCATATCGGCAATCTGATAGATCGCTTCAATTTCAGGCAAAATTTTCGCTCCAACAGACTCATAGGCTTCGTCGCTAAAACCACTGCCAATACCTCCGCCAGTCTGAACATAAACATTGTGTCCACGCTTAATAAACTCTGCGGCACCTGCAGGGGTAAGTGCGATACGATTTTCGTTGTTTTTAATCTCTTTGGGTACTCCAATTATCATGACAGCATACGTTTTAGGTTCATTATTAGGTCAAAAGTAGAAAGTTTTATTACCCCAAAATATGATAAAAATTATCCGATTCAACCAATTTGGGGAAGTGCATAGGTTGGTTGCTGAGGGACGTCGGTGTAAAATTTGTAGATGACTTTTTCATTGACTCCGGATTGACAACCCTGCAGGGTTTACATCCATATTCAAAAAAAATCATTTTCTTTGGAAGTCCTACATTGGATACTTATTGCATCTTTGATGTATTAACTATGCTTTTTCATAAAAGGTTTTTTCATCCTACATCTGATACCTGGGTTGTGTTCGTGCACGGTGCAGGGGGAAGTAATGTTGTGTGGTTCAGGCAACTTCGTGATTTTAAGAAGCAGTTCAATGTACTTCTCATCGATCTGCGGGGCCATGGTCGTTCCAAAATGAGCAAACTCACTGCAGCCGACCGTTACCGATTCGATGAGATTGCCCTCGATGTGATTGAGATTATGGATCATCTAAAAATTGCCCGGGCACATTTTGTAGGGATTTCTCTTGGCTCGATTGTTATTCGGGCCATCGACAAATTATCGCCAGGCCGGGCAGAATCCATTATTCTGGGAGGTGCCGTAGTTCAATTCAGCCGTAAAATCAGAGTATTGGTCAGCCTCGCACGTTTACTGCATGTAATTTTGCCTTACATGTGGCTATATAAACTGAATGCATTGATATTGATTCCGTCACGTGCCAGTGCTGAATCGCGGCGGCTTTTCGTAAGTGAAGCAATAAATTTGGGCAAAGCAGAATTTTCAAAATGGTTGCGCATGTCGAACGATATTCGAAATCAGCTTAATGAGTTTATCATTAGGGAAGCCTCTGCTCCGGTTTTGTATCTGATGGGAGAGCGAGATCATATGTTTTTACCGCTGGTATCCAAGATAACCAGTATGCATCTTAATTCGCGACTTAAGGTAATTCGCAACAGCGGGCATTGCTGCAACATCGACCAACCCGATGCTTTCAACCGCCTCTCGATACTCTTTATTAAAAAACACACCCGTGTTATGGCAGCAGACTTCGCAGGTCACTCCTCCATGCTTATACAAAGCACCTGACGTGTAGCGGAAGTTATCCGGTATCGGTGATCAATTCTTTGCCCAACTATCCAGACAACCTGCTCCTGTGCATAAAGTATCCATGTGTTCTCCTTTTCTGGAATCGACAATTTCTGATCGGTAAAAAAATCACTGATTTTTTTTAGACTTTCCATGCCCAGGGGTTGAAAATAGCTCCCGCGACTCCAATGTTTCAGAGTTAGTGGGAAAGTGAGTTTCTCTACATCGAGGAACGCTTTGCGGGGATCTGGGTCGATGGAAACTGCCGATTTTGCAGCATACCTGAATGAAAGATGTAAAGGCTCGAAAATCTCTAAATCTTCACGTTCAACATAATAGATTCCTTCCAGATTTGTCGACACCGGTGTGATTAGTACAGCATCCCTGTCGAGTACTGCTCTGTGGGTGCGGGAGTGGAATTTTCGGCCCGGGTTGGCATCGAGCGAACTGTATATCTGATCGGCTACTGCGCTATTAAATCCATACCGGCTGAGCCATTCATACAAAACCTGGCGCGGGTGTGGTAATTTGAGAAGCGACGACACTCTGATGGCGGGTACCCCAGCGTCGTGTATGCCTATTCGCTCAATCTGCCGGTCGACCTCCGTGAGGTAAAAACTCTCAACCGACCTTAAATGGACCATTGTTTGGGCAAGATTAGACCTAAACGCCGGATTAAGCTCCTCCAGCCCGGGAATGATCTTGTGCCGTATATAGTTGCGCTGTATGGCTACATCGGTGTTGGTTTGGTCGGTCCGGAACTCTATTTGGTGGAGATTGGCATATTGCTCAATCTCCTTTCGGCTGGCAAACAACATGGGCCTTATAATGGCACCGTTCACCGGTCGAAATCCGGTGAGCCCTTTGAGTCCGGTCTTTCTAACCAGATTCACAAAAAAGGTCTCCAGTAAATCGTCGAGATGATGTGCGGTCGCTATAACATCATACTTACCAGTCGCACGCACCTCCTCAAACCATTCGTAACGCAATTCACGTGCTGCCATTTCAATAGAAATTCCAGAAAGAGCAGCATATTCGCGGGTGTCGAACCTGCGTGTAAAGAGTTTTACACCCAGATTTTCGGCAGTTTTTACCACCAAAACTTCATCTTCGTCAGACTCACTGCCCCTTAACTGGAAATTGCAGTGCATAACTGCATAATCGACCCGTGCAAGGTCAAAAAGGTGCCACATTACCATCGAATCCATTCCGCCGCTAACAGCCAGCAGAACACGTTTGGTGCTGCCGAACAGACTGTTCTCTGCTGCAAACTGCGTAAATTCATTGATCATGGTCAGACACTATTTCTTTCTGCGTTTAATCGCGCGATATGAATAATCACTTCCGTAGCCTTTTCCATAAACTGAATGGGAACAAATTCATAGGGACCATGAAAATTGATTCCACCGGCAAACAGGTTAGGGCAGGGTAAGCCCATATAGGACAGGCGGGAACCATCGGTGCCTCCCCTGATTGCTTTTACCACCGGATCGACGCCGGCTGCTTCCATACCACGGCGCGCGAGTTCTACAACATGCATTACGGGCTCAATCTTTTCCCGCATGTTGTAGTACTGATCTTTTAAGGTCAATGCAATACAATCGCTGCCATACTCTCGGTTGAGCTGTTCGCATACGTTTTGGACGACGGCCTTGCGGTCCTCAAATTTGTTTTTGTCGTGATCGC
>DIUI01000045.1 GCA_002428215.1 Prolixibacteraceae bacterium UBA6162
TGCGCATTCGCAACTTTTGCTGCAGCTTCCACCTCTTCGCTTGTGGCATAATCAACACCAAAGGCAATGTTGTTAAAAATAGTGTCGTTGAATAGAATCGCTTCCTGATTTACATTGCCCATGAGATTCCTCAGATCGTGTATCTTTAGATCACGAATATCTTCTCCATCAATAAAAATTGCTCCTTCCGTTACATCGTAAAAGCGGGGAAGCAGATCGGCCAGAGTGGTCTTGCCGCTGCCCGACTGACCAACGAGGGCCACCGTACTGCCTTTGGGGATATCGAGTGTGATGTTTCTTAGAACTTTTTTGTCGTTGTAGGCAAACGACACATTTCTATAGGTAATGCTGTGCTGCAGATCTGCAATGGGTCGGGCACTGGGCAGCTCCGAAACTGTTACCGTTGCTTTAATAATCATGTCAATCCTTTCCATAGCTGCCAGTCCCTTCTGTATAGAATACATTGCATTGGTGAATGCTTTTGCGGGATTAATAATCTGATAGAAGATCCCAAGAAAGGCTATGAATTCAGGTCCACTAATTTCACTGTTGTCGCTTAAAATAAGGGTGCCGCCAAACCAGACTACTGCCACTACCAGGATGGTTCCCAGAAATTCGCTCATAGGGTGGGCCAATTCACGACGCCACATCAGCCGGTTCATAATACTTCTGTAATCACCGGTTTGTTTGTTGAACCGACCTTCCATTTTCGATTCAGCATTGAATGCTTTGATTATTCGAAGACCGCCGAGGGTCTCTTCAACTATTGTGAGAATTTCCCCCATCTTGTCCTGGCCTTCGCGCGAAACTTTCTTTAGCGATTTGCCAACCCGACCTATGATATAACCTGCTATTGGCAGAACAAACAAAATAAACAGGGTGAGGGTAGGACTCATAATTAACATGGCCATTAGGAATACGGCAATCAACACCGGATTTTTCAAAAACATGTCAACCGACGACATTACCGAGTTCTCCACTTCTGCAACGTCGCCCGAAATCCGGGCCATAATGTCGCCTTTTCGTTCATCAGAAAAGAAGGGCAAAGCCAGCTGTAAAAGCTTACGGTAAATCTCCTGCCGCAGGTCACGTACAACACCGTTGCGTATTATAAACGATTCGTAACTGGCTAGATAGGCAAATCCTACTTTGAGCAGGGTGCCGGTTATGACAAAAAAACCTGCAAACAGCAAGGATAGACCAGGGCCATGCTGGTTTTTTAACAGTGTTAAGTAATAATAAAGATTATTTTTGATGGTCTCGATCGAAAATTTCCAGGCGATCAGCATCTCAATTTCTTCAGCTGTGCCAAACAGAATCTCGAGAATCGGAATCATCATCCCCACCGAGAATACTGCAAACAGAGCCGAAAGAAAATTGTACCCGAAGTTCAGCAGCAAATTTGCTTTGTAGGGTGGTATGTAGCGCTTTAGAATTTGCAGGAACTCGGTCATAATTTATTTATCCGGATTTGCATAGTTAACGTTGAGAATGGGCAAATCAATATATTCCGGTATAATTCTGAGGGGTAATCTGTTTCATTTCGTGTTTTACACTGTCGCTAATCTTAAGGGTTTCGATAAATGCACTTAAAGTTTCGCGTGTCACATTAGTGTTTACCCGGGTGAGCTCTTTTAACGCCTCGTAAGGATTTGGATAACCTTCTCTGCGCAAAATGGTTTGGATAGCTTCACCCACAACTGCCCAGTTACCTTCGAGGTCGGCGCTTATTGCCTGTGGATTTAGCAATAGTTTATTCAGCCCCCGTAAAGTACTCTGAACTGCAATCATGGTATGGGCAAACGGAACGCCAACAAATCGGGTAACGGTAGAATCAGTGAGATCGCGCTGCAGACGTGAAATGGGTAATTTTTCGGAGAGATGAGCAAATGCCGCATTTGCAATACCGAAGTTGCCTTCTCCATTCTCGAAATCAATGGGATTAACTTTGTGTGGCATAGTACTGGAACCTACCTCTCCGGCCTTAATTTTTTGCCTGAAGTAATTCATTGATATATAGCTCCACATATCCCGATCGAGGTCAATAAGAATGGTATTGACCCTGCGAATGGCATCGAACAGGGCGGCGTGGTTATCGTAGTGAGAAATTTGTGTAGTATAATGCGAGCGGCTGAGATTAAGTTTTTCTGTAAGAAATCGGTTGGCAAAATCGTGCCAATCGATCTTTGGGTATGCTACCGCATGCGCATTAAGGTTACCAGTAGCTCCTCCAAATTTGGCATCAGGTTGCACCTGCCTTACCTGTTCCAGCTGAAGTTCAATGCGCTCTACAAAAACCATAAATTCCTTACCAAGCCGGGTAGGGGAGGCAGGCTGTCCATGTGTATGCGCCAGCATAGGTACATCCCTCCATTCTGTGGCAAGTTCCCTAAGCTTAGCAGTTAGCTGTTCCATAACAGGAAGATATACCGCATTTACGGCATCTTTTAGGGAGAGCGGCAGGGCTGTATTGTTGATATCCTGAGAGGTCAGACCAAAATGAATGAACTCCTTATAAGAGGAAAGTCCAATTAAATCGAACTGTTCTTTAAGAAAATATTCAACTGCCTTAACGTCGTGGTTGGTGGTTTTTTCAATGGTCTTAACCCGCTCTGCCTGTTCGGTAGAGAAGTTTTCTACTACGCCCCTTAAGGTTTTTATGGCATCCGCAGGTACATCTTTTAGCTGAGGTAAAGGAATCTCTGTCAGCGCAATGAAATACTCTATCTCTACCAGAATCCGGTAACGAATCAGTGCAAATTCGCTGAAATAGTTGCTTAATACTTCTGTGGTTTTACGGTAGCGCCCGTCGGCCGGCGAAATGGCGGTTAACGCGTTCAAGTTCATTTCCAATGTTTTTGCTTGTCGCAAAGGTATAAAATAACCTAAATCATTCGGGCGAAACCGCAAAGGAGCTATTTTTTTTACCTAATTTGCAGGGTGAATTCAACGGTCTGATCAAATTCGTTGGCTGGAGCACAATCTTTGTTCGTAGTTTGAATTATGATCTTAATTGAACTCCCGGAAATTTAACTTTAATCCTATGCATCGACTTACACTATATTTTATCTTCCTGCTTTTTTCGGCGGGTGCTGTGAATGCCTCAGAGGACAAACTGGTTTACAAATTGAACATTAAACAGGAGATTGCTCCTGCTGTATGGCGTCAGACGCAGCAGGCTTTTGCTGCAGCCGATAGTTTGGGTGCCGATTTGTTTCTTATCCATATGAATACCTATGGCGGAACCGTGCTTGATGCCGATTCTATCAGAACTAAAATTTTGCAGAGTAAAATTCCCGTCATTGTTTTTGTGGACAATAATGCTGCCTCTGCAGGTGCATTGATATCAATTGCAGCCGACAGCATATACATGCGTCCCGGGGGAAGTATTGGTGCGGCAACGGTTGTAAATCAAACGGGGCAGGCAATGCCCGACAAGTACCAGTCGTACATGCGCTCTACGATGCGGGCTACTGCCGAGGCAAAAGGCAAAATTGCTGTAGTTGAGCGAGGTGATACTGTATGGAAATGGCGTCGCGATCCGCTAATTGCCGAAGCCATGGTAGATCCCTCGGTCTATATTGCCGGCGTTATCGATACAGGTAAAGTGTTAACCTTTACACCTGCCGAGGCCATTCGTTACGGATTTAGCGAAGGTCTGGCCGAATCGGTCGAGGATGTTCTTAAAAAAGTAGGCTTCGAGAATGCTACTATTGTGGAGTATACTCCCACCTTTCTGGAGCGGATAATCGGTTTTCTGGTGCATCCTGTGGTTTCGGGATTGTTGATTATGGCGATAATCGGAGGGATTTACTTCGAAATGCAAACACCTGGAATCGGGTTTGCTTTGGGGGTTTCGGTTGTAGCCGCAGTTGCCTATTTTGCTCCGCTTTATCTCGAAGGTCTTGCCGAGCATTGGGAGGTGCTGATATTTATCGCCGGATTGGTTCTGATTTTTATAGAGATATTTGTTATACCCGGATTTGGAATATCGGGTGTTATTGGCATTGTGCTGGCATTCACTGGGCTAACGCTAAGCCTGATAGATAATGTTGTCTTCGATTTTCAACATGTAGACCTGAGTCGGATAGGTACGGCAGTTATGACTGTATTTTTTGGTGTTTCCGGGGGGTTTTTACTCTCCCTATGGCTTAGCGGGCGTATATTTGGTGCACAACACGGACCCTTTGCAAGGCTTTCACTGCAGCGAACTCAGGAACTTGCAGAGGGATTTGTCAGTATCGATAATGCCATGCTTACGATGAAAGATAAAGTAGGGGTTGCGCAGACTGTGCTTCGTCCCGGAGGCAAGGTTCTTATCGACAATGAAATTTATGATGCAGTAACTTCAGGTGAATTCATTGACCGTGGTACGCCGGTGAGGGTAATCAAAATTGAAACCACACAACTTTATGTAGAGAAGGTGTAAGGAAAAACGCGTTGCTATTTAAGTAGAAAATTGATGATTACCGGCACCAGTAGGGACAAGGCAAACCCACTGAAGATGCTCATTAGAAGAAACTCCTTACCACTATATTTCAGTACGACCGGCAGGGTTGTGTCCATGGATGTAGCTCCGCCCGAAGCGATGATAGACAGAGGCCCAAAACGGCTTGCCAGCAGAGGGGCGAATGCCAGGGTGAACATTTCACGTATTACATTGCTTAACAATGCGGTGATGCCCAAAGTTTCGCTGTGCAACTGAGTTATAAACAGGGCTGACAGGCTATACCAGCCAAATCCGGCTCCAACGGCCATCGACTCTATATACGACACCCCTGTTAACAGCCATGAGGCAGCTGCTGCTCCAGCAAGGGTGCCAAGTGCAACACCTACAGGTACTATTATAATCTTGTAATGAATGGCCCTCAGCAAGCGCACCAGGTTACGGTCGGCCCCCAATGATACACCAATCCAGAATAGCAGGAGATAGAGTACAAGGTTTCCTGATGCGGTATTTTGAACAAATGCCGGTAATAGATCTAAAGTGCCTGCAGCTATTCCTGCAGCAAAGAAGATAAGTATAATCAGGGTGTGTTTCACGGCAGGTCAGAAGATGATGCCTGATCTACAGGTGTAAATGATTTCCGGAACAAGAATCGGTAGAGAAGCCGGCCAGCAAAAATGCTTCCGGCAATGGAGGCCAGTGAAATAACAACCGCATTCATGCCAGTTTCCAGCAGGTTCGCGAGCAATGTACGGTTGGCTCCGACCGAGACGCCCATTATAAACAGCAAAAGCCATATAGTCCATGTGGTTAGGCGTTCAGTGGTTCGGGCAACCCGCTTCTCTTTGCGCAGCACAAACCCAATCAATACTCCGGATCCTATCATTAAAACGACCATCTCCATGTGCCAAAAATAGAGAATATTTATGTGTGAAGAAACCGGGTATATCGAACTGCCGTTGCTTGAATGAAATCACTTGCTTTAGTCCCTGGCAGAGCATGCTTTTTGCAAAAGATCGATCTCTTTGGTTTCGAGCAATGCTATTGCTTGATATCCAATTTCAAATGCTTCATCGGCGCGTCCTGCACTCAATAAGTCAAATTCGGCCAAAGGATGTGGCTCAATGTAGACATCTGCATGCTTGCGTGCAATCTTAATACGGGCATGAATGCTAACGTGAAAAGTCCGAACCACCATTTGTATCAGATTTTTTATCTCCACCGGACGTTGGAGTGGACTTACGTTCGATACCAGGAGTCGATCACATTTCCCGAGCAAAGGCTCAATTGGGATGTTTTCAAGCATACCGCCATCACTGTATAATTTTCCGTCAATTTGCACCGGAGCAAACAGAATGGGAATTGAAGATGAGGCAAGGAGTATTTGCGAGAGATCGCCCATTTGGAAGTATTCCATACAACCATCGGTCATATTGGTTGCTCCTACAACGAGCGGTATTGGTAAATCTTCGAGTCTTTGATAGGGGATGAAGCGCTCAAGTACCGACTGAAGACCATCGAGTTTTAGCAGTCCGGTGGTTGGAATGGTAAGCGTGGTGTATTTAAAAAGGTTGCCTTTCTTTAGTATTTTGTGGGTTTCTTTTGGCGATATTCCAGACGACAGGAAGGATCCTGCTATGGCTCCGGCACTCACACCCGATATAATATCCGGTTTTATACCCCGCTCTTCAAGCGCCTGAAGGCATCCTAAATGGGCAAATCCACGCGATCCGCCTCCACTTAAAACATATCCCAGACCAAAAGACATTGATGCAAAGGTTTACTTAACCGTGATTTCCGGCAAATTTAACGACTGGCTTAAGATCAAACCATTTTTCGAGCAGGGTATTATAGTGCTCAGCTGGATAATCCTTATGCCAGTATAGGTTGCGGTGATTGTCGTATCGGTATTGTTGTTCGAGCTCTGACAGATTCTCAAGTATGTAATGTAATCCCTCAATTAGCAGGTCTACTTCGGCATTGGTGGTTGTAGGGTGAAGCGACCACCGCACCCATCCTGGTTTTTCTGAAAGATCGCCATGGCTTATCTTACTGGTTATCTCACGCGATTTCTCGTGTGATACTTCAAGCAAAAAGTGGCCATAGGTTCCGGCACAGGCACATCCTCCGCGCAGTTGTATGCCGTAAAGGTCATTAAGCAGCCTCACCAACAGATTATAGTGGACTCCTTCTATGTAAAAGGAGATAACTCCCAGTCGATTTCGAATAGAATCGGCCAAAATATGGAGTCCGGGAACTGAGTCGAGTCCGTTGAAGGCACGTATGAGTAGTTCCTCTTCTCTTTCCCGGATTTTACTGCACCCCATCTCCTCCTTAAGTGCAATGGCGAGGGCCGCCCGAATTGATTGAAGAAAGCCTGGTGTCCCGCCATCTTCGCGTTCTTCGATGTTATCTACATACTTGTATTCGCCCCATGGGTTGGTCCAGTCGACTGTACCACCGCCCGGCTGATCGGGCACATCGTTATGGTACATCGAAGCATCGAATATAAGTACGCCCGGAGTTCCGGGGCCCCCAAGGAATTTATGGGGTGAAAAGAGGACTGCATCAAGCTTTTGCTTTGGATTGGCAGGGTGCATGTCGATTGGATCGTATGGAGCCGAAGCTGCAAAGTCAATAAAACAAACCCCACCAAACTCATGCATGATCTCGGCCAGATCGTAATAGGGGGTTCGTACTCCGGTTACATTGGAGCATGAGGTAAAGGAGCCGATCTTAAACTGGCGGTCTCGGTATTTTATTAGCGCAGCGCGTAAATTTTCAGGCACTACCTCCAGATTGGGACCCGGTTCCACCATCACAACATCGGCGTTGGTTTCGTACCAGGATGTATGGTTCGAATGGTGTTCCATATGGGTGATAAATACTACGGGCTTTTCGCGGTTGTCAGGGCAATCAGGGGATGCTTGTCCCTGCTTCTTTAAGCCCAGCATTCGCTGAAACTTGTTGATAACCGTTGTCATTCCGGAGCCTGCGGTAATGATCACATCGTTCGGACCGGCATTGCAGTGCTCCTTAATCAGTTTGTGCGAAAGATGATAGGCATGGGTCATTAGTAGACCGGTGTCGCTTGTTTCGGAATGTGTATTCCCTATAAAAGGTGCGATCTCGTGCAACATTTTCTGCTCAATTGGCATATAGAGGCGACCACTGGCAATCCAGTCGGCATACACAATCTTTTTCTTGCCGAAAGGAGTATCAATCGATTGGTCATATCCAACGGTCTTGCTCCTGAATTGGTCAAAATATTGCTCTAAGGTCATAGTTTTTAATTGCGATGCCCCATCCGCGTGCATAAATTGAATGCCCCGCAAACTACCAGCCGAAATTACATATTTATACTTTAAGTAGTTCGTCTGTTGCTCTGTCGTTGGCATTTAGTTTGTGTTTTGGTCAATTTTGCATTGCAGCTTCGCTTCTTACATTGGTTTTTGGCCTTTCGTGAGCCTAAATTGGTGACAAATCGTCAGGATGCATTAGGTGGCACAGGGTTTGACCTGCAGCAGGAGTTCAAAATGTAACTTTAAAATCTAAATGATATGGCAAAAGGAAAAATTGGTGTTACCAGCGAAAATCTGTTCCCAATCATCAAAAAATTCCTCTATTCCGACCACGACATATTCCTGAGGGAGATTGTATCCAATGCAGTTGATGCTACCCAGAAACTGAAAGTACTGGCTGCAAAGGGCGAATACAAAGGAGATATGTCGTCTGCCTCGGTGCGGGTAACGTTAGATCCGGAAGCTAAGACCCTGACTGTTAGTGATAGTGGAATTGGTATGACGGCCGACGAGGTGAAAAGGTATATTAATCAGATTGCTTTTTCAGGAGCAAATGAGTTTCTCGAAAAGTACAAGGATGACGTAAATGCCATTATTGGCCATTTTGGATTGGGATTTTATTCCTCTTTCATGGTTTCCGACAAGGTGGAAATCTTAACCCGATCGTGGCAGGAGGATGCCCAGGCGGTGCGTTGGAGTTGCAAGGGAAACCCTGAATATACGCTGACAGATGCAGAAAAGGATACCGTTGGTACCGACATTATTATGCATATTAACAGTGAATCGGAGGAGTTTCTCGAAGATTCGAAAATCACCGAGCTGCTTGAGAAATATTGTAAATTCCTTCCGGTACCTATAGTATTTGGAAAAAAGAAGACCTGGAAGGATGGCAAGGAGGTTGAAACCGACGAGGATAATCAAATTAATGAAACTCAGCCCGCTTGGACGCAAAAACCAGCCGACCTAAAAGACGACGACTACCTCTCATTTTACCGGAAGTTATATCCAATGGCCGACGATCCGTTGTTCAATATTCACCTGAACGTCGACTATCCCTTCAATCTAACCGGGATTCTCTATTTTCCCAAAATCAAGAACAATCTCGAAGTACAGAAAAATAAAATTCAGCTATACAGCAATCAGGTTTTTGTTACCGACTCGGTCGAAGGCATTGTCCCTGAGTTTCTCACTTTGCTGCATGGAGTGCTCGACTCACCCGACATCCCGCTCAATGTTTCAAGATCATACCTGCAGGCCGATTCCAATGTTAAAAAAATTAGCAGCCACATAAGCAAGAAGGTATCTGATCGGTTAGGCCAGCTTTTCAAGGATAGTCGTTCAGATTTTGAGAAGAAATGGGACGACCTCAAAATATTTA
>DIUI01000130.1 GCA_002428215.1 Prolixibacteraceae bacterium UBA6162
CGCAGCCCTATGTACTCTCGGTTGATTTTATCGACAAGGAAGAAGCAGCTGCTCAGCTGGCGACAGAACTTGGCGAAGACTTCGTGGGCTTTTTAGGGTATAACCCACTGTTCGATGCCATGGAAATTAAACTAAACTCTGATTGGACGCATCCAGACAGCCTCTATATTCTGGAAAGCCGGCTAACTGAATTTCCCCAGGTTAAGGAGGTCTTTTATCAGAAAAGCCTGGTATCAGTCATCAACGAAAATGTCCGGAAACTTGGAATCTTTTTGCTGATCTTCAGTGCACTTATGATTTTTGTATTTACGGTCCTGATCAACAATACCATCCGGATTTCGATGTACGCTCAGCGATTCATCATCAACAATATGCTGTTGGTGGGTGCTACCCACAGATTTGTGCGGCGTCCTTTTGTCAGGAAAAGCCTTATGTTTGGATTCTATGGGGGTCTGACAGCCAATCTTTTGCTTGGAGCGCTCATGTTAACCTATAAAAAAGAGCTTAGCGGAGTGATTAATCAGGAAGACATCATAGTGCTCGGTATAGTGGTGGCAACTGTGTTTGCTGCCGGTTTTATAATAACATGGATATCGACCCGTCTTGCAGTTAACCGTTTTCTTCGAATGCGGTTTGAAGATTTGTTTTACTAAAATTCTATCTTTGGCCTTCACAATATTTTTACAATGGCATTAAAAGGCAATCCAGCAAACGATAATCCAAAGTTCCCGCTTGGACCGAAAAACTATCGGCTCATGGCCATAGGCGTAGTAATCATTCTGGTTGGGTTTATTCTCCTGGCAGGGGGAGGCAGCGAAGACCCAGAAGTATTTAACGAAGAAATTTTCAATTTCAGAAGAATTACACTGGCGCCAATGGTTCTGCTGTTTGGATTTATGTTTCAGATTTATGCCATTATGAAGAGGTTCCCAATCGACAACCCTTAAGCTCTGCCAAATGAATGAACTGCAGGCATTGCTTCTTGGCCTGATTCAGGGATTAACCGAATTTCTGCCGGTTAGCTCAAGCGGACATCTCGAACTTGCCAGTCACCTCCTTGGTGTAACCAATGCAGAAAACCTGACCTTCACAGTTACGGTTCATGCCGCCACCGTTCTAAGCACGCTTATTGTTTTCCGGCGTGATATTCTTCAAATCATTGTTGGAGTCATGCAATTTAAATGGAACGATGAATTGCGCTATATGCTCCTGCTTCTGCTCTCGGCCATACCGGTGGCCATAGTGGGTCTTTTCTTTCGTGATGAAGCAGAGCTGCTCTTCACCGGGAATCTCAAACTCGTAGGGGGCAGTTTATTGATTACTGCAAGCCTGCTCGCATTTGCACATTTCTTTAAACGGGAGCATGGCCGGCAAATCACCTGGAAACATAGCCTTATTATTGGATTGGCTCAGGCAATTGCAATCATACCGGGAATATCACGCAGCGGTGCAACCATCTCCACGGGTATTCTTCTGGGGAACAAACGAAGTGATATGGCCCGCTTCTCCTTTTTAATGGTGCTGATTCCTATTCTCGGAGCAACCTCTCTTGACATCATCAAGGGCGATTTTAACAACGATGCAGTTGTTGGTACAGGAGCGCTTATTGCAGGGTTTACAAGTGCTTTTATCTCGGGACTGCTGGCTTGTAGGCTAATGATCAAATTGGTAAGCCGGGGAAACTTGATTTATTTTGCACTATATTGCCTCATTATAGCGGTTATTGCTATCTTTGCAGGCTGAAAATCAAGGAAGACAGAACCCATTCATCATCTACATGTCGCAACATACAGGTTTGACGGTATCCCAGAGGTTTACCGAAGGGCAGATACTTTTGTTGAAAAAACCCTACGGTTGGACATCTTTCGATCTGGTCCGCAAAGTCAGGAATCTCCTCTCGCGCCAACTCGGTGTTAAAAAACTGAAAGTAGGTCACGCCGGAACGCTCGACCCACTGGCTACCGGACTCATGCTGCTATGCACAGGTAAGGCTACCAAAATGATTGAAGAGTTGCAGGATGGTGAAAAAGATTACCGTGCCATTCTTCAATTGGGCGCAACCACACCATCGTTTGACCTGGAAACCCAAATTGATCAGAATTTCCCTACCGATCATATTACTTTTGAAATGGTTAAAGCCACTATTGGAGGGTTTGTAGGAGAAACAGAACAGGTACCTCCCCTCTTTTCTGCTATCAAAATTGAAGGCAAGAGGGCCTATGAGCATGCCCGCAAGGGAGAACATCGCGAACTGAAACCACGGACAGTTGTTATCCGTAATATCGACATTGCTGAATTTAGTCAAACCCAACTTAAACTAACCATAACCTGCGGTAAAGGAACCTACATAAGGTCGTTGGCAAGAGACATAGGAATATCCCTCGGCTCAGGCGCCTACCTTTCTGCCCTCGAACGCACACGAATAGGACCCTACCACCTCGACAACGCACGCACCCCAGCCGAATTCGAAGAATTTCTTCAAAATGAAGTAGTAGAGGCCAAGAATGTAATTGAATCAATGGACGTTAACATTAAATAGTACGCAATATGGCAGAAATGAAATTATCGAAATTCAAGTATAAGCTTCCGGAAGAAAGAATTGCATTGCACCCATCTGAGAACCGCGATGAATCGAAGCTTATGGTTATAAACCGGGCAACCGGTAAAATTGAGCATCGGTTATTCAAAGATCTGCTCGATTATTTCGAACATGATGACCTGCTGATTTTTAACGATACCAAAGTGTTTCCGGCACGCCTTTATGGCAATAAGGAAAAAACCGGTGCCGAAATCGAGGTCTTTCTATTACGCGAACTCAATCGTGAACAGCGGCTTTGGGATGTACTGGTAGACCCGGCGCGAAAAATCAGAATTGGCAACAAACTCTATTTTGGTGAAAACGATGTTCTGGTTGCTGAAGTTATCGACAATACCACCTCGCGGGGTCGTACGCTGCGCTTTTTATTCGACGGCAATTACGATGAGTTTAAACAAACCCTATACAGCCTAGGAGAAACGCCACTGCCCAAATTTATAAACCGTCCGGTACAGCCCGAGGACAAGGAGCGATACCAAACCATATTTGCCCGCCGCGAAGGAGCTGTGGCTGCGCCTACCGCAGGCCTCCATTTTAGTCGGGAACTGCTCAAAAGACTTGAAATTAAAGGCGTAAACTTTTCTTACATCACCTTACACGTAGGGCTGGGCAACTTCCGCAATGTTGATGTAGAGGACCTTACCAAGCATAAAATGGATTCAGAACAAATCTGGATACCTGAAGAGACCTGCGACCAGGTGAATCTTGCCAAGGACAATAAACGAAATATTTGTGCCGTGGGCACTACGGTTATGCGAACCCTCGAATCGTCGGTATCGACTCAAGGATACGTTAAACCTTTTGAGGGATGGACCAACAAATTTATTTTCCCTCCCTACGAATTTAGTGTAGCCAACCGTATGATTAGCAATTTCCACCTGCCTTTATCTACCCTGCTCATGATGGTATCGGCATTTGCCGGATACGATCTGCTTATGGAGAGCTACAAGGAAGCCATAGCTGCCGAATACCGCTTTGGCACCTATGGCGATGCGATGCTGATTCTGTAACTGTAGCCAGATTTGCAAGACCACATTGACAAAGATTCCACACTGGATTGTCCGGTTTGTCAGGGCAAGTTATTTGACCTGAAATTTAAAACGTTCGATCATTTTCTCTCCGGAGAGCTTTTTCCGGTATTAGAGTGCCGGAACTGCCGAATGTTGCTTACCGGAAATCTCCCAGGGCCCGAAAGGCTTCCTCTGTATTACGAATCGAGTGATTATATTTCACATTCCAATACCAGTTCAGGATTGGTTAACCGAATATACCATGCTGCCCGCAGCGTGATGCTCGGATTCAAATACCGCATTATCAGAAAAAATCTGGCCCTTAGCAGTGGAAGCATTCTGGACATTGGAGCAGGAACAGGACATTTCCTCCACCATATGCAAACCAGAGGCTGGAAAATTTCAGGAATCGAGCCGGGAGAAAATGCGCGCAGTTTCGCATTGAAAACATGGAATATCCCATTGCTCGAAACAGACCGGCTATTTACGCTGTCCCAAGCCAGTTTCGATGCCATAACCCTGTGGCACGTCCTGGAACATCTACCTGATCCTAACCGCTACATTGATGCTGCCGCTCAGCTCCTGAAACCGAATGGCAAGCTTTTTATCGCAATTCCTAACCCCGGATCATGGGACGCCAAATGGTATGGCGCTTATTGGGCCGCCTGGGACCTGCCACGCCATGTGGCACACTACCACCCTACCCATCTTATACAACTGATGCACAAGCACGGGTTTAAAGTTGACAAGCAGATAGGGATGCCTTTAGATCCTTTTTACATTGCCCAGTTGAGCGAAAAATACCGCAAATCGAAACTGCGGCTCCTCAGAGGCGGTATAGCAGGTGTCCTTGGATTTATGGCAGGCATCAGAAACCAGAATAAGGCCAGTTCGATTATCTATATCTGCTCAAAAGCTCTGTAAATTCAGCTGTTGATTGAAGTTCGAATGGTCTTGAATTCACATCTAAAAAAAAAGCTGCCCCAAAACTGGAGCAGCTAATTATTCAATATTTTGTAAGCAGGTTACTTGTTCTTTCTCAAAAGAGCCCTCGCAGCGCGCTGCTGTACATCAAAAACTATGGGCGTAGCCACAAATATTGATGAGTAGGTTCCTACCACAACACCCACCAGCAAAGCAAACGTAAAGCCCCGTATGGTTGCTCCGCCAAATAGGAATATGGCCAGAAGTACTACAAAGGTAGAGAGCGAAGTACTAAAGGTACGGCGCAGTGTACTGTTGATAGCCTGGTCCATAGTCGTTTGGGTTTCCCGTTTGGGATTAAGGTGCAGGAATTCCCGGATTCGGTCAAATACCACTACGGTATCGTTAATGGAGTATCCCATCACCGTAAGAATCGCAGCAATAAATGCCTGATCTATTTCGAGCGAAAATGGCAGAATAGAATAAAGCAAAGAGAATATACCCAAAGTAATAATGGTATCATGCGTTAAGGCTGCTACAGCTCCCAAACCATACTGCCAGTTGCGGAAACGCACCAAAATATACAGGAAGATAATTACCAGGGAGAATATGATCGCAATTATTGCATCACGCTGAATGTCGTATGAAATGGTTGGACCAACTTTTTGTGAACTGAGTCGGTGTATGGCAGAGAAATCTGCAAATGATGCACTTCCCAAGAATCCTCCATCTTTAAGTCCATTATAAAGCAGTTGTTCTACCTCATTGTCAACGTTATCACTCATATCATCGACCTTGTAGGTGGTAGTAATACGCACCTGATCGTTTCCACCAAAAGTTTTAACTTCGGGAGAAACACCAAAGGCTCCGGTAAGCGACTGTTGCACATCGGCCACCCGTACTTCATTGTCGAAACGTACCACATAGGTGCGTCCGCCTTTAAAGTCGATGCCCAAATTGAATCCGCGCACAGCAATTGAAAGCAATGAGATTACTATCAAACTGGCAGAAATTATGTAGGCAACCTTGCGCTTGTCGAGGAAACGAATATGGGTATTTTGCAACCAATTCTTGGTGATCTGAGAGGTAAATGTAATCTTACGGTTTTTATTGAGCTGCCATTCAAAGATCAATCGGGTAATGAAAATAGCACTGAATAGTGAGGTAAGAATACCAATTACGAGAGTGGTAGCAAAACCTTTGATAGGACCTGAACCAAAGAGATAAAGCACTACCCCGGTAAGCATGGTAGTAAGCTGACCGTCAATGATGGCAGAATAGGCATTCTTGTATCCATCGCTGATGGCAAGTCGAATTCCCTTTCCTGCATTCAACTCCTCCTGAACCCTTTCATAAATCAGAACGTTGGCATCGACAGACATACCTATGGTAAGCACTATACCGGCAATTCCGGGGAGTGTAAGTACGGCACCCAGCGAAGCCAGAATACCCACTACAAAGAACATGTTGGCAATTAGCGCCACATTAGCGGTAAGACCAGCCTTCCGGGAATAGAAAAACAGCATATACCCCAACACGATAAGGAAGGCAATCAGGAATGAATAGAGCCCCGACGAAATAGCCTCGCGACCCAATGAAGGTCCTACAACCTCTTCCTGCATAATACGCGCAGGTGCGGGCATTTTACCCGATTTCAGAATGTTGGCAAGGTCCTTTGCTTCGTCGATCGATCCCAGTCCAGTGATACTAGACCTACCTCCGGTAATTTCATTCTGAACAGTAGGATACGAACGCACGTATCCGTCGAGCACAATGGCAATCGATTTTCCAATATTTTCTTTGGTAAGCCTTGCCCATGTTTTGGCACCTTCGCTGTTCATTGCCATGGCAACTTCAGGACGTCCACCAAACTGATCAAAATCCTGACGGGCATCAGTAATTACCTCGCCGGTAAGAGGCGCCTGACCGTCGCGGGTAGACGACTTAAGCGCTAAAAGACGAAAGAAATTTTCGGCGCCTTCAACCGGATTGGCGGTCCAGCGAAATTGCATATTGCGTGGAAAAATATTGCGAATCTGATCCCGGTAAAGTATACCATTAATCGCTGCTGTATCTTTAAAGTGCGCCAGTCCCACAATAGGTCCTGGGAACAGATTGCCCATTTGATCGGTGCTGGGTGAAAGCAGTGCAAACAGAGGAAACTCTTCTCTGAAGTTTTCCATGTCGCCTAAGCCGTCTGGACCTGCTCCTTCGTTCTGAAGCTCTGCAAGTAGTGAACTAAGTTCCTCTCCCTCCGAAACTTCAGTTTCTTCTTCAACAACTTCTGCTGCTTCAGTTTCCGGAGCTGCAGTGGAGGTGGAACTAACGCGGTTCAGATTGCGCAACCTTTCGTTGGCTTCCATAAGGAAGGGATACACTTCCTGATTTTCGTAGGTTTCCCAGAATTCGAGCTGGGCAGTTCCCTGCAACAGGCGCCGCACACGCTCAGGATTATCAACACCAGGAAGTTCTACCAATATCCGTCCACGGGTTTGCAGCTGCTGAATATTGGGTTGAGCAACTCCAAAACGGTCGATACGGGTACGGAGAATATTAAAGGAGTTGTCGATGGCAGCATCGGTTTCGCTGCGTACCACCGAAATTACTTCTGAGTTGGTTGAATTGAATTTTACCCGGTCGCGCAGTTCAAGTGTATTAAAGATGGCCGCCATCTGTGCATTGGGGTCGATCTCTTCGAAGGCCTGGGCAAACAGGGTTACAAAGTCCTGCGTACTGTTGCGCTGTAATATCAATGCACGATCGAGCGCTGCATTGAAGGTAGAGTCGGGATTGTAGTTCGACAAAGCCCTGATTACATCGTAAACGGAAATCTCGAGGGTAACGTTCATACCTCCTTTAAGGTCGAGACCCAAATTGATTTCAAGCTCCTTCACATCTTTGTATGTGAATTTTTTTAGTCCCAGAAAATTGTATACTACTTCGCCCGAAATAGAGTCGAGGTATACATACTCCTTTGCCGGATCGCCTTGTGCATACTCCTTGGCCTGCCGCTCTATCTGATTCGCCTTAAAAGTAAAGGTGAGCTGATAGAAGCAAACCGCTGCAAGCAATAAGGCAAAAGTCAAAATTGCACCTTTGTTTTGCATGGTTAAAATAAATTAAGTTTTCGTTAATATGTTAAATGTAAATCGACTGAATGGGACTTTCCATAAGAAGGGAAAGCAATGTTAGGAAGAAATTAAACGACAGGGGGTATATCGTCGGGACTACCAAAATGGTAATATCTGAAGGCCGAAAGATGGCGCAGCAGTATCGTTTGGGGGACATCGGCAGTTTCGGCCTTACATGTGTGGTAAGCGCGGGCAGTTTGATGCTGAATAAGTTTTTGCGTAATCTCGTTCTGAAGTGATTTCCTGGCAACAGGCTTTTGAACCGGCACCTTAATGGAATATCCACCCGGAGGATTGCAGAAATAGGTGGTGGTTGCCGAATTGGAATCCTCCTCACCCTGTTCATCGGCCAATTTGATGTCGGCAATTTCGCTGCGGGAAGCATCAAAAACCCAAGCACCTGCTGTTAGGAGAGTAAAAAACAGTATATGCACTGCCAGTTTTCGGGATATGTAGGAAAATATCTTCACCAAAGCTCTAAATTGCGGTGTCAAATATACTGATTGTGATGGTAGAAGCAAACGCCAACCGCACAAAAAAAGAGATTGGCCACCTATCTAATCGGGTATTTCGAGCGACATCTCCATTTTTCGGTAATCGATCAAAGCACGGTATAATAAAAGGAAGTCGCTGCCGATCAATCCACAAATTTGCTTTTCGGCAACCTGCCAGTATAGGGCATTGATATGAGTTAGATCAATAAGGGCAACAGGCATTGATTCTATGCGCAATGACCCAAAATTAAAAGGCTGCAGCCGTCCCAAAGTTGCATCCAGACGATTGGCCCCAATTCCGGCCGACTGGATTGTTTCATCGGGCTGTGCATCCAGGTTGCTGTAATAATCCGATAACGATACATCAAAAACTGTCTTGGATGCCCCGGTATCTATGATCCATGTATGCACAGAACCATTCCCGAATTGAGACTCAATGGTCAGGTGGTAACTCTCCGACTCCAGCTCGAGCAGCGTTAGTGGCAATGTGTAAATCATGATTTCGTAGTTGCGTAATTTCGAGTCTTACTAAAAAAGGAACAATCGAGAAGGTAGTCGAGGGTTGAACCTCGGGACGGCTGTCTTTAAAAGGCCTGCTGTGAATAAAAAACGGATGCCCCGTTGAGAAACATCCGTCTATTTCTTTTTGTGATCAAAATTAAAGAATGTTCATTCCGTCGAGCACTTCCATAATCTTTTTAACTGCCGTGGCAGAGCTGTGCAGCAACTCCCTTTCACTTTTGTTGAGATTTACTTCTACAATCTGCTCGACTCCGTTTTTACCCAATTTAACAGGAACGCCAACAAACATATTGTTCAATCCATACTCACCGTCGAGCTTAACACAACAGGGGAAAATTCGTTTCTGATCAAGCACAATGGCTTCTACCATTTGCGCTGCAGCAGATCCCGGAGCATACCATGCCGAAGTACCCATTAGATTTACCAGCTCGCCTCCACCGTTAATGGTCCGGTTAACGATAGCATTCAATTTCTCTTCCTCGATAAGTTCCGTAACAGGAATTCCGGAAACAGTTGTATAACGTGGAAGCGGCACCATAGTATCGCCATGTCCACCCATCAATAAAGCTTGTATATCACGGGGAGAAACATCGAGTGCCTCGGCCAGAAATGCCCTGTAGCGCGCTGTATCAAGGATACCGGCCATGCCCATCACTTTGGTTTTGGGCAACTTGGCACTTACATACGAAGCATAGGTCATTACGTCCAGAGGGTTACTTACAACAACAATAATGGTATCCGGGCTGTATTTAACCACATTCTCAGTAACCGTTTTAACAATGCCGGCATTAATCGAAATCAAATCATCACGACTCATTCCCGGCTT
>DIUI01000122.1 GCA_002428215.1 Prolixibacteraceae bacterium UBA6162
TGCTCTGCCAAAGCATAAACAGATCTTCGGTACGATTTTTTAATAAATACTCTTCGCAGGCAAGCGAAAAGCTGGTTTCATCGTTTTGTAGCAAAAGAGCCAGCATATCGGTCTATTATGCTGCGAAGGTAAAAAATAAGCGGGATTCGGCTTGCCGCCAAATCCCGCCCAATAGTCTAAAATACCTTGAAATTTGATCTTAAAATTCGATGATGATTCCCACAGTAGGCAATACTGTGCCCGAAGGGTTATCTACCGACCGTAAAACATACCGGGTATTGTTATCGGTGAGCAGGAAGCTTCCATCGGGTGCCTCTTCGCGTACTACAATATCGGTTAGCCTGGATTGAAAGTTGTATAGGTTTTGAATGTCGACATAAAATTTTGCCGTTATGCGGTTGAGATAGTATGCCTTGTCTACTCTAAGATCGAGTTGATGAAACGGTTTAAAACGTTCAGCATTAATCCTGCTGAAATCAAAATAGGGCCTTCCCTGGAGGTTCCATGCTTCAACCAGTGAGCTTTTCTCAAGGTCGTAGGGAGTATAGGGTAAACCGCCAACAAACCGCCATCGGGTTCCGAGTCGCCAGTTCCTTTTCAGGTCGCGGGTGGAGGTTAACACCACCAGATGCTTGCTATCCCAGCTCGAAGGGAGCATATTTCCTCTTCCGTCTGAAAATTCACTGCGAACAAGGGTGTAGCTCAGATTGAAGTTAAACCCATTGTCGGTATTGATTCGGGTTTGGAATTCAGCTCCATAGGCTCTTCCGGTGGAGGTTGAAACTACCTCTTCGTCGCCAATAACCCCGAAATCGCCTCCAATATTGGCCAGACTGATAGAGTCATTCACCGAATAGGGGTAGTTACCGTATTCCTTCAGAAAAAATTCGGTCGAAAACAGGATGTTCGGTCTGGGCCGGTATTCGAGTCCGCCGATAAGATGATTGACCGAGATGTACGAGAGGTTGTTGTTGAGGTTAACCAGTTGATCGTTAATCTTGTATCCAAGTGTAGTATAGCCCGGAAGCTGGAAATAACGTCCGGTATTAAAGTTCAGACTCCATTGGTCGGTAAGGCTGTAGGAAGCCGAAACCCGGGGTGATAGCTGGTCGAACAGATTGCTCATCGACGATGAGTAGTTGTTGGCATCGGCCCTAACACCCAGGGAAAGACTAAGACGTTCGCCGAAAAAGTTCCGGCTGGCCTGAGCAAACAAACCCCATTTCAAAAGGTCGAGTTCACTTGAATAGCGAACATCGATTATCTGCGATCCGTAAAATCTTCGGTTTTGTGTATTGTTCGTGTAAGAGGCATATTCAAGACTGGCACCAAAGTTTAATCTGAAATTGTCGAGCCGGGTGTTGTTTTCGAAGCGCAACTTATTTTCAATTTCAGCAGAGTTGTAATCAAGAATTTTGTTGTCTTCCGAACTATCATCGTTTTCGAAGTATTTATAATTTCCGTTGTTGAGGTGGTTGCGGCTTACAACGAGGGTCTGAAAGCTGTTGTTGCGAAAGTGTTTGTAAACGGCACCCACTGTATAGGTCCACTGTTCGTTGACCGGCAGCTGGCTTAAAATAAATTTTTGCTGATCGTCGGGATTTTCGATGGCAAGATTGAGCTTATTCACATCAATTGCGCCCAATCCCACCAGGGTAAGTTCATTGCGCTGATCGAACCGGGTGCGAACTTTAAACTGTGCATCGTTGAAAGTAGGCAGGAAGGGCAGGCCGATAACATCAAACAGAAACTCCAGATACGATCTTCTGGTCGATACTATAAAAGTGGTTTTCTCTCCAATGGGGCCATCGAGCGTTGCCGATACCTCCGAAGCTCCTAAGGTGGAGCGGAAGGTAAGTTTATCGGGGTTTCCATCTACCTGAAAGAATTCAAGTACCCCACTAAGCGCATTTCCCCGGTTGGCCGGAAAAGCCCCTGAGTAGTAATTCACTTCGCGCAGAAAGTCAGCATTCAGTATTCCAACAGGACCGCCCGATGCTCCTTGCGTTGCAAAATGATTGATGTTAGGAACCTCTATTCCGTCGAGATAAAAGCGGCTTTCGCTGGGTCCGCCGCCCCTGATAATGATGTCGTTTCGGAAGGCAGGTGTACTTTGAACTCCGGGGAATGACTGTATAACCCGGCTAACATCGCGGTTGGCACCCGGACTGTTTTCAATCTCTCCGATTCCAATCGTCCGCAGCGATACCGGACTCTCTTCAGTTTTCCTGAAAGGAGAGGCTGTTACGCGTACCTCTTCGATTTGCTGATCGCTGAGCTGCATCGGTATCTCCACCGAGGCAACCCGGGCACTGCTCACCTCAATTTCGGGAGATATCGCCTGCCGGTATCCAACAAACGATGCCTGTATCCTGATGAATCCGGGTCGAAGTCCCGTAAGCAGAAAATTTCCGTCGAGGTCGGTTACCGTGCCCACGGCGGTTCCGGCAACCACGACATTTACAAAGGGAAGTGGCTCGTTGCTCACCGCATCGAACACCCTACCTCTGATGGAGGCCTGCTGCGCCATTAGTGAAATAGTTAAGAGGCTGAGGGTAGAAATGAGAAGTATGCGTTTAAAGTTCATATTAACGGGAAGTAAGATGTAAGGTAATGGTCTCAAAAATCTCTTTTGCGGTGGTCAGGGTTGACAAATCGGTGTACAGGGTACCGTCAGATCCCGACGGATGCCCGTGGCCTATGGGGTTGAGCACCAGGTTAGACTGGTTTTCGCGCGGGATAATTGTTGCTGCAAATACCAGCGAAGGCTGCAGGGAGGTGAAGTAGTGGGGATCGCCCGGAAATTTGGCATTGGTCCAGAAGCGGTTTGAATCCCAGGGCTGGTTGACCTCAACGAGCACTCTGTATGCCTGGTCACGATTTTCGGTGAGTGCCGATTGCAGCTTGAAGTTTCCTAATGGTGTGGCAGCCGTAATAGCATCGGGGAGAGCTGTTTCGGGCGATGGTACAAACAAGCCGTCGGGCGACTGAATGTTGCGTTTGTGCGCCCAGTAAGGCATTGTGGCTGGTCGGCGCACTTCTCCGGGTTCTTTGCCCCATACGCCAGGCCTGATCTCTTTCCGGCCATAAACACCGGTAGCTACGTATTGGGT
>DIUI01000058.1 GCA_002428215.1 Prolixibacteraceae bacterium UBA6162
CCATTATCGTCAGTAATCATCAACTCCCCAGACCGGGAAATCACGATTTTTTCACCCTTGGAGTTTAAGACATGGCGGATCGTGGGAGCGAAACGAATCGTACCAGCACTTTTTGCCTCAATACTGCTTTGGGCCGCTGCGCGCGAAGCAGCGCCACCAACGTGGAAGGTGCGCATCGTCAACTGAGTGCCCGGCTCCCCGATTGATTGGGCTGCAATAACCCCAATAGCCTCCCCTGCGTTAACCATTGAGCCACGGCCCAAATCGCGGCCATAGCACTTGGCACAAAGTCCGTAGCGTGTTTCACACGAAAGGGGGGTGCGCACACGCACCTCATCAATTCCCAATGCCTCTATCGCATCAACTGCATCCTCGTCTAGCAGATAGCCTGCGGTATAGACGATATCTTCTGTATCCGGATGCACAACCTCGCTTGCCAGAACGCGCCCAAGAATACGCTCGCGTAGCGGCTCAATGATTTCTCCGCCTTCCACGAGGGCCTTCATGGAGAATCCGTTATCCGTGCCGCAGTCATCCTCGATCACCACCAAGTCTTGCGTCACATCAACCAACCGGCGGGTCAAATATCCTGAGTTGGCTGTTTTCAACGCTGTATCGGCCAGGCCCTTGCGCGCACCGTGCGTAGAAATGAAGTACTGCAGGACGTTCAACCCCTCACGGAAGTTTGAGGTGATGGGCGTTTCGATAATTGACCCATCAGGTTTTGCCATCAGCCCACGCATCCCTGCCAATTGCCGTATCTGTGCGGCAGAACCCCGAGCACCAGAGTCGGCCATCATGTAAATCGAGTTAAATGACTCCTGGCTGATCTGCGCTCCCTTGGAGTCAGTCACCTTCTCATGCGCAAGCTGGTCCATCATCGCTTTTGCGACCTGATCACCCGCTCGCCCCCAGATATCAACTACTTTATTGTAACGCTCGCCCGAGGTAACAAGACCTGACGTATATTGCTTCTCGATCTCCTTGACCTCAGCCTCTGCGTCCTCGATCAGGACTTTCTTCTGGGTAGGTATCTGCATGTCATCGAGACAGATCGATATGCCGCCACGTGTCGCCAGACGAAAGCCAAACTGCATCAGTTGGTCTGCAAAGACGACCGTGTCCTTAAGGCCGCAACGGCGGAAGCTTTCATCCACCAGCTTCGAGATTTCTTTTTTCTTGAGCGGCTTGTCAATAACGGAAAATGGCAAACCACGCGGCAAAATTTCTGACAATAATGCGCGGCCAGCTGTTGTTGAGCGACGAGTTTGCTTCGTCTGCCATTGGCCATCTTCGGCTAAAGAATACTCGGGAATACGCACCACAACACGTGCATGCAAATCAACCTCGTGCGAATCGATCGCCCGCGAAAGTTCAGCAATATCAGAAAACAACATGCCGCTACCTTTTGCGGTAACGCTCTCGCGTGTCGCATAGTAAAGTCCTAACACCACGTCTTGCGACGGCACAATGATAGGCATTCCGTTAGCGGGTGACAAAACATTATTGGAAGCCAGCATCAAGGTTCTCGCCTCCATCTGCGCTTCCAATGATAACGGCACATGAACAGCCATCTGGTCACCGTCGAAGTCGGCATTGAAACCGGTACATACAAGCGGGTGCAACTGAATAGCTTTACCTTCAATCAACACAGGCTGGAAAGCCTGAATTGAAAGACGGTGAAGCGTTGGGGCCCTGTTCAAAAGAACAGGATGGCCTTTCAACACATTCTCGAGGATTTCCCAAACAACAGGATCCTTCCGGTCAACAATCTTTTTGGCCGATTTAACGGTTTTTACAATGCCACGTTCTATCAGCTTCCTGATAATAAATGGCTTATATAGTTCGGCTGCCATGTCTTTTGGCAAACCACATTCGTGCAACTTAAGTTTTGGACCCACCACAATCACTGAGCGGGCAGAATAGTCGACCCGTTTCCCCAGCAAATTCTGACGAAAACGTCCCTGTTTTCCTTTGAGGCTATCTGAAAGTGATTTAAGTGCCCGATTGTTCTCAGTCTTAACGGCATTTGATTTTCTGGAGTTGTCGAAAAGTGAATCGACAGCCTCCTGAAGCATCCTCTTTTCGTTACGAAGAATAACCTCGGGAGCTTTAATCTCAATCAACCGTTTCAGTCGGTTGTTACGAATAATTACCCTACGGTAAAGATCGTTAAGGTCGGAAGTAGCAAAACGACCGCCATCAAGCGGCACAAGAGGCCGGAGGTCAGGAGGAATTACAGGTACTACCCGTACAATCATCCATTCGGGTTTGTTGAGATTTTTGCTGGCACGGAAGGCTTCCACAACCTGAAGGCGCTTGAGTGCCTCGTTTTTCCGCTGTTGCGAAGTCTCAGTATTGGCCTTGTGGCGCAGATCGTAAGAAAGCGCATCGAGGTTGATTCTTGAGAGGATCGAATGCAAAGCTTCGGCTCCCATTTTGGCAATAAATTTCGCCGGGTCGTCGTCTTCGAGGTACTGGTTCTCACGGGGTAGTGAATCCAGAATATCGAGGTACTCCTCTTCGGAGAGAAAATCAAGAAATTTGAGATCTTCCTTAATTCCGGGGTTAACCACCACATATTTTTCGTAGTAGATTATGGAATCAAGTTTTTTGGTAGGCAACCCCAGAAGGTAACCTATTTTATTGGGCAACGAGCGAAAATACCAGATATGTGCCACAGGAACCACCAGGGAAATATGTCCCATACGTTCGCGGCGCACCTTTTTTTCGGTAACCTCAACCCCACAGCGGTCGCAAACAATACCCTTGTAACGGATACGCTTGTATTTACCGCAGTGACATTCATAATCCTTAACCGGGCCAAAAATCCGTTCGCAAAATAGACCATCGCGCTCGGGTTTATAGGTTCGGTAGTTTATGGTTTCTGGCTTCAGCACTTCCCCATGCGACCGTTCGAGGATCTCTTCCGGAGAAGCCAGGCTTATCGAAATTTTGGCAAAACTGCTTTTCGCTTTGTTATCTTTTCTGAATGCCATATACGTTATGCTTATTTTATTGAATAAGAACCAGAAACTGGTTCGACTTATTACTCCATTCTCACACTGAGACCAAGACCCCGCAATTCGTGCAGAAGTACATTGAGCGATTCCGGAATACCGGGTTGCGGCATGGGTTCGCCCTTAACAATTGCTTCGTAAGCTTTTGCGCGCCCCAGTACATCATCAGACTTAACGGTAAGAATCTCCTGCAGGATATGGGCCGCACCGAAGGCTTCGAGTGCCCATACCTCCATTTCTCCAAAACGCTGTCCACCATTTTGTGCTTTACCACCTAGTGGCTGCTGCGTAATCAGTGAGTATGGACCGATTGAACGTGCATGCATTTTATCTTCGACCATGTGACCCAGCTTCATCATATAGATGATTCCAACTGTGGCAGGCTGATCGAACGGCTCACCGGTTTCCCCATCATAGAGTACAGTTTTACCGTATCGGGGAACTCCGGCCTTATCGGTATAGGCGGTGATTTCCTGAAGCGTCGCACCATCAAAAATGGGTGTACTGAAGCGAAGCCCAAGTTCTTTTCCTGCCCAACCGAGAACAGTTTCGTAAATCTGGCCCAGGTTCATACGCGAAGGTACCCCTAATGGATTCAAAACAATATCCACAGGTGTTCCATCGGCAAGGAAAGGCATATCTTCAGATCGTACGACCCTCGATACGATACCCTTGTTCCCGTGACGACCGGCCATCTTATCACCAATCTGCAATTTCCGTTTTTTCGCAATATAGACCTTAGCCAACTGAATAATACCTGCCGGCAGCTCATCGCCAATGGTAACGTTAAAACGCTCCCGTCGGGCAACGGCATCTGCCTGCTTATACTTCATCAGGTAGTTGTTAACCAACCTGAAAATAAGATCATTTTTATCCTTATCGGTAGTCCATTTGGTTGGATTGATATTAAGGTAATCGACCTCCTGAAGCTGTTTTAAGGTAAATTTCAGACCTTTGGCGATAATCTCTGTGCCGAAATAGTCTTTAACTCCCTGACTGGTTTTTCCAGAAACGAGTTCAAAAAGCTTCTCTTCCAATCGGACACGCAGTTCTGCAACTACACGATCGAATTGCGCATCGATTTGCTCGAGCATAGGTTTCGAAGAGAGTTTCCCCTTCTTCTCCTTGTTAACACGCGAGAAAAGTTTTTTATCGATAACTACACCCGAAAGCGACGGTGACGCCTTCAATGAAGCATCCTTAACGTCGCCTGCCTTATCGCCGAAGATAGCGCGAAGCAACTTCTCTTCAGGAGAAGGATCGGACTCGCCCTTGGGAGTAATTTTCCCTATAAGAATATCACCGGGGCGAACCACTGCGCCAATCCGAATTAATCCGTTCTCATCAAGATTGCGGGTAGCCTCCTCGGAAACGTTGGGGATATCAGAGGTGAATTCCTCAACACCCCGCTTGGTATCGCGGACTTCGAGACTATACTCATCGACATGCACCGAAGTAAAAATATCTTCACGTACAATGCGTTCTGAAATAACAATCGCATCTTCATAGTTGTATCCCTGCCATGGCATGAATGCAACCATAAGATTTCGTCCGAGAGCAAGCTCTCCCTTTTGGGTAGCATACCCTTCGGTAAGCACATCGCCCATTTTAATCCTTTGTCCTTTTACAACAATAGGTTTAAGATCGACGGTAGTACCCTGGTTGGTTTTATTGTATTTTGGAAGGTTGTAGGTTACCACTTCAGGATCGAAGCTAACAAAGCGCTCCTCATCGGTCATGTCGTAACGTACTACAATCTTATTGGCATCTACATATTCAACAACTCCGTCGGCTTCGGCATTAAAAAGCACTTTGGAGTCACTGGCAGCGCGATCTTCGAGTCCTGTACCAACAATAGGCGCTTCGGGACGAAGCAGAGGCACTGCCTGGCGCATCATGTTTGATCCCATGAGGGCACGGTTGGCATCGTCATGCTCCAGGAATGAGATTAACGAAGCCGCCAGCGAGGCAATCTGGTTGGGTCCCACATCCATGAGATCCACCTTCTCCCGATCCACCAAGGGATAGTCACCATCCAACCGCGCTTTTACCTTCGGGTTAATGAAATTACCCTGATCGTCGATTGGCGCATTCGCCTGGGCGATAATTTTGTCCTCTTCCTCTTCGGCTGTAAGGTAAACTACCCCATCGGCCGAAAGATCCACCTTGCCATTTTGAACCTTACGGTATGGGGTGGATATAAAGCCAAGATCAGTAATTTTGGCGTACACACAGAGAGAGGAGATCAAACCGATGTTGGGTCCTTCTGGCGTTTCAATAGGACAAAGCCTTCCGTAGTGAGTGAAGTGTACGTCGCGCACCTCAAAACCGGCACGCTCACGCGACAATCCGCCTGGTCCCAAAGCCGACATACGTCGTTTGTGGGTCATTTCGGCAAGCGGATTGGTTTGATCCATAAACTGCGACAAAGCGTTGGTGCCGAAAAAAGAGTTGATAACCGACGAAAGTGTTTTGCTGTTGATCAGATCGATCGGAGTAAATACTTCATTGTCGCGTACATTCATCCTTTCCCGAATGGTACGGGCCATACGGGCCAATCCCACCCCAAACTGTGCAAACAGCTGCTCGCCTACCGTTCTTACACGGCGGTTACTCAGGTGATCGATATCATCGACATCGGTTTTTGAGTTGATCAGCTGAATAAGGTACTTTATGATTTCAATAATGTCGTTTTTGGTCAGGACTTTGGTATCCATACCAATATCGAGCCCCAGCTTTTTATTGATACGATAACGTCCTACATCTCCGAGGTCATAACGCTTATCGGAGAAGAACAGCTTGTCAATAACATCGCGTGCCGTAGCCTCATCGGGCGGCTCCGCATTACGCAGCTGTCTGTAAATATGCAAAACCGCCTCTTTCTCAGAGTTGGTGGGGTCTTTTTGCAACGTATTGTAGATAATCGCATAATCCTGCTGATTTTGGTCCTCCTTATGGAGCAAAATCGACTTAACATCCGCAGCAATAATAGCTTCAACATGATCTTCGGTGAGTACAGTCTCACGTTCAATGATCACAGTATTTCGCTCAAGAGATACCACTTCTCCGGTATCTTCATCTACAAAGTCTTCGACCCATGATTTAAGCACCCGGGCGGCCAAACGGCGACCAGCAACTTTCTTAAGGCCCGTCTTGGTTACCTTAATTTCATCGGCCAGGTCAAAAATCTCCAGTATATCTTTGTCGCTTTCGTAACCTATCGCCCGAAGCAGGGTTGAAACCGGGAGCTTCTTTTTACGGTCGATATAGGCATACATCACGCTATTGATGTCAGTAGCAAACTCGATCCACGAACCTTTAAAAGGAATGATACGGGCCGAATATAGTTTCGATCCGTTCGCGTGGGTGCTCTGTCCGAAGAATACTCCGGGAGAGCGGTGTAGCTGGGAAACAATTACCCTTTCAGCTCCATTTATAATGAAAGTACCTCTATCGGTCATGTATGGAACCGTTCCAAGGTAAACATCCTGAACCACCGTGTCGAAATCCTCATGCTCCGGATCGGTGCAGAAGAGCTTCAATTTGGCCTTTAATGGAACACTAAAAGTAAGACCGCGCTCAATACACTCTTCAATAGAGTAACGAGGCGGATCTACCTGGTAATCAATAAACTCCAGAACGAAATTGTTGCGTGTATCGGTAATCGGGAAATTCTCCTGAAACACCTTATGCAAACCCTCGTCTCGCCGATTGTCTGGAGTTGTTTTTAACTGAAAAAAATCTTTGAACGATTTTACTTGTACTTCCAGGAAGTCAGGGTAATCAAACCTGGTTTTTGTTGAGGAAAAACTTATCCTCCCGCTCTGTTTGTTTTCGAACATGTATGTATACTGGTTAAGTAAGATGAAACCGGCAAACTAAAAGAGAACCTCCGGAATCTGTAAAGAATGCGGGCAGAACCTGAATTCACCAAATCAGCTTTTACAAGCTGTATAGGTTGTGCAGGGGTATTTCTGCGCACACAGGAGGTTTACCATAATCGTGCTAATTCCATATGACCGCTGAAAAACAAAAAACATTCATATAAATGAACCAAGACCGAAAAAGCCGCCTAATAGGTTCTAACTCTTTGTAGCACATAAGGCGCCCCGAAAGAAAGAACATTGTTCACAAAATATAAATACAAAAAGGTTTAGAACCCCGAATACACAGGATTCTAAACCGTATTTACCTTTAAGGTATACACCTATTTAATTTCAACTTCGGCTCCTGCCTCTTCGAGCTGGGCTTTCAGCGACTCTGCCTCTTCTTTTGAAACCTTTTCCTTGAGTGCTTTAGGAGCAGCATCTACCAATTCTTTGGCTTCTTTCAGGCCGAGGCCAGTCAATTCTTTAACGAGTTTAACGACCTGAAGTTTTGATTGACCACCAAACTTAAGGATAACATCAAATTCTGTTTGAGCAGCTTCTTCGGCATCAGCGCCACCTGCAGCAGCAGGACCGGCAACAGCCACTGCAGCAGCAGCGGGTTCGATACCATATTCGTCTTTCAGAATTTTAGCCAATTCGTTAACCTCTTTAACAGTTAAGTTTACCAACTCTTCTGCAAGCTGTTTTAAATCTGCCATTGTATTTAATTTTAATGAATTTGTGACTAATAATTACTATTTCCTCTCTTCCAGTGTCTGTAATACACCGTGTATAATGTTACCTCCCGATTGTAACTGTGAAAGCACAGTTTGCATTGGAGATTTCAACAAGGCTACCACATCGGCAATAAGTTCATTCTTCGATTTCAATGCAACCAATGCATCCAGCTGATCGTCGCCCACATAAACAGACTCTTCCACGAAGGCACCCTTCAATATTGGACGGTCGTTCTTTTTGCGGAACTCCTTAATCAGCTTTGCAGGTACGTTGCCCTGTTCGGTGAACATTATGGAGGTGTTTCCTTTAAGTACATCGTAAAGCTCTTCGGCCCGTTTGTCGGACCGCTCTATGGCTTTACGCAACAGCGTATTCTTGACTACAACCAGTTTTACATTCTGCTTGAAGCATGTTCGTCTCAGGTCACTGGTTTTCTCAGCATTGAGCGTACTAATGTCGGCGAGATAAAAATGGTTGCTAGCGTTGATTTGTTCAACCAGACTATCAATTACAGATGCTTTTTCTGAACTCTTCATAACACACATTTTTAGTCGGTAACCGACTTAGGTTCAACTTGAATACCAGGACTCATGGTACTTGAGAGATAGATACTTTTGATGTATGTACCTTTGGCAGCGGTTGGTTTGAG
>DIUI01000102.1 GCA_002428215.1 Prolixibacteraceae bacterium UBA6162
AACCTTCAGACAAGTTGCTGAGGTGTGGTAGTATGCTAAATAATTGAATGGTTGACAAAAAAGTTGCAGACATACTTGATTGTTCCGTAAAAAAGTATTTATTTTGCGTTCCGTTTTGGAAGCGGGGTAATTAAGAATTAAAGAGATAGCACCAATGTCGAGAATTTGTCAGATAACAGGAAAAAGAGCGATGATAGGCAACAATGTGTCGCACTCTAAGAGACGTACAAAAAGAAAATTCGACGTTAACCTGTTCGATAAAAAATTTTATTTGCCACACGAAGACCGTTGGGTTAAACTTACCCTTTCGGCTGCAGGGTTGCGCACCATTAATAAAATGGGCATAAAGAATGCGCTTCAGAAAGCTCAGGAGAACGGATTAATTGCTAACATTTAATTTACACAGCAATGGCTAAGAAAGCAAAAGGAAATAGGGTTCAGGTAATTATGGAGTGTACCGAACACAAAGAGAGTGGCATGCCCGGAACATCTCGATACATTACAATGAAAAACCGGAAAAACACCACAGAGCGTTTGGAGTTGAAGAAATACAATCCAATACTGAAAAAGGTAACCGTACATAAAGAAATTAAATAGTTCTGAGTTATGGCAAAGAAAACAGTTGCTACCCTGCAGAAAGGGTCTGGAAAAGGCTACGCAAAAGTAGTTAAGATGGTAAAATCGGAAAAAACCGGAGCATACTCCTTCAAGGAAGAGATTGTTGCCAATGAAGAGGTAACCGGCTATTTCAATAAAAAATAGGCAATCATCAATTGCCAGAAAGAGCTTTTGCCATTCGGTAAAAGCTCTTTTTGTTTCTACCTGTATTCATCCGATTGTGTCGTTTTTTATACCTTCGGCAGTTCAAAATTATTGCGATGGGGATTTTTGGATTTTTTGGTAAAGAGAAAAAGGCCGACCTGGAAAAGGGTTTAGAGAAGACCCGCGATAGCGTGTTTACCAAGTTGAGCCGAGCCATCGTTGGCAAATCGAAAGTCGACGACGAAGTGCTCGACAATTTGGAGGAAGTACTCATAACCAGCGACGTTGGCGTAGAGACTACGTTGCGCATCATCGAACGTATTGAGAATAGGGTCGCCAACGAGAAATATCTGGGAACTTCAGAACTCAACAAAGTACTTCGCGAAGAGATTGTGGGCTTGCTCGAAGAGAGCAACTCTGCCAACCCGGCAGGTTTTGAGCTTCCTGCTTCGAACGATCCCTATGTAATAATGGTAGTGGGTGTAAACGGAGTAGGCAAAACCACCACCATTGGCAAGTTGGCCCATAATTTCAGGCAGTCGGGCAAATCGGTGGTACTGGGCGCTGCCGACACTTTCAGGGCCGCAGCCATCGATCAGCTGCAAATATGGGCCGACCGTGTACAGGTTCCGCTCGTTAAGCAAAAAATGGGAGCCGATCCGGCATCGGTAGCCTACGATACTGTTGCATCAGCAAAAGCATCGGGTGCCGATGTGGTCATCATCGATACAGCAGGAAGATTGCACAACAAGGTAAACCTGATGAATGAGTTGAGCAAAATCAAGAAGGTAATGCAGAAGGTCATTCCCGATGCTCCACACGAAGTGCTGCTCATTCTGGATGGATCGACCGGCCAGAATGCATTTGAACAAGCCAGGCAGTTTACGCTCGCAACCGATGTTACTGCTTTGGCCATCACCAAACTCGATGGAACTGCCAAAGGCGGTGTGGTGATTGGAATCTCGGAGCAGTTCAAAATTCCGGTGAAATACATAGGAATAGGCGAGAAAATGAGCGATCTTCAGCTATTCGACCGCAAAGCATTTGTCGATTCACTCTTCCTGTAAATACGGTCTGAGGTCATACACAGTAACGTTTCGGTAAACACCCACAAGATAATTTGTATAGAGCTGTACCGGAGACGATTGCAGAAGGGTTGAATCGTTGACTATCATATATTTTGCTCCTTGACGTATCCGTCGCAGAAACTCCTCGTCAGTCGAAAAATCGCTGGCAAAATTGGTGTAACCTTTGCGGTTCATATAGTAAAGCGATGCATTGATCGAGTTATCCGGGATTGAAATCACTTTATCGTCGGGACCTATTCCCCAAAGCTCAAAACTCGGTTCTATTTCAGTCAAGGCTTCCAGATTAACCTTGTACCCTTCGTTCATCCACCCCTGGTATCGTGCAAGATGACGCTCCCGTGCATTAAAGGCAAGAAATAGAAAGATGGCAGCCATGGGCAACAGCCGAAAAGCATACCCCTTACATTTGAGCCGTCGCAGAAAATAAAAGAATATACCCCAAACCACCACAAGAACCTGTATCTGGGTAATCATATAATAGTCGTGACCCTCGAGTACCTGAAACCACAACAGCAATATGCCCAAAAGTCCAAGGGGCATTACAACAAGCAAATAACCAAAAAAGGGAGGCAGTTTTTTGATCCCGAACAACAAAACCAGCCAAATACCGAACGTGGCATACTGCAGTGGTGGCCAGAAAAATTCCTTGAACCATATTTTATCCAGCGCATCGGTAATGCGACCAAATTGCTCACTGCTCATGTTCCATACCGGCCAGATTCCATGATACGAAAAACTTCCACCGTGCAAAGCGTTGTAGCTTTCAACGTAGAGGTACCATAATAGGACCAGCAAACCCCCTGTGAGGAAAGGTAAAATATGAATCCAACGGAAAGAAAACACCCGGTCTTTTGGTTTTACAACAAGTAGTTCGAGAATAACCCAACCCGCAATGGCGATAAAACTCAACGCTGAGGTAATTTTAAGTGTTAATGCAAGCGTAAAAAACAGGGCCGAAACAACAAGAGAGGCGTAATTCCTCGAAACAGTAAAACGGTACAAAAAATACCATGCCACAAACACAAAAGCCAGCGAAGGCACATCGGGCAGAAAATTGGGGCCATAAAAAACAACCATTGGCGACGTAAACACCAGCATACTAACGAAACCAGAACCTACCATGTCGCCTGTAATTCCGGTTAAAAGCCGGAAAAGAAGCAGTAATCCGGCAAATAGTATGACAAGATGAAGCAGTCGGAATGAAGCTTCCGATTTGCCAGCCAATTTCCAGTATTGTGCCGTCACATAATACAGTATTGGAAACTCTCCGGCTGTTTTACCACTAAGCCCCTGCGCACTGATCTGATTGTGTATTTCGGGCTGAAAGAGGGGAAGATTGTGCTGAAAGTACATTTGGGTTATGGAAAGCCCATTGGTCTGACGCCAGGTATGCACCGATTGTGGTGGCTCAGTAAAAGTGGTTGGGTAGTCAACCCACCATGATAAGCTTATAAAAGCGATAACAAACAGCAAACTACCAATTCGGCCCTGACTCCTACCTTGCAAATCTATGCTCATTCCAAATAATTTTAACGGATTCTGAACCAAAACGACCCCCCGTGCCGCTCCACATTATTCAGTCCTGGTTGCTCCCAGAACGGAACAACCATTTCCGAAAGCGCAGAATCTTCAGAAATGAAGTAGTTCGGAAGTAAAATTTCAAACCTTTCAGGATTGGACAACAGCCAGATGGCCAACCCGTATTGCTCGGAATAGAAACGATCGCACATAAATTGCGGATAGTCATAGGGTATATAGATATCGTGAATTTGAACAACCACCCCACTGGCAAGCTTGGGAAGCACCGCAAGGAAAAATACCATTGAATCGGAATTGGGCAGAATCCGGTGCGAATTGTCGATAAAAAGAACATCGTTTGCCTTGAGCTGAAACAACGCCTTAAGGTCGGTTTCTTCGAAGGGTTGCCGGACGATAGTATCGGCTATTTGGTCGATCTCTGCCCTGGGTGCCGGATCTACAGAGATGATTTTGGTGCCTAATTTTTGCTCGCTGATGGCTTTATAGGCGACCTTGGTTGAATTACCTGAGCCAACTTCGAAGTAGGTTTCCGGTTTTAGCTCCGACAACATAGTATAGATTCCAATTATGTCGAGCCCGGGCAGATATCCGCTGTTCCATACAGGCTCAACTCCGGAATCGCCCTGACTGGCATCCCTGATGGTTTTAATGTTTTCGATATAGGTAAGAGAGGCTTCGAGCAGTTCGGCATAGCGGCTGCGGTTGGCATCTACCATTGCATATAAAGCCTCATGAGGAGGTTTCCCATGCCCATAGCGGGGTTTAAATGTCACCTTATATTCCAGGAAAAGATGCTGAAAGCGCGGGTGAAACCACCTGTAAATATTTGCCAAAGAGGATTTTATCCGATTCATTGTGCCATTTTAGTTAATCCATTTCCAAAAGGTCAGGGATACTCTTTCTCGCCGCGTTTTGCCTTTTCTGCATTGGTAGGAATTAACAGTTCGGGGTAATTCTCGGGCCAGGACTGGGTTCCCCAAATGGCCCAGTATGCGGCCTTCGACATGCTGTCCCAATGCAACAAAGTACTTCGGTACTGTCTGGACTGGAAAAGATTCAGCCAAATAAAAAATCCTGCCAGAAACAAAGCAATCAGACGTATGGGAACTTTTCTATTCGAAATCCAAACCACAAATGCTCCGAGGGGTATGCTCAAAACCACATAAAACTCAACCAGAGCGCGGGCACCAAAACAGCCACCATACCACCAGCACCACCAGCAGAAAATAACATAGATGTTCAAAACAGTTGAAACAAGCACCGGATAGAACCATTGCTTAAGATCGTTCCGAAGCATGAAAATTCCAATGAGTGCGAATGACATGAGCGGGGTATAAATCAGCCATCCCTTCCGGTATGAAAATAGTCCATTAATAATCTGTGGTTTATCGAAAAAGAACGGTTCCCCAAGGTAAGAATAGAACATCCAGTGGCCTGAGTTTACTTTCCAATAAGCCATCTGAGGAATCCAGATCACCAAAGCACCGCCTATTAAAAGCAGCCAATGCCAGCGTAACTGAAGCAGCTGGAGGAGGATTGCCTTAAAGCTCTTTTTCTGAAATAGATAGAGCATTGCCAGAAAAAGCAGAAATATAAGGTTGGTTGGCCGAATAAGTACAATCAATCCGGCAGTGGCTCCAAGAACAAGTGAGGTAAAGAGCTTCGGGTGGTTCATCCATCGAAGAAACAGCAATAGAGCCAGTGCAAACAGAAAAAAACTGAAAGCGTGTGATAAGGGCGAATCCCACGTGGCATAATTGAAAAGATTGGTACCAAAACTTAGCAGTACCAGTACGATGGCGGTAATGTTGTCGGGGAAAAACTGGTTCAAAATTCGTCTTAACAGCCATAACCCCAAAAGAAAGTAGAAGAGTCCGGCCCATACAAGAGCCATATGGTAATTGGGCGAATATCCATTGGCTACGCCTCCGGTAAGTAAAGTATACGCATGGGCAAGACCGAAGAATGGGGCATAAAGGTAGGCAACCCCCATGGTCATTTTCTGAGTTCTGTTGCCGTTGGGCAGGTCAATACTCCATACATGCCCGGTAAATCCGGGCTTGTCGGGAAAAAAGAAACTCCAGTCGTTGTAAATGAAAGTAGCCGGGAGATACCCATAATAATAGGTAATATCCTGATCGATGATCTTTTTACGTTTCCACGGAGCAAGATTTGAGGTAAACCCAATAAATATTACGGCAATAACGACCAATGCCAATGCCGACCAGATACGGCTTAAAATCAGTGGCCCGTTGCGGTAAGTTGTATCTTTTCTAACCATAACTTTTTTCTGTCTTTGTTCCAGACATATAGGTTCAGGAT
>DIUI01000123.1 GCA_002428215.1 Prolixibacteraceae bacterium UBA6162
TCTCCCCCATCGGTTCTGTTTTGGCAGGCAGCGGTATCAATTCCCTCAATGAAGAAGGAGGCCGCAACTCTGACTCAAGCATTAATGAGATTGAAAACCTTGAAGAATTACTGTTCGTCTTATTGCAACTTTCGACCACTTTAATCTACCCAAATCAACAGCGACTATCCGATATTCAGACCAAAGGACTTAGTGCTATTGGCAGTTACTTTAAGGCCGACGCCGCTCTGGTATTTGGAACACAGGATGCCAGCAATACATTGGCACGTAAATTTGTCTGGAACAGGCCAGGTCTCGCATTGGATGAAGAGGTTAACATCAGCGACGAGGTGGCAAACAAAGTGATGGACAACATCCGGCAAAGCTCAGAAAAAACTTTAAGATTTCCACAGAGTAACTCTCGGTCTTCTGACCCCCGGACTTTAGGATATGCAATGCAAAATCATCTCGCTGGCTCGGTTCTCATTGCACCTATGCTTTCGGGTGAAGAGCGGCCGGGATTTATGGCACTTTGGGCCAAGAATCCGGAGAAGGAGTGGCCGGAAGAGGCCGAAATGATTCTGCAAATCTACTGTCAGCTTCTCGTAAACCTCACATTGCGCATTTCAGAGGAGAGGCAGCTCAAAAGCAACGAGTATAAATTAAGACACACTATACTTATCGAGCGGCAACTGAACGCGCTAAAATCGCGTTTTGTCTCTTTAGCATCGCATGATTTCAGAACCCCATTGGCACAAATTTTAACGGCGGCCGAATCGGTAAAACATTACCGCAACCGAATGAACGAAGATGAAATTGACAAAAGATTGCAATTAATCAGTGAGCAGATAAAAGCACTCAACTCCCACATGGAGATGTTGATTCATCAATCAAAGCGGGAGGAGAACAAGATTATTTTTAAACCCAAAATTGCCGACCTGGTTGGATTTATAAGAACTGTTTGCAAAACAACTTCAGAAACACCCGAATTTGTTCACCAACTGGAAATACATCTTCCCAACTCCCCTATTGCATGCAGTTTTGACTCCGATATTCTGCATAGTGTGATTTCAATCCTGGTTTCCAATGCTGCCAACTATTCAGAGCCACAAAATCCAATTCTGGTATCTCTGGTGAGAGAGAAACAGTTTGCAGTTTTAACCATCGGCGACAAAGGCATCGGTATACCCGAAAAGGAGATCGATAAGGTTTTTACCGCCTATTATAGAGCCTCAAACCTCCAAAATCAGAGAGGTTTAGGGTTAGGGCTCCCATTGGCAAAGGATGCCATATCACTGCACGGAGGAACCATCGAAATCACCTCAAAGCTTCATGCAGGCACTACCGCAACCTGTAGATTTCCAGTAATAGACCGACTATGAAAAAGATTTTGATTGTTGAAGATGAAGTTTTTCTGCTTAATGAAATCGCAAACTGGCTATCGTATGAGGGGATGGATGTGATCAAGGCAGCCGACGGGCATTCCGCCATTAGGCTTACAGAAGCAGAACTACCCGATCTGATTCTTTCCGATATTCTAATGCCAGAAATGGATGGAAGGACACTGCTAAATTCCATTCGTAAGTTGCCCGGGGGAGAGGGAATACCTTTCATTTTCATGTCGGCTCTATCAGAAAGAACCGACATACGCACGGGAATGGAGATTGGGGCCGACGACTATATTACCAAACCATTTACGCATTCAGAACTGCTTAAGGCCATTGATGCCAGATTGGAAAAAGCTGACCTTGTAAAAAAACAGAGTGATGATCTAATAAACAATCTCCAAAACCGCATCCTTACACAGCTCCCGTCAGAAATTTCAGAACCTATCAACAGCATCCTTGGACTCGCCGGCCTTCTGGCTGAACAACCTGCAGTTTTTACGCATGATGAGCTTGCCAATATGGGGCATACGATACTTGAAAGAGGTATGCATTTGCACCGGCTTGCCGAAAATTATCTCATGTACGTCAACATGGAACTGATTGCACAACCCGCTAAAAGCCTTACCTCAGGTTCGAAGCTTGAGCCTCTTATTTTTGAGGAATCGTTTGCAATAGCAAGAAAATACGACAGAATTTCCGATTTGTATGTTGATGTTGAACCAGCTAATCTTGAGATTGAGGAAAAGCTTCTGCGAAAGATTGTTCGTGAGTTAACAGACAATGCTTTTCGGTTTTCGGAGCCGGCTACACCTGTAATTTTAAAAGGAACCAAATATGGGGAATATTTCGAACTGCGAATCTCCGACAAAGGTGAGGGTATGCCAATAAATGCAATAAAAAACATAGGGGCCTATATGCAGTTTTCGAACAAGGTTCCTCTTAAAAAAGGATCCGGCCTGGGTTTGATAATTTCGAAACGTTTGGTTGAAAAATTTGGGGGTATCCTCACTATAGATAGTCGCCCGGGAATGGGAACAGAAGTTTCTTGTCGTTTTAAAACAATTCCTGCCATTGTTCCGATATGAAAGAGAATTCGCATAATCAACCAATGGGAGGCGACCAAAGATTTTTCGACGCCGAAATGCCCGCCTTGCTCATAGTCGAGCGTGAACCGCTTATCTCGCGGTACATAAAAAGCATTGTTGCTCAAATGGAAATCTTCAGGGTGTTTGAGGTTAAAAATTGCAGTGAGGCAGCTCAAATTTTAGAGCAGGAAACTCCGATGGTATTGATGGTAGATATTGGATTGTATCCGGAAGAAGCCTCTGACCTGATTGATAAGGCAAGAAGCTCTCAGGCGCATCTCCCCTTCGTAATTGCATTATCAGCCGCCAGCAGTGATGGAAGTAATTTCGGGGACAGTTTTGGTGCTGATTATTATCTCGATAAAAACTTTTCTCGAAACGAACTTACCGGAGTTCTTAACAACATAAAGCGCCAGTCGGATTATATTCAAAGAATTGCTGAGAAGGAGCTGCACTACCGAACCATATTTGATTTTTCGGAAGAGCCACTTATGCTGATTAATTCAACTACCTATTCGGTGATCGACATCAATCATGCTGCGCTGCACTTGTTAGGCTTTAGTCAGGGAGTCGATCAACCCGAACTTTGTTCCAATATTATTTCATCCCAAAATCTATTTCAGAGAATCATTCGTAACAAGATTACCTATGCTTCCGGCATAAAGATTAGGAAACTGAACAAGCGCGACTTCATGGCCACAGCGAGTTTCGTCTATTTCGACCATCAGGAAATGGTTTTGATGTCCATCAAAGATAATACTGAAAGCATGCGAAGTCAGGATGAAACGCAGGCCATAAATAGACTCATGTCACAAGGAGGGTTTAATACAAAGGAGGTAATCTCTTACCTCCGTGGTGAAAAAAACGAGCGAAGGCGGATATCGAGAGAGTTGCATGACCATGTTGGACAAATGCTGGTATCTATAAAAATGGGAATTGAGAACGCTCGATCAGTGGCAAGAGATTCTTCGGTTGAGGCGCTGCTTGAAAACATCAGGAATAATATTACCAGCACCATTGCGGCTTTGCGTGCGACAACTACGGATATAAGCAATGACACAATCCCAGAAACAAATTTGGCCGATGCTATAATAGAGCTGACCAAAAAAATGCAGTTAAAAAGTTATTTCGTTGTCAACATTGAGATTGAACCAATGGATCTGCAGCTGAACGGATTTATGCAATCAAATATTTATCGCATTGCCGAAGAGTCACTTACCAACATTGTTAAGCACAGCAATGGCGGGCATGTCTTTGTCCGTCTTCAAGTCGAGGCAAAAGAGTTGGTTCTTTCAATAGAGCGAAGAGGCGAAGATTCTGGTTCGCAGGTTAAAAAGGGAGGAATGGGAATCCAAATTATGCAACAGAGGGCAGCCATGATAGGAGGCTCTCTCGAAATCGAGGGGGTTGCAGGGAAACAATTTACGGTAAAGCTAAAGGTGCCGTTATAATCCGGTTGATCTACATTTGTATATTACCAACAGGAAGTTGAGGCATCGCCGAAAGATCGTTTAAGGCATTAATGAGGCCTACTTTCTCGAAACCACGAAAATTATCGAGGGTGATGGTGCCAACCCTGATGGATTTATTATTTAATAAGCGGGCACGCTGGGTACCTGCCAGTAAGGGAGCATCGGGGGTAACCCATTCACTGCCATCGTAAAACACCAGATTTGCATAGTAACTATCGGTTAGCATACCATCCTTAACAATGATTATATCGTCGCAGGTACCTCGCTGCTCAAAGAGTTGGGTCAGATTTTGGCGATCGAGAAATTTAAAGCTGTATTCAATGGTACTGCCGGATACTATTTTTAGCGATGCAACAGAGCGATGTTTGTAAGGTAGAAACTCTGCAGCAAAGGATTCCGGACCATATATAAATCTGCACTTAACCAACCCATTGGGACAATCGGAAGGAATCTTAATGAGGGACTGAAGGTCATTTTTCGGGTCTATTCCAAACAGACTTCTCATGGTATGGCGAAACCGTTGTTCATGCC
>DIUI01000109.1 GCA_002428215.1 Prolixibacteraceae bacterium UBA6162
AATAAATTCGAGGATGTTGCCTATTTTGAACCGTTCTACCTGAAGAATTTTCTGGCAACCATACCAAAAAATAAAATCATTTAGCAATGTCTGAAGTGAGAAACAAGATCTTAAATAGCAAATCCGAAAATCATGACTGGTTAACTGTCCAGCGACTTTCGAAGCTGTTTTTGGTGCTGGCCTTCTTGTTTTCCAATGCAGGTGAAGCCTCCGCAAAGCGCAGGGCAGTTATCGATTTTAACCTAAAATACGGATTTATTAAGGGGGGTTCTGCCCGCATCATCATTGCCGACACGCTCTATAAAGGTCGACCGGCAGTCTATTACTACCTCGAAGGCCGAACCACAGGGGTAACCGATGCTATCTTTAAGGTGCACAATGTTTATGAAAGTATCGTAGACGCAGAAACCCACTTGCCCTACAAGGCCATCCGAAACGTAAAGGAGCGTAGCTACCGATACTACAATGAGGTAACTTTTTTCCAGGAGAATGACTCCATATTCAGCGCCCGAACTGGTGGAGCAAAAGTTCCTGCCGGTCTTACCGATATCAGTTCAGTGTTTTTCTATTTTATACACCAAAACTACATTTCTTCTCTACAACGGGGGAAAACGCTTACTTTTCCTGTAATTGACGGACATGTGGTGGGGGAAATTAAAATAGGGGCGGGGGAAATAAAGCCCATTGAAACAGAGCTTGGCATCATCAATTGCTACTTGCTTAAACCTGAGTTGGAAAAGGGGAAAGTACTTGCCAGATCAGACGGGATTAATCTTTATATCACCCAAAAAGACAAAATACCGGTTATGGTCGATGTCGATCTAAAAGTCGGAACCTTAAGGGCCGTATTGTCCAGTTATACTGTAAACGGCCGGGAGATTACCCAACTCTGAGAACAGCTCACTGCTTTAATGCAGAGTTCCCTGCCTCATCTTTTAAGGACAAAGACAGCGTCGAATAACACTTTCCATTGATTTATTGGAGATTTAACTATTTTTGTCCGGGAAAAAATTTTAACCTGAATTAGATATGGCAACAACCGCAGATATTAAAAATGGACTGTGTCTTGACTGGAATGGTCAATTGTATAGCATTGTTTCGTTCCTTCATGTAAAACCCGGGAAAGGTCCTGCCTTTGTGCGGACTAAACTTAAAAATCTTAAAACCGGAAAGGTTGTTGAAAATACTTTCAATGCCGGAGTCAAAATCGAAACTGTGCGTATAGAACGCAGACCTTACCAATACTTGTACAAGGATGATTACGGTTGTCATTTTATGCATACCGAAACCTTTGAGCAGATCTCTCTTAACGCCGATCTCATTGAGAACAACGACTTAATGAAGGAGGGTCAAGTTATTGAGGTCCAAATTCACGCAGACACAGAGACCCCTCTTACAGCCGAACTTCCTCCATTCGTTGAACTTAGGGTTACCTATACTGTGCCGGGTGAAAAAGGGAATACCGCCAGTACAACTGCGCTCAAGCCAGCTACCCTTGAAACCGGTGCCGAAATAATGGTTCCTTTGTTTATCAACGAAAATGAGCTTCTAAAGGTAGATACCCGAGACCGCTCTTACAGCGAACGCATAAGGCAGTAATTGAAAAAGACTTTGAATCCGGAATACCCTCCGGATTTTTTTATGCTTGCTTCGCACTGCGGGAGCGAAGATCAATCCATACTACTACAGCGGTAAAACTCCAAAAAGGAACAGCTACCTTGTCGGTATCAAGAAAGTTGTTCATCACTCCATGAACATAATAGGTCAATAACCCCAGAAAGACTGCAAGAAGCAAACCCCGGTGGTAACCGGGTTCTAAACGGGTATAGGCCGATATGGCAGTATATAGAACTGCTGTCATAAGCAAAAGCATAGTTATAAAACCGAAAATTCCGCTCTCGGCAAGCGGTCCGAAATATTCGCTGTGGGCATTTCCGGCATCACCCATGTTGGTGCTGATAATCGTTTTATCACGGGTTAACTGGTAAGGTGCATACTTAAACATATAGGTGCCTGGTCCGAAGCCCCAAAATGGCTTCTCCTGAAACATACGGTAAGCAGCACCCCAGCGGTTGAGCCGCTCCAGATTGGATGCATCGCTGGTTATGTTAGACATGGAACTAAAATGTTCCAGCAGATTTGACGACGATTCATCGTCATTCCGTTCAAGATAGTGGACAATCTGCTGCTGAAAGGTAAAAACCAATCCTATTAGAACTACTGCAGAAATAACCATCGACCTGAATCGGATTTTTAACAACATGAGAACCCAAATCCCAATGGCCACGATTAGACTCAACCACGCTGCCCGTGTGTATGAAAGCACAAATGCAATCAACAATATCCCAAAAATACCCCTTGCCAGCCATTTTCGTTGGGTGGGTGCATATTTCCCAAAAGAGAAAAAGGCAATTACGGGAATAAACATTGCCAAAACCGCGCCATAGGAGGTATGGTCGTTGAAAAATGGAGTCATTACCCAATGAGCAGCCTGTTTGTTAAACAATCCATATCCAGAATGGCGAAAAATGGTATACCCAATTACCAGCAAAAGTCCGGAAATATAAATCCACACAAAACGTCTAAAGTTAACCGCATCATCAAATAGCTTATATGCCATAAGATAAAACACTACAATAAACCATATCCGAACCAACAGAAATTTAACCGACACCAGAGGCATCGTACTTGTAATGGTGGTAATCAATATCCAGAAAAGCAATGCCCAAACGGCCATCGAAATCGGATGCTGAAGCAATGGGGCATCGAAACTGCGAGTTCCGGCAAGTCTTAAAACAAACAATAGCAGCAGTCCAAAAATCAGAGGCTCGGTTGGGAGAAACATATCGAAGGGCAAACCATAAACCAGTTTGCTGAGTGGAACAGATAAAGGCGTAAAGAAGGTAATGAGATACAGCAATCGATCGGTTGAAAATACCGCCACCAGAATCATCAACAAAACAACAGGTAAAAGGGAGAAAAGCATCGTCTCCTTCTTTACCATCATATAGCCATTCAGCAGTATAAACAGCAACGATAAAGCATAGAACCAGGTTAATCGTATTGCAGGTTCTTTAAACACCTAATGCTATTGTTTTTTTGAATAATCAATCGCTACAAAAAGCAGCAGTGAGAAAAACAGCGCCGACAGAAAGCTTACCATTACAATGAGCCAACGAACGGGATATGCCTTTTTATCGGGCACAATTGGATGTTCTACCACATGGGAATAAGAAATAATCTTCCGTGCTTCTGACCTATTAATGTGATACATATTGAGCAATGAGTCGATGTGCTGGTTGAGATAGTTAAAATGACTCTCTATCACCTGAGCCTCTACTCCTTTATGCACAAGGTTGGAATAAATCTCCTCCACTTTTCGGAAGTCGGCTGATCCACTCCGCCCTTGCGATAGTAAATTCATATAACCTCTCGTAACTTCGGGTGCCTGAACAACCGCATCCATAATTTGATAATTTTTACGGAAAGCAGCCAGCTCCGATGCCACAGAATCGCGCTCATGACGTCGGCGCCGAAGATTCTCTTCGAGAATCACTACCATTTCGAGGTTCTTATTGGCATGCAGTATACGTACCTTCTGATTGTAAAAGTGAATCATGGAATCGACCATGGCTGCTGCCCGCAAAGGATCAGTATCCAATATTTCTATCTGAACCGTCTCAAATTCCGTTTTGCGGGCTGCAAAATTCTTATTGAACTCTCCAAGCATATAGGTCATATACAGCGGATCACCGGGATCTATGCCGTACACCTCGTGAAGACCAAACGTTTCGAACAGACGCAGTTTAAGATCGTTAGAATTGATCATTTCCAGCATCTGCTCACTTTTCGACTCCTCGCTCATAACAACCACGTTCACAGGATAAAGTCTTGCCTGAGCTTTAAATTTGGGTTGAATAAAGAAAGGTGACGAAAACACCGAAGCAAGCACAATGGCTATAACTCCAATAGCAACAATATGATAACGGCGTGACCAGAAAATCTCCAGAATGCGACGGTTGTCAAAAAAGTCGTTCATAAGTCTGATTTGAAATTTACCTCATTAGTTCTGTAACGTAACGAATTTACGTTTATTATATAGGATTGAGCAGGTCAGCGGGCGATAATCAGGAAATAGTTTTTCTTTCCTTTCTGAGCCAACAAATACTTTTGAGCTACCAGCATATTAGCATCTATAAGCAAGTCGGCCGAAAGCACCTTTTCCTGGTTCAGACTAAGTCCGTTCGCCTGAATGGTTCGTCTGAGTTCTCCTTTAGAGGGAAATACCGGCAGTTTTTCGGCCAGCAAATCCACCACATTGATACCCTTTTCAATCTCAGACAGTTCTATTTCAAATTGTGGAACACCACTAAATACTGCAAGCAAAGTTTTTTCAGGCAGTTGTCGCAACTGTTCTGCTGTACCCTGACCAAATAATATTTTAGATGCGGCCTCAGCAGTCTCAAAATCTTTGCTGCTGTGAACCATAACAGTTACCTCCTCGGCCAGACGTTTTTGCAGTTGCCTTAAATGCGGTGCCTCTGAATGCGATGCAATCAAAGACTCTATCTCATCTCTTCCAAGCAGTGTAAATATTCGAATGTACTTTTCAGCATCCAAATCCGACGTGTTTAACCAAAACTGATAAAATTCATAAGGGGAGGTTTTTTCTGCATCAAGCCATACATTACCCGATTCGGTTTTTCCAAACTTACTTCCATCTGCCTTGGTAATCAGTGGACAGGTGAGCGCAAAAGCCTCACCTCCAGCTTTTCTTCTTATGAGCTCGGTGCCTGTGGTTATATTTCCCCATTGGTCTGAACCCCCCATTTGTAACCGGCAGTTGAAGTTTTGGTACAAATGAAGGAAATCATAACCCTGTACCAACTGGTAAGTAAATTCGGTGAATGACATGCCAGACGCCGATTCCGATGAAAGTCTCTTTTTTACAGAGTCTTTAGACATCATATAATTAACTGTAAGATGCTTTCCTATGTCGCGTATAAAATCAAGAAAAGTAATCTCCTTCATCCAGTCGTAGTTGTTCACCAACTCTGCTGCATTGGGGGCCTCCGATTCAAAATCGAGAAATCTTTTTAGCTGTTCCTTGATACACTCCTGATTGTGCCGAAGAGTAGCCTCATCAAGCAGGTTTCTCTCCTGCGATTTCATCGATGGGTCACCTATCATTCCGGTGGCCCCACCAACCAGGGCTATTGGTTTGTGTCCGGCAATTTGAAAATGTCTGAGCATCATTACACTCACAAGGTGACCAATATGCAAAGAATCGGCTGTTGGATCAATCCCGACATAGGCAGATGTTAGCTCCCGCTCAAGTTGCTCCTCGGTACCGGGCATAACATCGTGTATCATCCCCCTCCACCTAAGTTCTTCTACAAAATTCATTGTTGTCAGTTATTTCTTATGTATTATGGTTTGCTATTGCAAACCTTCAGACTTTGTCCTTTGCATTCTCATTACCATCAAACCAAACAGAATATATGTCTCTTGAGATAAAATCAGAGATCAAATACAATGCGGATGTCTTCGCAAAAATTTATGCAAATATAAAAAGAGTTTTCTCTTCGGCTAAAGACTAATCAGGTTGGCATTTGCCAAACCAACAGGTTATTTTTTTCTTGAAAACCTAAAAAAACGTGCTTGCGCCAGGGACATGACCAGCACCCCGGCAACAGTAAGCAATCCGCCCAACAGCTGATGTGCGAGTGGCAGGGTTCCAAAATAGAGATACGAACCAATCAGCACTACAATTCCTTTGGTGCTCTGCACAATCGACGACCTCGACGCTTCGATATACTTAAATGAGTAGTAGATCGCAAGTATTCCCATAAAAGGACCCAAAAACGATCCAATTGCTATATTCAACATTGCTGTAGAGGGAATCACGAACGATTTTCCGGTAATCAGCATCAAAATAGCTGAATAAACAAAAAGCCAAAGGTTGTGGTTAAGTGTAATCAATTCGGGAGTCAGCTTCCTGACATTGACCTTAACAACCAATGAAGTAGTAGCTGCAAAGATGGCATTTATCAGAACCACCAGAGTGCCGGGGATAAACATATTGCGAAAATTAGCCTCTCCGGTGTAACTAATAACAAATGCTCCGGCAAAAGCCAGCATTACGCCAGTGGATTCAATGGGCGTAAATCGTTCCCTTAACAACATTACCGCTCCGAGGGTAAGAAAAACCGGGTATAGATTTCCCAGAAAGGAAGTAACTGCCGGATCGGGAATAATGTGGATAGAAAGAAAAAAAGTGGTATTGGTCAGAATCTCAAGTATGCCCAACAACACCATAATCCATACCTGCGGCCACTTCAAGAGTTTAATAGTACCTAAACTCCCCTTGCGGGCAGCCCATACTGTGTTGAAAAAAGTCCCCAGTGCATACCAGTAAAAACCGAACTGAATGAGATGAATCTCATTCAGAGCTGCCTTGCTGAAAATATATACGTTGGAAAAAGAAACGGTTGCCAATATGGCAAAAAAATACCCCTTAAACTGATCCGATTTCATGGTACAATATTAGCTGTAATTGAACCAATACTCCCAGCATTGATTGATTTTTAACTTTTTCTTTCACTATCGCAATCCACTGCGCTCCAGCAACGCCTCCACAGAGGGTTCTTTTCCCCTGTATAGTCTGTATAGCTCCATTGGGTGTTGTGTGCCTCCACGCTCCAGAATATGGGTTCTGAAAGCCTCTGCCGTGCCTGAATCAAACAATCCCCGCTCCCGGAATAGACTAAAAGCATCGGCATCGAGAACCTCAGACCATTTATAGCTATAGTATCCGGCTGCATAGCCTCCGGCAAAAAGATGCGAAAACTGCTGGCTCATTGCAACTCCCTCTACAGATGGAAAAAGCTGGGTATTCTTCATGGCCTCTTCCTCGAATTTTTTCAAATCACCTGAATACTCCTCCTCAAGCATGTGCCACTTCATATCGAGAAAACCAAAACTCAGCTGTCGGAGGGTTGCATATCCGGTAAGATAATTTTCAGATTCTTTGATCCTGTTCACCAATGTTTCGGGAATTGTTTCCCCTGTTTCGTAATGCCTGGCAAAACGGTCAAGGAAAGCTTTCTCAACCGCCCAGTTTTCCATCATCTGCGAGGGGAGCTCAACAAAATCTCGGAATACCGACGTTCCCGAAAGGCTGGAATAGGTCGTTTTTGATAGCATGCCGTGTAAAGCATGTCCAAATTCATGAAGGAAGGTTCGGAACTCATTAAAGGTAAGCAGGGAAGGCTTATCAGCGGTGGGACGGGTGAAATTCATCACGATGGTGATGTGTGGACGGGAGTCGGTTCCATTTTCAACCCACTGCGACTTGAATGAGCTCATCCATGCACCACCCCGCTTCCCGTCGCGGGGATGAAAATCGGCATAAAGGACCGA
>DIUI01000100.1 GCA_002428215.1 Prolixibacteraceae bacterium UBA6162
GAAGGTTCCGTGCAGCTGAAAAGGAGCAAAAAAAAGCCTGCAGCGGTAAACTGCAGGCATAATTTCGTATTACCGGATGTTATTCTCCAGGATGAATTGCTTCAGTAGGACAAACTTCAACGCATGATCCACAATCGGTGCACAATTCAGGATCAATCACATAAATATCACCTTCACTGATGGCATCAACCGGACATTCATCGATGCATGTTCCGCATGCGATACAATCATCGTTAATTACATAAGCCATAACTACACGTTTTAATTAAGAATTCGTTGAGGCAAAATTAAAAAGTTTGCATGAATTACAAACTTAAAATGAGTTTAAATTGGTGTAGCCAAACTGCCTATAGTTAAGCAACCTGATTTTTTTTCACCACCTAATAAACCAGGCGAAGACGATAATCTGAGTTAAAGACTAAAATTTGTCTGTTGCGGGGTCCTCACTCCCCCAGTCAAGCCCCAAAGGTCTAACCCAATTTATATTAACTTTGTTTTTTATTGGCCGAAATCTCACTTCGCTTTATCCATGGAAGACAACGTACAGTTTGCCCTGCTGCTCACCCTTTTTGCCGGTTTATCAACCGGGATAGGGAGTGCCATAGCATTGGTGGCACGACGTACCAACACTAAGCTACTCGCACTTTCGCTTGGTTTTTCTGCCGGAGTAATGATATACATAGCCTTCATCGAAATCTTTCCTGAATCGCGGCTCGCATTTACAGAGCATTATGGAGAATTTTACGGAACATTGTACACCTTAATTTCATTTTTTGGCGGGATGTTGCTCATTGCGCTTATAGACAAATTGATACCCAGCGTTGAAAACCCGCATGAAGTAAGATCGCTCGAATCGATGAATTCCGAGAAAGATGCCATCCGTTTCCGAAAACTATACCGGCTTGGTATTCTTACATCGGTTACGCTTGCCATACATAACTTTCCTGAGGGGATTGCCACTTTTATGTCGGCCTTAAAAGACCCTGCTCTTGGAATTCCTATTGCGCTGGCCGTTGCAATCCACAATATCCCCGAAGGAATTGCCGTATCGGTGCCGGTATATTATGCAACGGGGAATCGAAAAAAAGCATTTTTTCTATCGTTCCTCTCTGGACTTGCCGAACCCATTGGAGCCCTTATGGCCTATTGGTTGCTCATTCCTTTCGTTACTCCCGAAAACGGAGAGGTTATCTTTGGCGCAGTGATGGCCGGAGTGGCGGGCATTATGGTCTTTATTTCACTCGACGAACTTTTGCCATCGGCCGAGGAGTATGGTGAACACCATTTGGCTATTTATGGTATTACGGGCGGAATGGCACTAATGGCTCTAAGCCTTCTCTTTATTGGCTGAAGCAAAAAATTTACAAACCGCCGTCAAACCACATTGGGAGCATAACGGGCGGCGTGCCTTGCATACGTACCGTCCGTGCAAAATCAACCAATGGTGGGCGGTAGACACGAGATCTACAGGAATATATTGAATCAGTTGCTTTTCGGCGGCAAGAGGTGTTTTGGCAGCTGTGGTCAGTCCAATCCGGGCAGAAACCCTAAAAACATGCGTATCTACAGCCATTGCAGGTTGGTTGTATACCACGGAGGCGATTACATTGGCGGTTTTCCGGCCTACTCCGGGAAGCTTTTGCAGAGCATCAATATCCGATGGCACCTCTCCTTTAAAGTCGCTCACCAGCATTTGAGCCATATTTACCAAATGCTTTGATTTGTTGTTAGGAAAAGAGCAGCTGCGGATGTATTCAAAAACCTCAGCCTGATCGGCCTCAGACATTAATGCGGGTGTGGGGTAACGCTTGAGCAAAGAAGGAGTAATCTGATTCACCCGCTTATCGGTGCACTGCGCCGAAAGAATTACCGCAACAATAAGATGAAATGGATTTTCGTATTCCAGCTCAGTTTCAGCTACCGGCATCGTAGCCTGAAAGTAATCTATTATAGCCTTGTAGCGTTCAGTTTTCTTCATGGTTTTCAAATTAGCAGGAATACAAAAATCAACATTTTAAACGAAACCACCGGCATAAAATGTAAACACAAGCATGTCGAATATAGACACCTTCAAAACTAATCTCACCAACAGCTACTTATCGGGGAGGAAAGATGCATTTTTTCTGAAGGCGCTACTCTGTCACTTTTTCCTACTTTTGCTAAAATTTCCAATTCATGGCCAAACCCTTACTGCAAGCCGAAAAAGTAGCCAAGCGATACGGCAACCTGCTCCTGTTCGATAACCTTTCGTTTACCCTTAACCAGGGAGACAAAGCCGCACTTATTGCACGAAATGGGGCAGGAAAAACCTCGCTTCTCTCCATTTTGGCGGGAACCGATTCGCCAGACTCCGGAATGGTTACCCGCACCAACGATGTAACCTTTGGCTATTTTGAGCAGGTTCCTGCCCTTAATCCCGACAACACCATTCTGGAGGAAGTTTTTACAACCAACAGCGAAAAAATTGCCACCATCAAAGCCTTCGAAGAGGCGATTGCCTCCAACAACCATGAGGCAGTGAGCCGGCTGTCGTCGCAGATAGATGCCTTAGAAGCGTGGGATACCGAAGTGGAGATTCGTCAAATCTTGTCACAGCTTAAGATTGACAAACTCGACCACAAGGTCGGGGAACTATCAGGAGGGCAGCAGAAGCGGCTGGGACTGGCCAAGGTGTTAATAAACCGACCCGATGTGCTGTTGCTCGACGAACCGACCAACCATCTCGATACCGATATGATAGAGTGGCTTGAGGAGTACCTTAGAAAAACTAAGTCAACTCTATTGATGGTTACGCACGACCGCTATTTTCTCGACAGGGTTTGCAACGTCATATTGGAGATCGATCAAAATGAGCTTTTCAGATACCAGGGCAACTACAGCTATTTCCTTGACAAGCGCGAAGAACGCATTAATGCACAGCAGGCCGAAATAAGCAAAGCGCGAAACCTTATGCGCACCGAAATTGAATGGATTCGCCGGATGCCCAAAGCCAGAACCACCAAATCAAAATACAGGGTAGATGCGTTCGACGATCTTAAAGAGCGTGCAAGCGCTCGGGTGGAAGACAAATCGGTGAACCTTTCGGTAACCTCGGCCCGAATCGGCAAAAAAATTCTCGAAATCAAACATTTGTCGAAATCATATGGCGATCTGGTATTGCTAAAAGATTTTAGCTACAGTTTTTCGCGTTTCGAAAAAGTAGGTATAGTAGGAAAAAACGGAACCGGGAAAACGACTTTTTTGCATTTGATAACGGGGGGATTATCGCCCGACCATGGTACCATCGACCCCGGAAAAACGATAAGGTATGGTTATTACCGACAGGAAGGAATTTCGTTTGGGCCCCGCGATAAAGTGATAGATGCAGTTCAAAAAATTGCAGAGCAGATTCGATTTGACGACGGAACCGAAATTTCAGCCACGCAAATGCTCACCAGGTTTCTATTTCCTCCCTCAGTTCAATACGATTATATCGAGAAATTGAGTGGAGGTGAGCGGCGCAGACTCTACCTCTGCACCGTGCTGATGCAGAATCCCAATTTCCTGATTCTCGATGAGCCTACCAACGATCTCGACATTCTGACCCTCAACGTACTGGAAGATTACCTGCAGTCGTTCGGGGGATGTGTGGTGGTGGTATCGCACGACAGGTTTTTTATGGACAAGATTGTTGATCACCTGTTTGTGTTCGAAGGTGCCGGAACCATAACTGACTTCCCGGGCAACTACACCCAATACCGCGAGGCAGTTCGCGAATTGGCAGTCACCGACAAAGCTTCGGTAACGACTGTTAAAACCCAGACCGATACCCTCCCCAAAAAGCCTGATAGCCAGAAACTCACCTTCAAAGAGAAACGTGAACTGGAGCAGCTCGAAGCCGATATCGCACTGCTGGAGAAGCAACGCAGGCAGTTGGAAGATGAATTAAATACTGGAAATCTTGACCATACCGGTCTGTTCGAAAAATCGCAAAAAATTTCGACCCTCAACCAGGATCTTCACGAAAAAGAGATGCGATGGCTAATTCTCAGTGAAAAGAGCTAAAAAAAGGGGAACCGATCTGGCACCCCTTTTATATAAGTTTTGAGAGCTAAAGTCTACAATAAACTCCATCCGTTGCGATATTCGTAGTGCAGCATAGCGGTAGCAGCACCATCTACATCATCCACAAACGTTTCGGTAGCAGGATCCCACTTAACGGTGCGACCCAATTCAACGGCAATGTTACCAAGGGTGCAAACAGTACATGTACGATGTCCGATTTCTACGGGAACAACAGGGTCTTTCCGACTGCGAACCGCAGCGATAAAATCAACCTGATGCGGAATGCGGGTTTCGTAAGGCATATCATCGACTTCGGCAGCGGTGGTAGGATACCACTCAGGGTTAGAAGCTTCGTAATGTCCGCGTGAAACTTCAATCCAGCCATTCTCACCAATAAACTTGACGCCTTTGGTGAGTTTCTCATCGAAGGGCTCTGAGGTCATTACTGAACCATTGGCATATTTAAAGGTCATGAATTCGGTACTTCCTTCAACTGGAGAGATTTCAACCGGACCACTGCTGTCCATTCCAAATGCCCACTGAACAATATCGAACATATGAGCACCCCAGTCGGTAGTAAATCCGCCACCCATCTCCTTATACCAGCGCCAGCCGCCCCAAATGGTTTCATTCTGAACCGGATCGAGCGAAATGGGAGGATTGAGTTCTTTGTTGTAATGAATAGAAGCCGGAAGGGGTCCGAGCCATGCATCCCAGTTGAGATCGGCAGGAAGCGTCTCTTCTGGAAGATTGTAAGGCACCGGAGGAGCACCTACATAGGCGTGGGCAGTGAGCGTTGAACCCAGAACACCCGATTGCACAAGGTTAACCGCATGCTGGAAATTGGCATCAGAACGTTGCTGACTTCCCACCTGCAGAACCACATTGTTTTGACGAACGGCTTTAACCAATTCCTGACCTTCTTTAATGGTGAAGGTGAGTGGTTTTTCCAGATAGATGTCCTTCTTGGCATTCGCAGCAGCAATGGCAATCATAGCGTGAGAATGGTCGGGAGTAGCAATTACAACCACGTCGATATCCTCCCGTGCAATCAGGTCGGCATAATTTTCGTAGGTTGCTACTTCTACAGTCTCGCCAAGGCCTGCATAATGCTCCCTGACCCGCATTTCGAAGCGGCTGTTTTTAACACCGTAAACATCAGAACCAGCAACTACCTTAACGCCTGGAAGTTGAAGAAATCCATTCAGCAAAAACATTGCCTGACGACCCAAACCAATGAAACCAAGGGTTAGATCTTTGTCGGCCGCCACCACTGGCGATTTGCACGAGGTTAAACCCGGTAATACAGCGACACCGGTAACTCCAAGTGCAGCAGCTCCAAGGAAATGACGCCTCGTCCATCTTGTGTTGATCTTTTCACTCATTTTGTAAAATTTAATATGTAAGTTTATTGAAGTTTTGGTTAAAATAACGTGCAAATATAGGGAATAATTTTTTACGAAGATTACCCAAAACTGTTGATTACTAACTTGATTTGAAAATAAATATCAAAATATTGTCACGGTTTGATGATAACTTCCCGGTACAATTTTCTTTTGAACAGTTTTCCGAAATAATTCATAAT
>DIUI01000119.1 GCA_002428215.1 Prolixibacteraceae bacterium UBA6162
TGCCCAAAACTTTTCTTGGCGTGGTGAATTCAAAATATGCAATACTGAATATCCAAACTTGCTAGCTTGCAGGTTGAGGAGCGCGTTTTCTGATAGGTTTCAGAATTTCCATTAATGTATTGGAGTCAAACAGGCCTGAAGATACCGCCAAAGCGATAGATGAGGTTGATGTTCCAAAGAAACTTTTCTCCCAAAAGACTGGTGTCGATGGCTTTATTGATGGTTGCAGAGAGTGAAAGCGGGAAATTTCGCTTGTTGAGCGACAAAGTTGAATTGAAATAATAGCCTCTGTTGGCATCCATTTTCAAGTAATAAACCTGCGCCATCAGGTTTGAATAGATTTCATCGGTAATTGGCAGGTTGGCCATATTGGCAAGCAACGAGATAAAATTGCTGAACTTTACAGCATCGCTGTCAACGCCATAGGCAAAAACCACAAATGGCGCTATGCTCAGGTTCTTCGATACCTTGAAAACGGGAACAATCTCGGCAGCCAGATACTGATGGGTTCGTAATACTTCGGAAACTTGTCCGTTTTGATTCGTGGAAATCGTTTTGAACGAATAGGCAGGATGTGCCCCGAGCCGCAATCCGAACTTCTCTGATTGTATTGCCTCGTAGCGCACCCAAAAGATAAAGGTCCATGGTTTTCCGTCGATTCCAAAGCGGAGCGTCGGGTCGAACCTGAAATTTTCGTTGCCCAGGCTCATATCAAAAAGTAGAGCTGGTTTTCCTAAGGTAAGGTTCGGAAAGGTGGAAAGTCCTTTGGAGGTTATCGCAGCACTTCCGGTCAGTCGTACATTTTGATCTCTTTTTTCCTCAGAAAACCCGGAGAGGGCCAACATCAAAAGAAGCGACAGAAACATGCCACTTTTAATCAGTAGGGATAGTCCAATACCGGAGGAGGTGGGCTTCAAGTTGAACCCTGATCTTTCAAGCGTCCTAATTAATGCCATATATGTGCGAATTTCTTGTTGTCGATGGGTTACAAATATAGAGTATAAACCAAACCCTTACCGAAAGGGATCTATTATTTGTAGCGCGTTAGGGTCGAAGCAGCCAGTTGATTAGCGATGGAACCGGGATTCAGGGATACGCTGCAGGTTGACTTTTGCAATATGACCCACGCAATGTCGAGGTTTTTTTCGAATAGATAAAGCTTACCGGGCAACCTCCTCAAAATGTTCCGTCGACCAGTCTATCATCATTTGCAATATGGGTAAGAAGCTTTTTGATACGTCGGTGAGTGAGTACTCCACCCGGGGAGGTATTTCGGCATACGCCTTGCGATGTACCAAATGGTTCTGATCGAGATGTTTGAGGGTAACCGACAACATCTTTTGCGATATGTCGGGAATAGATGCCAGCAAATCCTTGTACCGCATTTTTTCCTCCCCGGAAAGGGTAGCAAGCACCAGCAATGACCACTTATCGCTGAAGCGGCTTAGCACATTTCGGATCGGACAGGTAGGGTATTGCAAGTTGAGTGGACTCATGGCTTATTCCGGTTATCTAACCTTAAAAATAGGTATAATTTCGAAAAGGGAGCAACCGGTTAACAGACAGCAATGTAAATGGTATAAAAGAGTGAAAATCCTGATGCGTTTAGTTGTCTCATAATGAATAATTCTAACCGCATAGGTGCGTTGCAAACCCATTTTTTTGTTCCTCCTCAAGGATATACATTTACACGATAAATGGTTAATTTATAAGATTATGAGAAAGTTTGTAGTTTTTACTATACTCAGCGTCCTGTTGATGCTCACATCGCAGGCACAAAAGAAGGTTGTATTAATGGATATCTCACTTGAAGAGCGTTCTGCTTACCTAGGCGTGAATCCTCAAATGTTTGATCAGTACCTGCATTTGGTGGAAGAGCGCCTGGGAGCGACTTTCGTTCTCAATGAAGATCAGGAGATCACCAGTCAAAAGCTGAAAGAGGCCGATGTTTTGATCATTATTTCCACTCTTTCTGGCACCAACCCGAAGAAATCCAGGACCGCTACCGAAAAGCAGGCCATTGTAAATTATGTAAATAGCGGAGGCCGGCTCATTATCTTTGCCGATGAAGCGAGACGTATGGATCTGGAGGCATTTGGGGTCAACGACATTATTACCCCGTTTGGAATGGAAATCGGACCGGATTTACCTTACTCCGGCAACGCTGGAGCCATAAGCTTTCCGGGGGCATTTATCAAAGGACGTTATGAATTGCCCTACAGCGGCAGCCGTTCACTTACCGGAGGCATTCCCATTAGTGTTATGAACGCTCCCGGTGGTCATGTGCATGGTGCCTATGTAGAATTAAACAACGGAGGCAAAGTAGCAGCCTTTGGCGAAACTATGGTAGCCCTCTTTATGGGAGGGGTGTCGATGCCGCGACCCGATGGTTCTGTTATTACCTGGGCGGGGAAAGACGACAAACAGTTTATGGAGGAGCTTATTGGCTGGATGCTCGTTAAGTAATCGCCATGCGATGTTCCGTGCAGCTGTAAATTGCTTACAGGCCATGCCATTGCTGCATAATCATCCGATAATGCGCTTCGATGGCCAGCTTTCGGTCTTCCGCCATTTTGTCGTACGTCCCAATCAACATTCCTAACCGGGGGTTTGAAGTGAAAAACTTTCGGTGTTGATTCATAAAACGCCAAAAAAGGGCATCCCAGGTTCCCGACCACTCTCCTTTGGGGTAGTTGCTCATTTTGAGCAGATAGCTGCTTCCGCTGATATAAGGCTTTGTGGCCATCATTCCGCCATCAGCAAACTGACTCATTCCGTAAACATTGGGAACCATTACCCAGTCGTAGGCATCGATGAACAGCTCCATAAACCACTGATACACCCTGTCGGGGTGAATTTCGCTCAGCAACATCAGATTGCCGGCAATCATAAGCCTTTCTATATGATGACAGTAGGCTGTATTCAGAACCTTCTTTACGGTATTGTCGAAGGGAAGAATTCCGGTGGTTCCATCGTAAAACGATGCCGGCATTGCCTTGTTAAATTGCCAGAAGTTGGTAGTTCTCTCCTGGCGTCCACGGTAGAGGTAAACTCCGCGAATGAATTCTCTCCAGCCAATAATTTGACGAATAAAACCCTCCAGACTGTTTAAGGGGATGGAGTGTTTTGCAGCAAACTCGAGTGTCGATTCCACCACCAGGTGCGGTGTAAGCAGACCAATATTGAGCATAGGCGTTAGCACACTGTGGTGTAGTATGTTTTCCTGCTCCACTATGGCATCTTCATACGTTCCAAATTCAGCCAACCGGGTTTCCAGAAACTGCTGCAACCAGGTTTCGCTTTCGTCGTGGGTAGTGGGGTAGATATATTGCGTCGAAATTACCCCGAAATGATCATAAAAGTTCGTAGCCACATAGTGCATTGCCTCACGGTAATGGTGGTTGATTTCGGGGAAGACAACTTCAGGAGCCCTTTTTTCCCGGGGATATTTTTTACGGTTGTCGGCGTCGAAACTCCACCGGCCCCCCACTGGTTTTTGTTGTGGGTCGACGAGAATACCCAACCTCTTGCGCTGCCAGATATAGAAATCGGTCTGAAAATAGCTCTGCCTTGGTCCAAAATAGTGTTCCAGCTCTTGCAACGAGGTGAGGAATCCCGGCGAGGGATGTTGAATGGCGGGAATATTCCGGCTTTTGCAACCTGCCTCAATGCGTTTTTGCAGCCAGTCGTCGCAAACATCGTAGTATCCTATCGAGTGGATGTTTTCTCCTGGCAGCGATTCCAGCAAAACCCGAACATCGTTTTCGGGCTGTGTTGATTCGATGTAGGAGGTGGGAATTTCATTTTGGGTAAGATAGTCGGCATAATTACGCATCGAAGCGCGATGCAGCACCAGCTTCTGTTGGTGGAATTTATACTGTCTGAAGAAGAGGTACTCCTCAATCAGAATAACCAGATCGTATTGTCTTAAAACCTGTAGCTCTTTAAAGAGCTGGTGAGGGAAAATCAGAAATATTTTTGACATAGGGGAGCAAAGCCAACGAAAACAGCAATCCGGTTGTTATCTGACTACACACGAGGATGGTTTGCCAAATTCAACCCAGTTCAAATGTAGTCATTCCAAAAATCTTTTGCACAGGAAGGTCCGGTGGATGTCTGTCATGCGAAATTATGAAATTACAATCAATGAATGAAAAGCACGGATTGTAATTGAAAATCAGCGTAGCTAAATCCGCGCCAGCGGGGGAAAATCCAAGACAAAAGGAAAAAGACAAAAGGAATATCTACTTCCCTAAATAGCATTGACCGTTTTTACCGCAAAAACTTCTCAATGGATGCCAATGGGGAAAAACAACCTTAACTCGGGAGTTATCCAATATCAGGACCG
>DIUI01000032.1 GCA_002428215.1 Prolixibacteraceae bacterium UBA6162
GTTGGCATCCGCAACGAAGATGTACTCAAGCTGCTTCGGGGTCAGAAAGGCACTCTGGTAAAAGTTAGCAATCGCAGGCAAGGTTATAAAGAATTATTTGACTTTGAGATTACAAGAGGCGACATTCCCATTTACAGTGTGGATGTTAGCTATATGATAGATGAGGAGACCGGATTTATTAAAGTTGGTCGTTTTGCCGAACAGACCTATTTCGAATTCATGGAGGGCATGCAAAAGCTTGACCGATTGGGTGCCAATAAAATCATTGTCGATCTCAGAGGGAACCCCGGGGGCTACCTTACTGCAGTAATTAGAATGGTCGATGAATTTTTAAGTAAAGATGAACCAATCCTGATAACCCGTGGAAAATCGCAACCCGAAAAAATATACAATGCCACCGCAAGGGCCTCTTTCAAAGATAAAAAGGTGTTCGTGCTTATTGATGAATTCTCTGCTTCGGCAAGTGAAATCTTCGCTGGGGCATTACAAGACAATGACAGAGCCATTGTAATTGGAAGACGGTCGTTTGGAAAAGGATTGGTACAGGAACAAATTCCATTCTCCGATGGTTCGGCCATGCGGCTGACAGTTGCCCGTTACTATACTCCCAGTGGACGATCAATACAAAAGCCCTATACCGGGGGGACCGACAACTATTTCGATGACATTTATGAGCGAATGGTTCATGGTGAATTTTTGGAAGCCGACAGCATTCAATTTGCCGACTCACTGGTATACTACACCAAGAACGGAAGGAAAGTATACGGAGGAGGGGGAATTATGCCAGACTTCTTCGTGCCTGCCGATACTTCAGGACGTTCCCAATACTTCAACCAAATCTACCAACAGGGTCTGATCTACTCTTTTGCCTTCCAATACTCCGATCAGCACCGATCAAAACTCAACGGAATGCAGTCTGCTTCAGAGATTGAAAAATGGCTCGACCAGCAATCGGTTCTGGAAAGTTTTGTTGCCTACGCAGCTTCGAAAGGAATTGCCCGCGACAATGAAGGCCTGAGAATCTCAGGATTCATTATTGACACACAAATTAAGGCCTACATTGCACGCAATATTCTTGGAGAAGCAGGATTTTATCCAATTATTAGGCAAGTCGATAAAACCTTACTCAGGGCGATTGAAATTTCACGACAAAACCTGCTCGTTGAGCACCTGAAATAAAAAAGATCAAGAAATATCGAGCATGGCTTGAATGGGTGCCCGTGCTTTGCTGATTATCTCTTCGGACAAGACAATCTCAGGCAACTCATGTTTCAGACAAACATAGAGTTTTTGAAGAGAGTTCAACTTCATGTATGAGCAGTCGTTACACCCGCATGTAGAATCGACCGAAGGCGCAGGAATAAAGATCTTATCAGGACAAGCCTTACTCATTTGGTGCAAAATACCACTCTCGGTGGCAACTATATATTTTTTTGCAGTATCCTTCTGCACATAGTTAAGCAATGCCGTAGTTGATCCAATAAAATCGGCCAACAATAGTACCGGTTTTTCACACTCAGGATGGGCTATGAATTTGGCATCAGAATGCTGGTCCATTAATTCAGCAATCTTTTCAACAGAATACAGCTCGTGCACCATACAAGCTCCATCCCAAAGTACCATTTGCCTGCCTGTGAGGTTATTGATATAGTTTCCAAGGTTTTTATCAGGAGCAAAAATCAGGGGTTGATCTTTGGGAAAACTCTCCACAATTTTTACAGCATTGGCCGAGGTGCAAATGATATCTGAAAGGGTTTTAAGCTCAGCGGTGCAGTTGATATAAGAAATGACTTTATGCCCGGGATATTTCGCTTTGAATGCTTCAAACTTATCTGCAGGAGCCGAATCGGCCAATGAGCAACCCGCTTTTAAATCGGGAAGAATTACCTTCTTGGAGGGATTGATTATTTTGGCTGTTTCTGCCATAAAATGTACTCCTACAAAGGCAATAATATCGGCAGTAGTGGATGCAGCTGCCTGAGCAAGCCCCAGACTGTCGCCAACATAGTCGGCAATATCCTGCAATTCGGGTTCAACGTAATAGTGGCTTAGGATCACTGCGTTCTTTTCCTTCTTTAGCCGAAGAATCTCTTCTGTAAGCCTTATTTTAGGGTCAACCGGCTCATCTATAAAGCCTTTCTGTGCGAGATGATATGCAAGATCTTTCATTCCAGACAAACTCAGAAACTAATGTAAAAACACTTTCGCTTTCATGGCCATTCACCCAACGCTCAAATTCATTTCATTGTGAAAGTTTGAAACCTTACAATAAGAAAATTGAATGATCGAACCATTTAGAATTCAGATGCAAAAATATAAATTCATATCGGAATAGTTCAACCCGTAGGCAATTCATTTGGGTTGACGATTTTAAACCTCCTGCATACTGCACACAGGTTCCATCAGGGATGAACCGGCACGACAATCCTACTTCCCCAGCCTGAAGGATCGGCCCCCTCAACAACGATCACAAAATCGCTCTTCAAAGAAGAAACAGGCACCGAGAATGATGTCTTTCCTTGCTGATCGAGGATTAAAGCGGGCTCCCAGTATAGAGTGGAGCGGAGGTCTGTTGCTGCACCCGAACGCATAGCCTCCGGACTAAGAAACCTGGCCGGCACCCGAAATCCTGACTCATACCTATCCATATACATTTCCGGAACAGGTAGGGCAGCCTGCGTCGATCCACCCCGCTTGGTTTTAATCTCAATAACTCCAACATTGTTGAGTCCGGTATATTTCTGTATATCCATTGGATCCAGTGAAACATTTATTGACTCTACATCAGAAGGGGCAATGGTATTCAGAATATCAGCACTGGTTCCCATGCGCTGTCCATCAACTACAATGAGTGCGCCCGACTGATGGTAAAACGAGTTTTGGGTTCCCATAAATACAATCTGACCGCTCTGTAAATTATAGGGCCTAATCACTTTAATAACATCCAAAAGATTGGTAGATGATTGCAGCATAGATTTATATGCCTCATTTTTTGGCGGAGCAACAGACTGCGAAGCCAACAATCGGCGGGAAGGTAATTTCCGTAGCAAACCGGGGTTGCCGGCAAAATAATGAGACGGGAAGAGCGAATTTGCATCAGCCAGTGCAGAGGTCGTTGGCAACTTACTTAACATCGCTCCTATTTGGTCGGTAAATCCCGAAGATGGAATTACACGCATATTTCCCCTTCCCTGGCTATCGGTGGCAGTGAAAGAAAAATCGTTCAAATTGGCAGGATTAAGAAATGGGAAAATAAAATTACCTTCAGAATCGGAGTTCGCAGTATAGACTTGGAGATCGCGGTTGCTTAATAGACTAACCCGTGCGTCGGCTGCCGGATTTCCCCGCCGGTCGACTACCTGTCCGCGAATGCCGGTTTTATTATCGCGTTTTGAAGTGGGATTCTCTAAATCATACTGCATCACGTCAGACCAGGAGAACCCCTTGATTCGGTTTGTGATAAGAAAATAATCAAGAGCAACTATGTTATTGCTACTCTGGCGAAGCAGATGATCCAGATCTATAATATCTTTGATTAACCAGGCATTGATGCCAAAATGATAACCAATGCCTGACGGATTATTAAACACTCTGGTTCTATCGGTCACAGAAACCGAAAACATTCCCGAACCAGTTGCCCGGTTCCGGCCGGCGTCGATGTTTACCCGAATATTGCCATCCGAAATTTTACCATCAACAGAAATATTTGGCTGATCCGGATTTCCATTGTAAAAAATTCGCTCAGACAATAGCCCCCCATTTTCATCAAAAAGTGCCATCTGATGCATCCCCTGTTCGAGTTCTGCAATTGGTATTCGAATTCTGGCAGATCGTTCCAATACAAAATTGGCGGCCCATACCAATTCAAACCGGTGAGATACAACTACTGCATAATTTTGCGGAGCAGTATGTTGACCGATGACATCGAGCAATAAGAATTGACCTCCATCGCTGCTTAAGGTGACCGATGGACGATCGATATCTGGACCAGGGATTGCTATTCTTTGACCCTTGCCGGGTTCACTTGTTAATACCAGATAGTATGATTCACCTGCCTCTGCTTTAAAGGGGAAAAGACCGAACCCGGGATGATAAGTGCCTGTCTTGGAAATGATCTCCCCCTTACTGTTAAGAATATCACCTTGAAGAGAGACCGGGATATGTCCGTAAAGTGTAGCATTAAAACCCATTTTAACCGGGACCTCTGGCAGATAACTACCGCCTTCTGGCCAAAATGTTACCAACACACTATCGGAAGCAACCTTTAAAGTTTGGCGACTCTTCCAAACCCCGCGTTCATGCGAAAGCTCCAGTATTACGGGAAACTTGCCGGTATTCTCGGGCAGGGTTACCGAAAATGATGCAGCTCCATTGTTGGTCCGAAGCTGTCCCTCTGCGAGTATACGATCGTTGTGTAAAACTTTATAATTGAACAGATAACGATGCGCAGGTGTCCCATCGTGATTTAGTGCCCTGAGCCGAACACTGGAGTTGGTTCCTCCCCTGTAAACATGGTCGAAGTCTTCAACTCTAACCCAGGAGTCTCCTTCGTAAAACTGATGGACCAGCAGCGGTTTCACGGAAACATCCTCGGGATTGATATGCAGGGGCGTAGATGCCACTAGAAAGTATCTTCCCAAAGGCAGGTTTTCTGGCAACCTGATATCTCCATTGAATTTTGACTTTTCAAGTTTGTATTTGTCACCATTAATTAGGACCCCTTCATCATCAAAAAGATGCAGAGTAACCTCGGAGCTCAGATTGGCAAATGCTTGCCCGGTTAGTTCAGATACCCATCCGCTAATCCAGACAATCTCTCCTGGAGAATAGACATCTTTATCAGTGGCCAAATAAATCGCTTCTCTGGGGTTTGATGCTACAAACTCCGGAAGTTTTGCAGCAATTTTGTCGAGGATATTAGACTGAGCATGGACACTCGAAACAAAGGTCCCAAAAAATAAGGCTGCAAAAAGAATTCTTCTCATATGAAACAATTTAAGGCTGCGTTGTTGATGGTCGAAATCTAAACCGGTGGTACTCCATCGTTTTTGTATTAAACTGCTGACAACATTCACTTAGAAAGCGTTTAGAAAAATCCTTTCAAACAGAATTCTGAAAAAATAATTCCAGGCTGTTACCTCTTTTAGAACTCACTTTTAAGGGCAAACGAAGTCCGTACCTCCTCCCCACCCCGAAGTACCTTCATTCGGATTCTCCGATCTTCCCTACTTTGAAGCAAGAGGTTGATATCATTGAGCGACATGCTCCGGTGGTGGTTATTGTTGATGGTGATAATCTGATCGTTCTCCTGCAGTCCGGCCAATGCTGCAGGTGAACCCTTCTGAATATTGGAAATGATGAAGATGGGTAATCCCGGCATTGGGTTAATTATCTCCATTCCGCTCATATTGTAATTAAAATCCTGCCGTACCAGCGGAGTGGGTGTTAAGGTAAGCCGTGCGTGCCGATAATCGATAGTTACAATAAAACGACGTAAAATCTCAGCCCCCAGTGTACCGTTCCTGTCATTTTGTGAGATTAATTGGGCAATCATGCCGCTTTCCGGGAAGGATACTATAGGTCGTGGCAATACCAGTGGCCCAACCCAAATGCCATCAATGCGCCCTTTGGCTCCAAACAAATCGCCCGAAAGGCCCTTTCCCAAAAAGGTATCAATGTGCCTCTTAGGAATTGTAATCCTTTCATCAGAGGTTTCCGATAACCACAAGGCATCACTGGCACCCGTATCGACCAAAAGCTTAACAGGAACCTCGGTCATATCCTCCATAACAATACTGGTGAATATGTAAGGCTTATACCCTTCAAAATGAAGAGGCAGAATTATATCACGGCTCCGGTCGCGGTAACGGAAATGCTCAGGTCTCCAAAGCGTAATTAATTCGCGTTGGTAGTCGATGCGCACAACATAATCCTTGAACAGATTAAAACCAATGAGGCCATGCACCGGAAGGCCCAATATGTGAGAAATCTGAAAATTCTCATCAATAACCATTTGCACTTCCTGATTGCGTGCAACCATACCCTGAATATTTAGGGTGTTATTTCCCGATCGGTAGGCTGTGAGCGACTCTCCTTCACCAAGACCTTTTACCTCGACCGGCATCAGGTAGTTAAGGTTTAGTTTATTTATAAAGGGGAGCTCAGTTATAATGGGAAACCGAACACCGGAATCAAGTATAAAATTGAGGGTATCCGAGTCGTTGATTGTTACGGGAAGTATAATCAGGTTGCTGGCCGATTTAAATTTAATAGTAACCGATTTATCCCTGGGATTTTCAATGAGAAATCCACGGTTCATCCCGAAATCCCGCGACCCTCGCTCAAAATCAATACTCTCTTCAAGCGGAACATATTCTCGCACAACCATAAGATTGCCCTCGATTTCGAAAATGAGGTAAAAATCCTGCATCAGCTTATCCAGGACAAATTTTATAGGTTTATTAGAGATGTTAAGACTAATACGCTTATCAGAAACCAATTGAGCATTGTAAGTGTAGTCGATGTTCAAATAGTTGCAGATTCGCTCAATGATATCTGACAACGGCTCATTCTCTGCATAAATACTAATGTTCTGGTCGAGTGCAGGCCGGGTTACAGGTTGCTGACCACTTACGACTTCGGGCAAAAACATTACCAGCGCGAAAATCGCAATCCATTGAAGGAAGGAGGTTACATTTTTTTTCATGGCCAAATATTTATTGATTGAAATTCTTTTGGAAATATACACCATTCGAAGGACAAATTTCTAAACCAATTGTTAACCCGGGTATCCAGCTAAAGCTATTAGCTACCAGGGTATTTATATCGCATCCAAAAAATCTCTCCGTAAGCTTTACATTCATAAGAGAGGTACTTATTACTGCAAAATGCATACCATAGACACCTCCCAATAAACCTAAGACTGAAAAATGAGCCTGCTCATCAATTATACCTTCAGTTAAGGTCTGAGGCAATAATCGTATGCAATGAATTTTGTCCATCAGAATTGTTATCGGGCAGGAATCATCAATGTTTTTAAGTATCGGTCCAATTAATTAGAAGGGCCAGACCTCCTCGACCAGAACAGCAAAATTACACTCCTAAAGGTAGTGAAAATCGGCGCGTTACACTCAAACATTTTCTCTAACAGGGATTATTTTGATCGACAAGGTGAGTGCTTAAACATTTGCTGAAAAATATTCTTATTTTTGCTCCGCGTTAGCTGCCCGGGTGGCGGAATTGGTAGACGCGCTGGACTCAAAATCCAGTGATAGCAATATCGTGCGGGTTCGATTCCCGCCCCGGGTACATACAATCCATTTGGTCTATTTGCAGCCAAATGGATTTTTTTTTGGAAAAACATACGGTTCTGTATCGGCCAGAAAATTGGGCTAATAATGGGGTTTTTCTTAGAATTCTTAAAAACCGCTCACCCAAATCTTCGTACGCGGCCGAATTTTCCGATCAATGGATGTAGAAAATCTCTCCGTATAGAATTATAGAACCACCACCACCTGTCCGTTAGGAGGCAATGCGCGATAGAATGCCTTGGCGTCGCCTGCCGGAATATATATGGTTATTTCCGGATGCACTATTGGGAGTTGGCGACTTAACAACTGTTGGTTAAATTCAGTAAAATGCTTTCGGTAACGGTTCAGTCGATAGGCAAATAAACCCCTTCGCGAAGTGGAAGCCTCATCGATTTGGACAATACTAACCACAAACGTGTTGTTCAGCAATACGTGCCATTCAACAAATTGATCGACACTCTGCAATGTTACATCTTGTGCAGCTGCAGCTTCCAATGAATCTTTTGGAACTTTTTTAACAGTAACCGGCTCTTTAACAATAGCGCCTTCAATTGCATCGATTATGAATGGGTTCGAGAAGTGTTTGATGTAGCTTACAGGATGAATGGCCCCAAAAAAGGCGGGAATTTCTGCTTTTTCAAACTTCAGCTGTCTGAGCACTACTCCCTTCAACTCTAACTGAATGACACTATCACGTAAATTAACGGTAAGCCCAATAGAATCAGAGCCAGCCATCTCCAGGCGGGCCGTTAAGAAAGCCTTTTCATGCAATACATCCCAGGAATCGGGGAGGAAGCCCGGTGTAGCTGAATTCGTATCACTGTTTATTCGCGAAAGCTGGGCCTGATATGCATATACATAAACAACTGTATACACCACAAGGTAAATCACCATAATGAGTGGAATCCATTGCAACAATAGCTTTGAAAAAATTGTGGCACTTTTTTTATGCATACTTCCGAATTAAACCTGTTTTGATCATCATTGATCCTATATCTCTAATGCAATAAATGTCAGTAAATGAAAACACGCGAACCAACCGACAGTGTATGGAATACCTCATAAAGATCATCGTCGAGCATTCTAACACATCCATGGGTAACTGGCTGCCCAATCAATCTTTGATATAAGGTTCCATGAATCATATATCCATCGCCCAGGGTGAGCGCATAATCGCCCAGCACTCCTCTTTCGAAGCGAGAATGGTGATCGGGGGGAGGAACAGGCAATCCCTCTTCGACAAATGCCCAATCGGGCCTTCTCCAAACCGGATTTTCAATCTTACCCTGCACCCGAAATACTCCTCTGGGCGTCTTGAAGAGCCACTTCTGATCGCCATCACCTTCGAGACTGATATAGCTTCCGGTAGAACAGAGACCTTCACGGATCATATTTTTGTTTCGGAAGAGGTAAAAGCGATTTTCCGAGATGTTCACAACCAGATAGGCATTGCCTGGGGTGAGGCGATCGAGTCTTCGTTCGAGAGCTGCCACATCAGACCTAAGCTTAGCTATGTTAATTACTGGATCTGGCTCCAGTTCCGCGGCAAATTGAAATCTGCGGGTTGACGTAATATCGGCCAGCATAGGCACTCCCCACAAAAGTGCAGGAACCATAGCAATATAAAGAAGAGCTATTGGTAAAGACACCAACAGACGCCTTTTATTCCTTACATCCAAAACCGAAAGAATCCATTTCTCGACCACTGCAAACAATTTTATCTCCTGGAAGACACTTTTCATGCTATTCATATTCAGTAGGTTGTCGAATCAAGCAATCGATTTTGATACCACTCTTCGTATGAGATAGTAGAACCCACTACCACCACGCGAGTTTGCAACCCCGACAGACCATATACAACATCCATGTCACGATCGGCCAATGCGATACAGCCATCGGTCCAATGGTAACCTCTGCCCCCATGCCCGTGAATTTCAATAAGATTACCGGCTCCAATGCCGGCCGGAATCAATCCGTTGGAGACATTCTTTTGATACCGGGTTAAATCTTCCGCATTTGGATAGTTCAAAAGCAATGCTTTGTAGTAGATTGTATTACCCCGTTCTTTCTTACGGGTTACATTATAGCTGCCTTCGGGTGTGGCTTTATCCCCCTGATGAAGTTTGTCGCCCAACCAATTGGACCCAAATTCTGCAGGGAATGTGTGTTTTACTTTTCCATTCTTATAGACGAGAAGTTTACCCGAAAGTTTATCGACCACCAGTAGAGCTTTCCCGTTAGCTTTTGACCGTTCAATTTCAGACTTAACCAACATCTCCCAGGCTTCGAAATTCTCAAAATAGTCGACTACCACCCGATCTGCAGCAGTTTCTGTCTTTCTCATCAGCATCGAAATGGTATCAAGAAGCTCAATCGCCTTTTTGAATTGCTGCCGGCTTCTGGCAATTCGTATCTCCTCGGCCATAAGTTTAATCCGCGAAAAGTCGTTTCGCAGCACCTCGCTTAAGGGCAGCGAAACATACACTTTTTCGAACCGTGCAATTCTCGATTCAACATCTCTCAACCGACTTGCCGATGTGCTATTGGCATCTTTACTGAGAATTATGGCTGAATGTCTCGCTTCTGCAGCAAGGGCCGCCGATGTATCAGCCAAACGGATTACTTCGCTGAATTTGCGTCGCAGTAGCCATTTCTGGTTTTCGATCTGCCAAACCATCATTGCCGAATCGTACATCGAAACTGCCTTAATGTATAGAGCCGGGGCATATATGTCGGCTCTAACTTCCCTCGAAGCGGCCAACGACTCTCTCGCATAGCGTATTTCATCGGTGGGAAGTTCGTCAGATCGCAAATAAATCAAGACTGCCAGGCCGATGGAAGCCAAGAGAGAGAAAACTATGATCAACAAGATCAGGTGCTTTATACGATTGGTCAACATAAAAAAAAGAAATTGAGGCTGAAAATGTGCAAAAAATACCGGGCCCTTAAGATTGCATGAATAAATTGTACAATCGAAGCGGGAGCATTGCCCAATCAGACAATGCAGGGTTTTTCAGCAAAGCATCTCCAGCCTCAATCTAAGATTGAAATTAAGTTTATCTTCTACGGCCAACTTTTGCATGGACTGCTTCAAGCTCAACCTTTACTGAAGTTATCTTTTCGAATGCAGTTTTGGTCTTGTCAAGTGCCTCGAGCAGACTACCCTGTTCCATTAAAGCAGCAGCCTCCATGGCTACAACCTCGACCGCAGCAATTTCGGCGGTTATAGCTTCAAGAGCAGCAGCACCCTCTTTACCCTTAGGAGCAGAAGACAACAACTCTTTTGAAGCAGTAATGGTATTGTTCAGGTCGGCGAGCATTGCAGTAACTTCTGCCAATACCTCGGCCTTGCGGGTTTCGGTCTGAGCAGTAACAGCCACCGATTGTTCAGAAATGCTGGCAAGTCGGGTTTTAACATCACCGAAATTACCAAACATTTTTCCCTTCTGGGCTTCAATGGCTTCGGTAACAGCGTTAAGTGAATCCTGCAAAGCTGAATATTCGGCAGCAAGATAAAGGTCTGCACCCTGAGTTCGGGCTAACTCAACTGCGGCCTTGGCAGCATCAAGTTCAGCCTGCGGAACTTTGGCACAACTACTAAATAAAAGAGCGAATCCAACAAAAAGAATAGAAGTTAGAAATTTGTTTTTCATGGCAAATAAAAATTACATTTGTTTTACATCTTTGTATCTGGTCGAAATTTACTGGCGATCAGACTGACATTAAGACGCAGCTTATTCCGGAAGTAACGGCCAAACCTAAAAAAACTTATTAAACACCTAATTTTACCATCTTATGTCGTCGCCCTCCTGGCAAAGCCTTAAAGATGAGGAAATTGTTAAACTAATCGTTTTCGAAAAGCGAAGTGATCTTTTCGAAATTCTGTATGCCCGCTACCAGCCTAAAATTCGAGACAAGGCATACAGTCTTTTAAAAGACCGCCACAAGGCAGAAGAATCTACTGTCGAAATTCTTTCACGGGTTTATGAGAAACTTAATGGATTCAAAGGCAACGCATCTTTCTCGTCGTGGGTATATTCAATTACCTACAATTACTGCATCGATTATTTGCGTATCAAAAAGAAACTGCACTACCCCGATTGGAACAGAAACCATGTGATTGCAGAAATTCCTATTGAATCGGAAGAGGACCTTTCAGGAGTTACCTACGAAAATTTATTAAACATCCTCGATCGGATTCACCCGGAAGAGAAAGCCCTGATTCTTATGAAATATCAGGACGATTTAACGCTCAAACAAATTGCGACAACATTAAGAATCACAGAAGACGCCGTAAAAATGCGGCTCAAAAGAGCACGTACCCGGATTGTATATATCTATAAGCAACATTTTGCTGAGATTTAGTTTTGGGTTACTTTTTGAATTTAATACGTCTGAATAGCACAGGTTTTACAAGAAATAAAACTTTTAAACCAATTAATCTGATAGTATTTGTTTATTCAGGATGATTGCCTCAGATGAAAAGTATATAATTGAATGACCAAATGGGACTAGATGCCGATAATGATTGGTGAAGCAGCAAAACGCAGCACCTTGCAGGTAGCATCTGTTGATTTTAAGAAAAAACAATGAAAAATCTTTTGCAACGAATTTTTCAATCCGGCAGGGTAAAACCACCCAAGGCTGTGATGAAAGCCTTCAATGCCCAGTTTGGTGCGTCTGTTAATGTTGAATGGCATACCAGCCCCCATGGCTATGAGGCACTTTTTTATATCCATGAACAGGAAAAGCTGGCGTTATACACAGTCGAAGGTGAACTTTTGGAAAAGAAATCGAACCTATTGCCCAATGAGGCCACACCGCAAATTAGAGAGGAGTCCGGTAGAATAGGAGAATTGATGAACCTGATTAAGATTGAGCAAGCGAACAAAGTCAGGTACGAGGTTATTGTCCGCAATGAGCTTCTCGAACGCTTCTATATGTTGCTTGAAGAAGATGGCAAGGTATTGGAAGAGCGCAAGCTTTAAAGAATTAGCCACAGAATAATAATATTGACACAAAAAGGGCATTTTTCAGTACATTTAGGATGCGAAAACCAAATTACTGACCTATGCCTCTGAGATTGTTTATTACCATTGCACTGGTTTTACTAACTACATTCAACAATGTGTTGCAGGCACAATCTGACAGTGCAAACAACCGATTTGGATTTTTACCCTTCTCTGTCTGGTATAGCGGAGGCAAGGCAAGAGCCCCTATGTTGTCGGAATTGACCGATGCCTCTGAAGAAGATTGGAGAAAGGATCTCCAACAAATTAAAGCTTTGGGCTTTAATACTGTGAGAACATGGGTTGAGTGGGCCAAATGTGAACCGCAGCCCGGAATTTATAATTTCGACAACCTAAATCTGTTGATGCGCCTTGCCGAAGAGGTTGGGTTGAAAGTTTTCATTCAGATTTACGTTGATTCTGCCCCCGATTGGGTAGCCAACCAGTTTCCTCATGCGCTGTTTGAAGCTCAAAGCGGCGACAAGGTGCATCCCCAATCGGCTCCCGGAGCATGCACCGACAATCACGAGGTGGAGGAGGCCGTACTTCGCTTTTACTCAGAAACAGCCCGCGCGGCAAACCGGTTTTCCAACCTGGCAGGATGGGATTTATGGAGCGAACCTCATATTATCAATTGGGCTTCGCTCGACTATATACCCAATGTCCAGTTCTGTTTCTGCCCCGGAACCCGGGCTCGCTTCAGGGATTGGCTTGAAAATAAATATGGAAATATAGAGGCCCTTAACCGTGCGTGGTATCGTAATTTTTCGGATTGGACACAGGTAGATCCGCCAAGATTCAGCACCATCCTCAGCTATACGGACTTTATCGACTGGAAAAGTTTTATATACGAAAAACTGGTCGAGGATATGGCTGCCCGTTACAATGCCATCAGAACTATCGATCCGAACCACCTGATTACAGCCCATGCAGTAGGAGCATCGCTTTTTCAGTCGCCACATGTAGGAGCAGGAGCTACTGATGATTTCCTGATGGCCAGACCTCTCGATTATTATGGTGTTTCAATTTACCCTAAGCACAATCACCCCGACCGCGCCTGGACAACGACTACGCTGAGAACGGTTATGGATTTTACGCGCAGTGCCAACAAAGAAAAAGGTGGTTGGTTTGTCGGAGAATTACAGGCAGGACTGGGTACTATTTCACTTTTGGTCAGCGACCCGGTTACGGCCGACGACCATCGGATCTGGATCTGGTCGGCCATCGCGAAAGGGGCCAGGGGAGTCAATATCTATGCTTATTATCCTATGTCGAGCGGGTATGAAGCAGGTGGGTATGGACTGATAAACCTTGATGGAACTCTTACCGAAAGGGCAATTGATGCCGGAAATATTGCACGAATTGTAGACCGGGAACAGGCATTGTTGCTTAGCGCGGCTCCAACCCCGGCCAAAATTGGAATTGTATACAACCCACTCACCCAGATGGTTGGTGGCATGCAACGACGCGATTATCCGGGTGCTATGTCGGGTTCGTTAATCGGTTACTACCAGTCGTTTGCCAACCATAATATTCCGGTCGACTTTATCCATCGAGAGCATTTGGAGCAGCATGACCTGGCCCAGTATAAGCTTATTATTGTGCCCTATCCTATTATGTTCACAGAAAAGGCCGCCGATGGTATTAAAAAGTTCGTCAATGACGGAGGTTATGTTTTGGCGGAGGCCAGAATGGCCTGGAACGACGACAGGGGTTATGCCTCGGAGATTATTCCCGGAATGGGATTACATGAGCTTTTTGGGGTACGCGAGAATGAAGTTTTCATGCGAGAATCCGGTATCGAACTGCAGGTTACCAGCACCAGCCATCCGGCCATTTCAGGTTTGAAAATGGGGGAGGGAATATCGGGTGCTCTTTATCAGCAAACGTTTTCAGCTCTGCCTGACAGGGAGATCGAGGTTTTAGCCTCCGACGAAAAACATAATCCCACTATGGTTGCTGCCAGATATGGAAAAGGAGAGGTCATACTTGCAGGCAGTTATCTCGGACTGGGCAACTTTCCCGAGCCCAAGTCTAATAACGATCAATTTTTCGTAAACCTGCTTAAATGGGCAAAGATCGACCGGCCCTTTACAACATCGGCCGATGGGCGAATTGCGAACCAGATTGAAGTACGTATTTCAGATCATCCGAAGGGAAATATTCTGTTTATGATGAACCACAGTGCCACAGAGGAGTCTATACAACTTAACGTCAACACCCTTTCAGATGGGGAATACCGTATCCGTGACATCATCAACGGCCATAAAGAAACAACCAATGTCTCCAATAAGCTGCTAAAACTATCGGCTTTGATTCCGCCCCGGGGTGTTCAGGTATGGGAGATTGAGGCAGCTCACTGACCCATTGTCGTGTCTTCCCCGCGATTGAGATTGACAAGAAGGATCTCTGCCAAGCTCATATCTGTGGGCCAGGTCAACTTGATGTTCTCGCGGTTCCCTTCGGTCAGCCATATTTTTTGACCAGTGCTTTCCAATACCGAAGCATCATCGGTAAAGCGGGGCTCATAATCTTGGGTATACGCGGTTTTAATTGCATGGATGGTAAAAGTTTGGGGAGTCTGCACCAGCCAGGTTTGGCTGCGGTCGATGGAGCGGTTATTGACAGTATCGCCAAACCTTACCGACTCCGAAACAGGGATTACCGGCACCGCGTTGCCTTTATCGGCGGCCAGTGTAAAGCATCGCTCCAGAGTAGCCATCGAAACCAGAGGGCGGACAGCATCATGAATAAAAACAATTCCAGGGCCGTCAATCAATTGGAGTCCATTTTGAACCGAAAAGAAGCGTTCCCGACCACCCGTGACGGTCTTGTGTGGCAGCATGAAGGAGTGCATTTTGCAGAGGTGTGACCAGATTTCCGTCTGAGCCTCGGGGAGTACTAAAACCAAAAGCATCTCCGGATCAAACGCATGAAACCTTTCAAGGGTATGCATCAACACTGGCTTGCCAGCCAATAGGGCAAACTGTTTTGGCAACTCGCCTCCCATTCGCAATCCTGCACCGCCTGCCATGATTAGTGCGCTCCTCTTCATTTTTTTATACTTTTACACTACGAAAGTACACCAAAATTATTTCCAAACTGAAATTCTAAGCAATTAGCAACTCTCTGTAAAGGTTAATTCAACATGTGATTGCTTAAGTGTTAACTGGAATTTCAGCAGACCCATTTAAAATAGTGCTCAGATGAGAAATATTCTGACATTTCTGGCCAACCTTTCGGCCAATAACCACCGGGATTGGTTTGAAGCCAACCGTATGCGGTATGAGGAGAGCCGACAGGAGTTCCTGCAACTAACCGATCGGCTAATTGAGGAAATCAGAGGTTTTGACCCATCCCTGCCACCATTAAATGGCAAAGATTGTCTCTTCAGAATATACCGGGATGTACGTTTCTCCCCCAATAAGGTACCCTACAAAACCCATTTTGGCAGTTATATTGCATTAGGAGGAAGGAAAAGCACCAGGGCGGGTTATTATCTGCACATCGACCCAGCAGGAAGTTTTATGGGGGGAGGAATTTACATGCCGGAAGCATCAATTTTGAGGGCTATCCGCTATGCCATTTCAGATTACCCAAACCAATTCAGGAAGCTTACTGAAAATGATCTGTTTAAAGCAACCTATCCAATGAGAGAGGGGGAGTTGCTGAAGACAGCCCCCAAAGGATTTCCAAAGGATGCTGAATACATTGACCTTGTTCGTTACAAGTCATATGCCTTTACAGCACCGCTGGATAGCGACTTTTTAGATAGCCGCGACCTTATTCAACAAATTTCTGAGAAATATCGAATTTTGCAGCCTGTGAATCAATTTCTCAACGAAGCCATCGATCAGTACCTCTAAGCCTCGTTTACAATCCTCATCACCCGTTCAACGGCATCGTCCATCTGTGCGGCACTTTCCAGCCCAAGTGTAAGGCAGTCAACGTTGCCACTTTTGACAGCAAAACGAATAGATCGCTCGCGTTCGGCCTCAGTAGTATTGTCTCCATTGCCAAAAATCTTCATGCCAATTATCCCTTTTCCGTTACGTTTTGCTTTTTCAAGCAATCCCATAACTGCCTCGGGGGTTCCATCCATATGGGTGCCAAAAGGATTAATTCGGGCAAGGATTACATCAACCCAAGGGTCTTCGACCGCCTCGGCCATTGCATCCCAGTTATGACAAGAGACCCCGATTGCCTTAACAATTCCATCCTGCTTTGCCTTATACAATCCGTCGACATAAGATTTCCGATCCTCTTTCCAGTTTCCGCTCATTAAACAATGCATCAGAACTATGTCGAAATAGTCGCTGCCCGTCTCCTGCCTGAATCGGTCGAGCACCACAGGTACCGGTTGCACCGGATTCCAACTGGTTTCGGTTACCCACATTTTGGTTAAAATATGGGTCTGGTCACGAGGGATCTCTTTAAGGGCAGCCTTTACAAATGGATGTGAACCATAGGTGTCGGCCGAATCGAAGAAACGAATGCCTCGATCGTGTCCGTGGCGGGCGAGTTTAACAAAGGCATCGACCCCCAGCCGGGTTTGATTGGAGGCTTTGTTTCCTCCGCGTGATCCGGTACCCATGGCAATTCGGGGCAAAGTAATTCCGGTCTTACCCAGCGATACACGATCAACATTGGAGTTGTTGGGCAGCGTGAGGCCCATCTGAGCAAATACGGGTGCAGCTGCTGTTATCCCGGCAACACCGGCCAGACCTGCTGTAATAAACTGTCGCCTGTTGTAATTTTTCATATTCACTACATTTTATCGATAGCAAGATAGAAAATAATTCAGAATCAAAGTCATGCGCTTTCATCTTAACCGAAATCCACTATTCAGAAACTGATCGCGGAAGACCCTTCAATTGATGAAAGACTCAATGTTAAAACAAGCCGGCACCCCATAATGCAGAGTGCCGATTGCGAACAGTTGAGAAACTGTGCTGTACGCTTATAAAAGTTTAAAAGTTTTTTTAATTGTATCTACCATATTAAGATTCTCCCATGTAAAATATTCCAGTTCCAGGGTTTTGGGCTGGTGGTATGGAGAGTTGTATTGAACGGTTTCCACAAATGGAGTGCGGCCCATATGGCCATACGCAGCCGTTTTGAGGTAAATTGGACGTCGAAGTTTGAGTGTTTTTTCGATAACCGCAGGACGCAAATCGAACAGCTTTTGTATTTTCTGTGCAATTGCACTGTCGGAGACCTTAACATTGCTTCTTCCGTAGGTATTAACAAATACACCAACCGGCTTGGCAACACCAATAGCATATGCCAGCTGGACGAGCATTTCGTCGGCCACTCCGGCAGCTACCATATTTTTGGCAATATGGCGGGCTGCATAGGCAGCCGAGCGATCAACTTTCGAGGGATCTTTCCCTGAAAAAGCTCCTCCGCCGTGCGCGCCTTTACCTCCATAAGTATCCACAATGATTTTGCGCCCGGTGAGTCCGGTATCGCCGTGGGGGCCGCCAATTACAAACTTCCCTGTTGGATTAACATGGTATATAATTTCTCCTTCAAACAACTTCTGGAGATGGTTGGGAAGCTGCGCAATTACCCTCGGCATAAGGATCTGAATAACATCCTTCCGAATTTTGTTCAGCATCGCCTCATCTTCCTCAAAATCGTCGTGCTGAGTTGAAACGACAACGGTATGCACCCTTGCCGGGGTATGATCGTCGTTGTATTCGATGGTAACCTGCGATTTTGAATCAGGACGCAGATAAGGCATTAATTTTCCCTCGCGTCTCAAAACGGCAAGTTCGAGCAAAATCCGGTGCGAAAGTTCCAGAGGCAAAGGCATAAAGCTGTCGGTGTCCTTGCATGCATAGCCAAACATCATACCCTGGTCTCCGGCACCCTGGTCAATTTTTTTCTTTCTGTCGACACCCATATTGATGTCAGGACTTTGCTCATGAATAGCTACCAAAACCCCACAGGATTCAGCATCAAAACGGTACTCCGCTTTGGTATAGCCAATCTGCTCAATTACCCTTCGGGCAACATCCTGAACTTCGACGTAGGTTTTAGACTTAACCTCACCTGCAACAACAACTTGCCCGGTGGTTACGAGTGTCTCAATGGCCACTTTCGAGTTGGCATCGAAAGCCAAAAAATGGTCAAGCAGGGCATCCGAAATCTGATCGGCCACCTTATCGGGATGCCCTTCCGAAACAGATTCACTTGTAAATAAATAACTCATTATCCCAAATTTTTATATCCGACAATAGCTGCCGAATGATTAAACAAATAAAAGCTGCGGGATAATAGACTGAATAGCAAGTACTAAACAGATTGTTTTAGCATTTTTTTTTGGTGGTTGCAATCAATCACAAATTTTTCCACGTAGCGTGGACAAATGTAATATAATTTGAAAATAAAAAAAAGCAGATGATCTTTTAATCAGTCGGTTGAGTAAGTTGCCTGAATACCGCCTCCAGATTTTCCTGTTGTTGCTGCATTTCAAGAATAATACGCTGACTATTTACGGCAAAGCGAAACAAGGCAGGACGAACATCTGCAGCACTCGAAGAGAAGACAACGGCTTCTGCCTGGGTAACCTCTGCTGAATCTACTCCTTCAACCTCAAGCAAATCAGAGGCATTAACACTTCTGTCAAAAATTATCCGCACCTTCTGACGGCCCTGTGATGCAGCCGACTTTAAGCCCTCTATTGGACTATCTGCCACTTTGCGTCCTTTGTTAATGATTACTGCCCGGCTGCACATAGCCTCTATCTCGGCAAGAATATGGGATGATAGAATTACAGTCTTTTCTCTTCCAACTTCAGCAATCAACCTTCTAATCTCAGCCAGCTGGTTGGGATCGAGGCCCGAGGTGGGCTCATCCAAAATCAGCACCTCAGGATTGTGCATCAATGCCTGTGCAAGCCCAACGCGCTGTCGATAGCCTTTGGATAAGGCACCTATTTTTTTGTGTTTCTCGAGACCAAGGCCAGTAAGATCAATCATTTCCCTCAAGCGTGCAGTACGGTTCGGAATCCTGTAAAATCCCGCAGCCATTTCCAGATATTCGGTGACATACAAATCTGAATAGAGAGGATTATGCTCGGGAAGATAGCCAATAAGCCTTTTTACCCCGGTGTTCTCGGGGGAAACTTTTTCGCCACATACCCGCACAATTCCGGATGACGGCAACAGATAACCTGCCACAATTCTCATCAGGGTAGATTTACCTGCCCCATTTGGACCCAAAAATCCAACCATCTGACCGGGGTTCACAGAAAAAGAGAGATCACTCAGAGCCTCCTGTGTTCCATAAAACTTGCTTATGTGCTCTATTTCTATCGACATATCCTAACGGCAAAACAAAAGTAGCCTAATCTTTTTATATTTGAGTGAATGGATTAAATTTGCACTTTCAGGATTGGGGTCGGCTCTTATGGAAAACACTAACTTTAAGTATATTAACAACCTGTTGAAATTTGAACGTTTCAATACTGCGGTTGTGGAGATCGGCACCATACCCCTCGGGGGAGCCCACCCTATTCGGATTCAGTCAATGACCGATACCGACACCAAAGATACAGAGGCTACCGTAAATCAAATCATTACCATTATTAAAGCCGGTGCCGACTATGTAAGGGTTACGGTAAAGGATGAACGGGATGCCGAAAATCTGCGCAACATAAAAAAGGAGCTGGTCGATCGGGGTTATAACAACCCCCTTATAGGTGACATCCACTTTAACCCCAAACTAGCCGAAATTGCTGCCAGATATATTAGCAAAATACGCATCAATCCGGGGAACTTCTACGACAAAAGGGCTCAATTCAAATTTAAGGTGTATACCGATGAAGAGTATCGGGATGAACTCAAAAAGATAGAGGAGTTGTTTGTTCCATTCCTCGAAATGCTGAAAAGGAGCAACACCTCTCTGCGGATTGGAGCGAATCAGGGCTCTTTATCCGATCGGGTTATGAGCAGGTATGGAGATACTCCCACCGGTATTGTGGAATCCGTAATGGAGTTTATTCGTATCTGCCAAAAGGTCGATTTTAAGAATGTTGTCATTTCGATAAAGTCGAGCAACACCCGGATTATGGTTTACACTGTGCGGTTACTCTGCTTTAAAATGCGTGCAGAGGATATGTCGTACCCCATACATCTTGGCGTTACCGAAGCAGGCGAAGGTGAAGAGGGCCGCATTCGGTCGGCTGTTGGGATAGGTGCCCTTTTGGCCGACGGAATTGGTGACACAATCCGTATATCCCTCACCGAAAGGCCTGAACGGGAGATCCCTGTAGCACAAAAGCTGATAAGCCACATTCGGAGCTATCAATATCACCAGCCAATAACTGCCCCCCTGCACGCTCAGACCAATCCTTTTGAATATGAGCGCCGCAGTACTCGGCCTGTGATCAATATGGGAGGCAAAAATTTGCCTGTGGTAATCGCCGATCTGGCAGATCGGTCACTGAATGAAATTCTTCCCATTCGTGGGAAACTGATTCCCGATTATTTCAAGTCGGGCAATAAAATTCTTGATATTGAGGGAAATCAATATCCTATTATTTCGCTCGAGGAGTACCTGTTCGAGAGTACCCGGTGGGGTCGTATGAAGTTCATCAGAACCCATAAGGCCGAATTCGACAGGTTTATGAAACTCCATCCGGAGATCATTACCAAACTTAAGCAAACACGAAAAACCGTATTGATCCTGGAAAGCTTTAACAGTAATCCGCTGGCTGAGTTACGTGCATTCTTTATGATGCTTGAAACCCATATCTGGAAGGTTCCGGTGGTGCTCTACCGTAAATACCGTGAGCGGTCGCTCGAGGACTTGCAAATAAAAGCCTCGGCCGATTTAGGAGGTCTGTTTATTGATGGATACGGCGATGGAATTTGCATAAGCAACGAACACGACAACACCTCTTTTACCGAACTCAAAGATCTGAGCTTTGGCATTCTCCAGGCTTCGCGGATGCGGGTGTCCAAAACCGAATTCATTTCTTGCCCGGGCTGCGGACGAACTCTGTTCGACCTGCACGAAACCACTAAGAAGATTAAAGAGCATTTCAACCATCTGCACCATTTAAAAATTGGCATAATGGGATGTGTGGTAAATGGTCCCGGCGAAATGAGCGATGCAGATTATGGCTTTGTAGGTGCAGGGAAGAACAATGTAAACCTATACAAGGGACAAAAATTGGTAAAACGGCACATTCCCTATGAAAATGCTGTTGAAGAGCTGGAGCAGCTGATTAAGGAGAATGGCGACTGGGCAGAGCGTTAATTATGGATCTATATCTGATTTATTTCCCGGGAAACCTTTACCTTTAAAGGCCAACCCTATGAACCCACTTCTATGTCTGTAACACGTTTTGGTGTATCTCTTGAGGAAGAGCTTCTAAAAGCACTCGATGAATATGTTGTCGACAACAGCTTTCCAAACCGGTCGCAGGCCATCCGATTCCTGATCGAAAAAAATTTAGTGGAGAAGAAGTGGCAATGCGACAATGTTGTGGCTGGAGCAATAACCCTGGTGTATGAACAGGACCGAAACGATGTTAGAAGTCGTTCGTCCGAAATCCAGGCACTTTACCGGGATGTGGTGCTCTCTTCTCAATTCCATTATGTAAGCACTTCAAACTGTCTCGAGATTGTGGCAGTGAAGGGTCCATCGCGGCGGTTGACCGAATTATCCGACAAGCTTATTTCGATCCGGGGAATGCAGCATGGAAAAATTGTGATGTCGAAAGCGGATTAAATTTTTTTCTATCTTGCGTAACACTTTTTTAAACTTTTGTGTTACCAAATATGAAAAATATTGCACTGGCAATTTTGGGTGTATGTATAGCCCTAATACCACTTTCTGCACAAACCCTGAATGGGATTGTAACCGATGCTCAAACCGGAGAAAACCTCACTGGAGCAACTGTGATACAGTTGCGGGGGAATGCCGGAACTACTACTGACAGCCAGGGTGCTTTTCGTCTGCAACTTCCTTCAGGTAAGGTATCCGTTGAAGTTCGACATTTGGGCTACAGACCGGTACGAAAAGAATTTACGATTGAAGAAGGGGGCTCCCAAACGAGTAATTTTGCATTGGAGTCTGAAACCTATTATCAGGATCAGGTGGTGGTAACGGCCAATAAAACCGGGATGAACCGTGATTATGCCACCATGAACATTACGGTAATTGATCAGAATTTAATAGAACAGAGTTCGGCCTCCAATATTTTACCTGTGATCAGCGCACAAGTGCCGGGACTATTTGTTAGCGAACGCGGAATTACAGGTTTTGGACTGGCTGGAGGCTCTGCCGGGAAGATAAGCATTCGTGGGGTAGGCGGCAGTGATGCCTCTTTTCCTGTATTGCTGCTCATCGACGGACAGCCTCAGTTTATGGGTATGATGGGACATCCCATTCCCGACGCCTATGTATCGTCGGATATTGAGAAAGTAGAAGTGGTAAAAGGCCCGGCATCTTTGCTGTATGGAACCAATGCCATGGGGGGTGCCATCAACCTTATCACCAGAAGGCAGAAAACAGAAGGCTTTTCATTGAGGGGCAGGATCATGTACGGCTCGTATGATACCCGGAAATATACAGCTTCGGCCGGTTTCAGAAAAAACCGTTTCAATGTTATGGCATCTTTCAACCACGACGAAACCGATGGAGCACGTCCCAATTCCGATTTTTCCATCAACAACGGATATGTAAAGCTCGGCTACGAAATCAACGATCATTTGCAGCTGGATGTTAATGCCCAGCACAGTCTTTTTAAGGCATACGATCCGGGATCTGTATATCACCCCAATCCTGCAATTTACGACAACAAAAGTCAGTGGGTCGATATTGCGCGCTCCAATGTCTATTTTACCCTCTCCAACCAATTTGAAAAGCTCACAGGAGGAATAAAAGCGTACCACATGAGTGGTGATCATGCCATCTACGACGGGTGGCGTTCGAACGACGAAAACATGGGAGTTAGCCTCTACCAGGGATTCAGATTAACAAGCACAAGCCAAATCAGCGCTGGGGCTGATTACAAGAAGTATGGCGGCAGAGGAACTGCAGCATCGCTGGGAGCAAGAAGCGGCGAATGGATCTCTGTTGAGGAGCGTGCCATTTATACTATGCTGCAGCAAACCGTCGCCGGAGCGATAACAGTAAATGCGGGTATCAGGTTAGACCAACATACGCTTTTCTCGACCAACTGGGTACCCCATTTTGGAGTAACTTACAAGGTTGCATCCCCTTCGGTAATCAAAGCCTCCATTGCCAAAGGTTTCCGGAATCCTGCCATTCGTGAACTCTATCTGTTCCCAACAGCCAACAGCGAAGTGCTTCCTGAATCGATGTGGAACTATGAAATTACCTATGAGCACAAATTTGCATCGGGTAAAGGAAATGCCGATTTCACACTATTTCTATCGGAAGGAGAGAATCTGATACTGGCAGTACCCAATCCAAACGCGCCACCGCCGTTTAAAAATCAAAACTCTGGCGCATTTTCGCACTATGGAGCGGAGGGCAGCATACGCTACAGGATCATGAACGATTGGCAAATGTCGGCCGGATATAGCTATTTGCACATGGATACACCAAAAATATCATCACCCGAACATCAATTTTCGCTGAGTAGCCATTATCAAACCGGGGACTTAAATCTTACCGGGAATCTTCAATACATAGGGAATCTATATACCCGGGTTGCTGCCGGGGCCGACCCTATCAGTAACAGCTTTCTGCAGCTCGGAGCAAGAGCCTCCTATGCCTTAACCAAAAACATCGATCTTTCGCTTTCGGCCGAAAACCTGCTCAATCAGGAATACCAGTTGCAATATGGCTACCCAATGCCCGGCAGGACACTCTTTGCAGGCATAAGTTTTCAATTTTAGATTAGATGGGTTTTAAAGGTTCTAAAATGAATTTAACAAAATTCCCTGTAAAGAAAAATTTACTCATAATGAATTAATTGTCCATTTGATAGATACAGATTTTAGCGAAAAGCATCTTAAACGATAATAGGTTTGCTGTCAGTCGCAAAACTCGGGCAAGAATCTGGTTTTGAAAAGACAGACTTCTAACAACCTAATAATTTGGATAAAATCCGGGCCATTTGATTATAACTATGAAATTATTAGAAATAAGGGATTTGCCAAAATGGGTACAATAAAGTGGAGGAAAATCATGCTGCAGTTGCTTTACCGAATCTAACATTGCAGACGTAATTTTAGATTAATCGATTATTGGAGATTACTGACCAAAATTATCTGATGAATCAATGAGAAAAATTTTGTCAATAATTTTTAGAATGGAAATGGCCTCTTTCATAGGAGCAAGCAAGTTCTCAATTTGGCCATATCGGCATTAAGAATAGAAAGCCATACACAGCCCTGCCCAATTACGCCATATGGCATACAGTAAAACATTAACCCCATAGGTTCATGACTGCAATTAACTGTTATTGCTTTGTTTTGTAATATTGATGTAATAAAAAAGGCTGTCCCCCGGAAGGAGACAGCCTTTTCACAAATTATCATCAAAAATCTTAATTGCCGGTCATAAGCTTGTTGATATTCAACTCGCTGGTTGGAATAGGCCAGATATATGTTGGACTATTCGGCAATACGGAAGAGACATTTCCAATAGAAGCACTCTTACCTGGAATGGTAGCAAGTGTGCGCATCAGATCCATGTTGCGGATTCCCTCTCCAAGGAACTCAATGTTCCTTTCATTCATTACTGCATCCCGGAATGATGCTACGGTTGGAAAATCAGCCAAAGTATAGGCACCGTCAGGATAAGAACGTATACGGACAGCGTTCAATAAGTCAACAGCACGTTGTGTTACCGAATTACCACCTCTAACGATCGCTTCAGCCAGATTCAATAATACTTCCGCGTATCTGATTACTGGAGCATAATCAGCCTGAATCGTAAAGTTGGGATATTTACCAACATAATACACAGTGCCCCCAGCAACAGTTCCGGTAACAAAGAGCTTTCTACGGGCATCATCAGCATTCAGATTTTTGAAAGCATCGGCATTCACATTGATATAATATGACTCCGCTGAACTTGGATGATGGTAGTGCGCTAAAGTGTTTTGCGTACCAGCAAGGTTAGTGGCAGTAAACGGCATAGAAAAGATGGATTCGACCGTTGTATAGGGTGATGCAAATACCGCAGCAAAAGAGGTTGCCAAGGCATTGGAGACACCACTAGGTGCACTGAATGGAGCAGCCTGTGAAACAATTTTATTGGCTTCTGTTTGTACCTGAGCGAAATTGTTCATATGCAGAAGAACCCGGGTTTTAAAAGCAATAATGGTATTCCGGTGTATACGTGTAGTATTAAGTAATGCAGAGCCATGGTTGATAGTAGCCAACCCCTCGGCTGCATTTAAGTCATTCAATATCTGTGCATAAACCTCTGCAACGGTGCTTCTTGCCATATCATTCTCTTCACCGGTTTTATAAGCCCTTAAACGAAGTGGCAAACCAGGACTTGCACCATTATCTTTGTTATAAGGATGAGCATAGAGCTGAACCAAAGAGAAATAGGAAATTGCCCTTAGTGCAAGTGCTTCACTTTTATACTGATTGTATTCTGCTTCAGTAATAATACCACTTAGGCCACCTGAAGTCCATTTAGCTTCAAGTCCCTCCATAAAAAGGTTAATGGCATTAACTGATGCATACACAAAGCCCCAAAGGTTCTGAACCTCATTGGTAGAGCTTACAACAGTATGGTTCCAGGTAGCATAGTTGGTTACAAGGTTGGTACTTTTAGGAATAAAATTATCGGCGCGTACATCATGGTAAACGAAATATCTTCCACCAAGAAATCCGCCATTTTTCATAAAAGCATACATACCGTTCACCTGTCCGACAATTCGGTCTTTGGAGTCGAATGCCTGCAATTCACCCAGAGATGTCTGGGGAACGGGTGTGAGATAATCTGTTGAACAGGCTCCCAACACCAGCAGCATCACAATTATTGATCCTTTAAATATGTTTTTCATATCGTGATAAATTTTAGCTGTTAGAATGAAAGATTTACACCAAAAGCATAGGTTCTCGCTTGCGGTGCAGTATTTCTGTCAACACCCGGTGTCAGGTTACTGTTACCATTTGATGAGACCTCGGGGTCTGAACCGGAATAACCAGTAAGAACAAAGGCGTTGTATACCTGAGTGTACAACCGTATTCGATCGATACCCAGACCTGAAGGAAGTTTGCCGAAGGTATAACCTGCAGAAAGATTACGAACTTTCATATAGTCACCCTTTTCTACGTTCTCCGATATTACAAGAGAAGATCCATTCGAAACGTTGTCATTAAACACAGGTTTTGGAATATTGGTTATGTCACCAGGATTTTTCCAGGCATTTTCGTACACCTCAACTGTGTTGTTCCACCAGCGTTGGTCTCTGAGGCCAGCTTTTGAACCATTATAGATTTCAAATCCAAGAGCAAATGTAAGACCAACCGACAGATCAAAGTTTTTGAAGGTAAATGAATTATCGAATCCACCATAAACCGTTGGAATAGCTGAGCCCAGGATTTTACCATCACTATTGAGTACTATAGCAGGAGCAGCCTGTCCGTTGTCACGATAGGTCCAACGGGTTGCAGCAGGATTATCAAGCGCAAATAGTACTTCACGACCCTGCCCGTTAACAAAAATTCTTCGGCCGGTTTGGGGATCCACACCTCTGGTTTCAATTCCAAAGATGCTACCGACCGGTTGCCCAACCACAGTACGGTTTGTAGTTTCCAAACCTGCAGTTATACCAACCACTTCGGTTACTCCGGGAGCAAGTTCAGTAACCTCATTTTTGAGTGTACTTATGTTGAAATTGGTTGTCCAGGTAAAATCGCGTTTGGTAATATTGTAACTCACCAGCGATAACTCGAGACCAGTATTGTACATAGATCCAACGTTCATCGGAATCACGTTGCCGGGAATCCCTTTCGATGGAGACTGGGGTACACTTAAAATCAAATCGTTGATATCGTTATAGAACCAATTGAGGTCAAGCTGGATGCGGTCTTTCAGCATACCAAAACTCAATCCAATGTCATATTTATCACTGGTTTCCCATTGCAAATCGGGATTACCGGCCTGAGTAAACACCCAAGTAGGTGCAGCACCATATACACCTGATCCATAAAGGAATAGTGAGGAGTAAGAACCGATACCACCCATATTACCCACTTTACCGTAACTGGCTTTGAGTCTTAAATCTGAGAATAAATTCCCTAAAGTTCCTTCCTTAACAAAATTCTCCTCAGAGATGTTCCACATCAATGAAGAACCTCCAAAAAGTCCATATTTTTTGCCTTCGGCCAGACCGGAATAACCATCGTTACGCAAACTTGCTTCGAAATAGTATTTTCGAGCATAATTTAGATTTATCCTGCCAAAAGAGGATACGAAATAATTTTCATACTGTCCGCCACCACCCATAACGGCGGTTACCCATGAGCCCTGATAAGTAGTAAAGAATGGATCGGCAACGTTTTGTTTACCTCCCCACCATGAATCGCCCATGGTATATTGTTCTTCAGTACCTACAAGCAATCCAAGGTTAATTTTTTCAGCAAAAGTTGCCTGATAGTCTACAGTATTGGTCCAAGTCCAACGATTGAGCCTATTCAAATCATTCCAAGCATAACCATTGGAAGCAAAACTATCGCCTGTTAATCCTGTCTGGAAAGTTTTGGTTTCAACCACTAGACGATCGAGTCCATATACAGATTTGAATGTGAGTCCTTTGAAAGGCTCGACAGTGATATGAAAATTTCCAACAATCCTATCGTTCTGTGCAGTAAACTTATTTAAATCAAACACTGGAACAGGGTTGTAGTAACCATAGTTAGGAACCGGGGTTTGACCCATATTTCCAATTGCTGAACCTGAGAGGTTATATGAACCATCGGGAAGGTATGGACCAAGGTTAGGTGGCAATACAAAAGCAAGTCGAGCAGCCCCGGCGGTATTGAATGCCTGTCCGGACAATGAACCAGTATTTGGTGCCTGGGAGTTCGACTGGGTAATGGTAATGTTAGAACCTACTTTAATGTATTGATTGATCTTATGTTCGAGGTTCAGTCGAGCATTTTCCCTGGCAAAACTATTCTTTTGGACAATACCCTCCTGATCTGAAATTCCCAATGAAAGATAATAAGAAGTTGCTGCTGTTGCACCAGATATTGAAAAAGAGTGTTGATGCTGAAATCCTGTCCTGTAGATATAATCTGCCCAGTTGGTATCGAGGGGCCCATCAGGACCATTAGGCTGAGTAAATCTCGCCGTACTTCCAGCATTTGCCAATGCAAGGTTTTTGTGCTCTAAGTACTGCTGAACATTCATCATTTCAAACAAGCGATAGGGCTGTGTATATCCAAAGTAACCATCATAGCTTACCTTGGGCTTTAAGGTTGATCCCCTTTTCGTTGTTATTAGAATTACACCATTGGCTGCCCTTGATCCATAAATAGCTGTCGCAGAAGCATCTTTGAGAACATCCATCGATAAAATATCATTCGGATTAATATCGGCAAGCGCATTCGAAGCAGCACTGTTGGCAGAAACATCACCAGTAAAGATGGGAACACCATCAACCACAATGAGGGGATAGGAACTCGATGAAATGGAGTTGAAACCACGCACTCTAATTACAGGTGGATTCCCCAAAACACCATTGGGAACTGTTATCATAACACCACTTGCCTTACCCTGTAAAGCCTGGTCAAACGATTGCACAGGAATCAGCTTGATGTCGTCGCCTTTAACAGAAGCTATGGCCCCAGCAACATCACGCTTTTGCTGCACACCATATCCTACTACAACAACTTCATCAACTGCGAATACGTCGACCTGCAGTACCACATCGATATTGGTCCGATTTTCAAGGGCTACTTCTGCTGTGCGGTATCCAACAAAACTGTACATAAGTGTACGCGCATCGGCACCAACCTGCAAGGTATAATTACCTTCCAAATTCGTAACTGTTCCCTGACTAGTACCCTTAACAATCACTGAAACTCCCGGTATAGGTGAATTGTCATCAGACGACACTACCTTACCGGTAATGGTTCTCGTCTGTGCATATGCACCGGATATACCCAAGAGAAAAAAGCTCAGAAAAAGAAAGACAACTTTTTTCATAGATACATTTTTTAAGTTTATAAAATTTGAATTTGAATCAACAGAAAAACACAATAGTAGAATAGACCATCCTACAATCGTGCGCTTTAAGATTTGTTAACAAATTTAGCAAAGTAGATATTATACGATACTATTTATTGTTAAATAATATAGAATTTATTTTGGTGCAGGAATATTAGAACCATGCCTACATCTATTCAAACTCAATATACTACATGTCAACTACTTGTAAAATTGATGATCAAAGCTTAGTTGAACCAAACTGCGGCCATATTTTTAAAATCGGCTGAAAACAGGCGTAAAACAAGGCAGTTTCTTGCCAATTTCCGGGCACTGAAACTACAAATTCAAGTAGCGACAACAGCTGTTCGTCGGAATTAAAATTGAATTGGTATTTTCGATTTAAACCGGCCAGTTTGCTTATAATTTTAAAGAAGCTGCGCCTATGAGGGCCATATCTTCATTGTCGGAGGTTTCGATTACCAAGCGATTGAGGTAGCGTGGATAAGCAAAATTTTCGTCCAGAAAATCGATGATTACATCCACAAAATAGCGGCTTGCAATGCTGAGTGGACCTCCTATAACAATGGCCTCCGGAGCAAGTGCATAAAGTATATTGGCTACCGTTTTCCCCAGGTGCATGCCATACTCTTCAAGCAGTCGGAGTGCGACAGGATCGCCAAGAGAGGCACGTTTCACTACCAGTTGAAAATCTAAATTTTTATCGGTAAAGTACTGTCGTGATAAAAAAGCATCAACGTTCCGGTCGCGGTAAAAAAGTTGACCGAAAGCACCGGCAATGGCCAGTTGGCCTGAATAGAGCGCATTGTTAATAATTATGCCAGCCGAGACCTGATGATCCAGCCAAAGTCCAACAAAATTTCCATAACCTTTGCCTTTGCCCGAAAGTTTCTCGCCCCACACATAGCAGTTGGAAAGGTTGTTAACCTCAACGGGTTTATTAAAATATTCCGAAACCAAATCGACCAGAGGAACACTGTCCCAACCTGGAAAATCAGGGATTTCAACGTCCGACTGACCCGATAGATCGACCATTCCGGGAACACCAATCCCTATGCTGGTAACTCCTGAATCAAACA
>DIUI01000107.1 GCA_002428215.1 Prolixibacteraceae bacterium UBA6162
CTTTGGTGATTGTGAATGTTCAGCGAGGCGGACCAAGCACAGGATTACCTACAAAAACCGAACAGAGCGACCTGTATCAGGCATTGTTTGGACGCAATGGCGAATGTCCTGCAGTAGTTATCGCTGCTTCATCGTCGGCCAATTGTTTCAATTATGCTTACATCGCATCTAAAATTGCCATGGAGCATATGACACCGGTTATTTTGCTTACTGACGGATATCTCGGAAACGGCTCACAGTTGTTCCGCATACCAAAAGTAGCTGATATGCCCGATATCAATCCTCCGATTGCCGTAGCAAATGATCCTGACTACAAGCCTTACAGACGCGACCCGGAAACTCTGGCCCGCAAATGGGCTTTGCCGGGAACCGAAGGTTTGCGTCACCGTATCGGCGGACTTGAAAAAGAGGATGTTTTCGGTAACGTATCCACCGATCCTTTGAACCACGAAAAAATGACCCATCTGCGCAACGAAAAAGTACAGCGCATTGCCAATTACATTCCCGAGCAGGAAATTACCGGTGAAAAAGAAGGTGATGTCCTCGTGGTGAGCTGGGGCGGAACTTTCGGCGCTGTTGAAGAAGCCGTGGAGTTGCTGCAGAAAGAAGGCAAAAAAGTGAGCCACGCCCACTTCCATTACATTATGCCTTTACCAAAAAATACCTCGGAGGTACTTAAAGGATTCAAGAAAATAATGGTTTGCGAATTGAACAGCGGCCAGTTTGTCAATTACCTGAAAATGACCCAGTATGGTCATGTGTACAGTCAGTATAATAAAGTTCAGGGACTTCCGTTCACAGTTACAGAGCTTGTCCTGGCTATCAACAAAACGCTGGAGGAGAAATAATTATGAGCAATCAACCCAACTTAACAATAGAACGTTCTTCGGTAGAACTAACCAAAGAGGACTTCGTTAGCGATCAGATGGTAAAATGGTGTCCCGGATGTGGTGCACATGCCATACTTTCGGCTGTAGCCAATGTATTTCCAAAGCTTGGATATCGCAAGGAAAATCTGATGATGGTTTCAGGTATCGGATGTTCATCACGGTTTCCTTACTACGTAAATACTTACGGTATTCACGGAATCCATGGAAGAGCAGCAGCCATTTCATCGGGCGTAAAAATTGCCAATCCGCACCTGAGTGTATGGATGGCAACCGGCGATGGTGACTCAATGGCCATTGGCGGAAACCATTTCATTCACATCATCCGCAGAAATATTGACATCAATATTATGCTTTTCAACAACCAGATATACGGCCTTACCAAAGGGCAGTATTCGCCTACTACCCCAATGGGAAGCGTGACCAAAACATCGCCACAGGGAACCATTGAACATCCGTTCAATCCTGGTGAGCTTGTGCTTGGCGCTCAGGGTACTTTCTTCGCACGTGTGGTTGACAACAACCCGAAAATGATGACCGAGGTGATGTTTGAAGCTGCAAAGCACGACGGCACTTCCATCATAGAAATACTGCAGAACTGCATCATTTTTGCCGATAAAACCCACGATTCGGTTACCAATAAAGAGAATCGGGAAGAACGCCAGATTGTGCTTCGCAACGGAGAACCCATGATTTTCGGGAAGCAAAGAGACAAAGGCATCAGGCTCAACGGTTCACGACTTGAAGTAGTTACCATTGGCGAAAACGGAGTAACTGAAGATGATCTGCTGGTGCATGATATGTATGAGCAGGATCCGGGCATTCACCTGATGATTGCCAAAATGGCTTATCCTCATTTTCCGATTGCCATCGGCGTAATCCGTTCAGCAAATTATCCGACTTATGATGATATGGTGGTTGAACAAATCAACTATGCCAAGGAAAACTCAAAAATCAAAACCGTTGACGATCTGCTCAACAGTGGCGATACCTGGGAAATTAAGTAACCCGGATTAAACCTATTTCAAATCACTTTTCAAAGTAAACCTGCCTCTATAATTGGGGGCAGGTTTTTTTGTGGGTTGCTCAGGGTCCGGATTTCCATATGCCACATGAATAATCTAATTATCAATATTTTAGGATGTCCTCCTGAGCGGAGTCGAAGGACAGCATAATTCGGAGATGACAGGTGTTAACGGTATCCTTGTCATTGTCTAAAAAAATGAAAAGTATTTCTCCACTTGAATATGAGCAGGACCAACCTTATTTTACATTCCAAACCTTAGTAACAGGCAACCCACCAAACACCTTCAACCTCATTTTTTTCTTCCTAACCTTATTATTTTTCAATTTGAAAAGGTTGCTTATTGAGGTTTACAAGAATGAATAAGGTTCAAAATCGAGGGGGGGGGCACTCTTGTTACTAAGGTTATTAAGAGTGATTAAGGTTGATTTTTACTGTGATCAGTATTTAATTGAATTCTAATCTGTCATTGGTAGTTCGCCGCGGCGAATCGAAGGACAAAAATGACCAATATTTAACAATGTTATTGGGGTTTACTACAGAATTATCGATTGACAAAATTTTAACGCACTTCGACTTCGCTCAGTGTGACATTCGAACTTTGGGTAAACTGTTACTTTATACTGCATTCATAAACGCAGCTTATAGCAATTAAAAACTCCAGCTTTATTCCAATTCTTTCCACTCCATAAGAATACTTAACTTTGCAGCTTAAAACTTTTACTTCAATGATCGACGACAACGCTACAAAACGCACAGAATTGGCCGACCTCGGCGAATTCGGACTTATAGACCACCTTACCTCCGGCTTCACACCCATAAACAGCAGCACACTCAAGGGAGTAGGTGATGATGCAGCCGTAATCGATCATGGAGATTATGTGACTCTTGTTACCAAAGATCTGCTGGTGGAAGGCATTCATTTCGACCTTACCTACACTCCGCTCAGGCATCTGGGTTACAAAGCTGCGGTTGTCAATATTTCAGATATTGTAGCAATGAATGGTGTTGCCGAACAGTTGCTTGTTGGTATTTCAGTCTCCAACCGCTTTTCGGTGGAGGCACTTGACGAATTGTATGCCGGCATAAAACTGGCTTGCGACAAATACAAGGTTGATATGGTTGGCGGCGATACAACATCCTCGGTTTCAGGTTTGTTCCTCTCCATAACCGCAATCGGAAGAGCAAAAAAAGAAGATGTGGTTTACCGCAGCACGGCACGCGAACATGATTTGGTTTGTGTAAGCGGCGATCTGGGTGGAGCTTATATGGGTTTGCTGTTGCTTGAACGCGAAAAGCAGGTTTACAAAGCCAACCCGCAAATGCAGCCCGATCTTGAAGGAAATGATTATGTGCTCGAACGCCAGTTAAAGCCCGAAGCCCGTGCCGATGTGCTTGTTAAACTTCGCGAAGCCGGCGTTAAACCAACGGCTATGATCGATATTTCGGATGGACT
>DIUI01000091.1 GCA_002428215.1 Prolixibacteraceae bacterium UBA6162
GCAGGCAGGCTTCCCGTTACCTATTATGCCTCGGTCGATCAGTTGCCTCCTTTCGACGAATACGATATGCATGAGCGCACCTACCGGTACTTCACAGGAGAGCCGCTCTTTCCTTTTGGCCACGGTTTGAGTTATACGTCATTCGGCTATTCCAATCTGCAGGTACCTAAGCAAACGGCAACAGGTACTCCTGTTTTGGTCTCTGTTTTGGTTACCAACAAGGGACCGTACGATGGCGAAGAGGTGGTACAACTCTTTCTAACCGATGAGGTAGGGTCTACGCCCAGACCTATCCGTCAACTCGAAGGTTTTACACGTATTTCATTGAAAGCCGGGGAGTCAGGTGAGGTGCGATTTACCCTCGACCCTGAACAGTTTTCTATGATCAACACTGCTGGAGAAAGGGTAATCGAACCGGGTTGGTTCACCATAACGGTTGGAGGAAAGCAGCCGGGCTTTAAAGGTTTGGCAGATGCCCATACAACCGAAACCCTTAGCGAAAGGATACGCTTAACCGGTAGAATATTTAAATTAGGCGTTCGTTAAACAAGCTAAACTGTTTTGCCATGCACGTTTTTTATGCCCCCAATGCCCAGCCTCCACTGGTTACACTCGATGAAACCGAATCCGGGCATGCCATCAGGGTATTGCGGCTTAAACCGGGAGAACGTGTGCTGGTTGTAGATGGCGCAGGCACCACAATGGAAGGAGCCATTGAAACCGACCATCCCCGTAAATGCAGTGTGCATATTGATGGTAAAATAGAACGTGAACCCGGTTCAAACGGACTCTTCACGCTTGTGCTATCACCTACCAAGAGCAACGATCGTATGGAGTGGTTGGTAGAAAAAGCCACTGAAATAGGAATTCACCGTTTTGAGTTCATGCTCAGTCGCTATTCCGAGAGAAAGCAAATCAACACCGAACGCCTCAGAAAGGTGGCCGTGGCTGCCATGAAACAATCTGGCAGAGCAACTCTGCCTTATATTGGAGAGATGCTCCCTTTTCCCGAAATTGTTAAAACCCCTTTCATCGGTGATTCCTTTATCGCCCATTGCTATCCCGGCGAGAAGCCTCACCTTAAGGAACTCCTAAAGCCCAATCAAAATATTCGTGTTTTGATTGGACCTGAAGGTGATTTCTCTCCCGACGAGGTTGAACTGGCCCTTAAAGCAGGGTTTAAGGAGATTTCACTGGGAAATAGCAGGCTTCGAACTGAAACAGCTGCCCTGGTAGCTTGTATTACAGCGTCATTGAGCAACTTATAATTGTTATTCCGGAGTCAAGCCGGTGTAATGCAGCCAGGTGTCTGAATACCTATTGTATATTGCCCGGGTTTTTAATTTAATTCCCAACATTCTCATCATACTTAACATGATTGGGAGGCTTTCTCAGGCAATACGATGACGGTTCCTCCGGTAACAGTCATCGGCGACAGAAAAACCGGAAAAGTAGATGTTAATCCCAAACTCTATAGCTTGTGAATCTTCGATGGATTTATAAAGCCTCATGTATTATTTGGATCGCCGCAGGGCTGCTTCATGTGCCTGTTTTCTCTTTTGGTGCTATGCATATGGGGGGAAGGAAAGTCATTAACAGCCATAATTCCATACAAATTGCTGCAGACGGCAGTTGTCCTGAAGACTTGTATTGTATATATCTTGGCACTAACCCTTTCGACCTTGCAAACGACGTCTTTGATGGGTTGTTTACCGGAAATGGGGTCGCGGGGAATCGTTTTTTTCCTTCCGAAGCAGGGATAGGAGAACATACAATTCAATATACCTCATCGAATGGAACCTGCTGGTTTACCATTGTTGTATCGGCCAATTTTACAACAGGGATCCACAATACAAACCCAATTGAGGCATGTCCGGGATACAATCCTCCCGCATTAACAATTGTTGGAGCCAATGGCAAATTACCATTAAGCTATGAGTGGTTTTTTGATGAATCTATGGTCGGAGATAATCTAAATGTTTACGATCATCCTCAAATTACGGCCGATGGTATTTTTAACCTCTATGCAAAGGTCACCGATGCCTGTGGTACATCAGGCAACACTGCGCCAAAAGTATATACCATTCAGCCTGAACCAGAGATTCTGTTTCTGGGAGATGCGGTTAAATGTCTGAACCAGCCTATTGAATTGCAAACTATGGTTAGGGGAGGTGCCGGCATTCTTGAGAACTACCGCTGGTTCAGCGGAGGTTCGTCCGATGGTCCTTGGACCCTTATTGATGGGGCAACCAAAGCGATGTATCAACCTTCGATTGATAGTCCGGGTACTTACTTTTACCGGGTAACCTTGAATCCAAATGTAGCTTCCTGCAATCAAACTTCGGCCAATACCATACTGAAGGTCGTACCGGATGCCTATGCACAGATGAGCGGTGGTGGATGGATTTGTTCAGGCGGTTCAGTGGATATCTCGTTCGAGATGGAGGGCGAGCCTCCATGGCAGCTGGTTGTTTCTAATGGAGATACACTTTACCTGTTGGATTCCATCATTGAAAACAGGTATGAATGGACCATATTCCCGACAAATAGCAGCGAATACAGACTCTTATCGGCTTCTGATGGCCGTTGTCCTTCAGCCCGAATATCGGGTAGTGCACTGGTAGAGGTTGTGGAACTGCCCAAAATTACAATGGATGCCCCCCATCTAGTTTGCGGCACCCAGGATTATGTTTCGGTGGTTGTAACGAACCACTCGGGGTTTGGCGTGGAAGTGAAGTACCGACTGAACAGCGGACAAGTGTCGGTTGTAACCCTAACGCCGGGAAGTTTCAGCGAACTCTCTTTTTCTACTGTCGGCACCAACCTGTTACAGTGGGAACTTATTTCTGCAAAGCTTTTGGGCGATAGGGACTGCGTCTTTCCATTACAAGGCGGGGCTTCCACCCAAATAATGGCAAAACCCGAATCTGGAATCATTGTCGGAGCAGAGGTGATTTGTTACGGGGATTTGCTGCCCGAACTCCGCATCGAAGGTCACACCGGTTCTCTGCAATGGCAATTTTCGACTGATGCTCTTCAGTGGTTTAATTTTAAAGACGCTGTTGAAACGTCTCTGACCGTTAACCATATAGGGCCAATCTATCAGTCCACATGGATTAGGGCAATCGTCTCTTCAGGTAGTTGCGATCCGGTGGCTACCGATGCAGTACTTATAACTGTGAGGCCTGCAATGCCCGATGTAGCTATTCAACTTTATCATCCCGGCTGCTTTGAAACAACAGGGAGTGTTTCCGTCGTTTCACACGAGGGATTGGATTACTTCTTCAGCATCGACGGACTCAATTTCTCATCCCGTAGAGAATTTTCGGGACTGTCTCCGGGCAGATATACTTTGTCTGTTCGGAACATTGCTGGCTGTTTTGTTTCGGCAGATTTCGATATTAATGCAACTCCTGACATGCCTGGAACAATAGAGCTCAGGTTGCAGAGACCCGGCTGCCAGTTGAGCGATGGAGCGATCGAAGTTGTGGCACCACGCTCATCAAACTTTATGTATAGTCTAGATGGCATAGATTTTCAGAATAACCCCTTGTTTAATGGACTTATGGCGGGTGTCTATTCTGTTTTTGTAATGAACCAATATGGTTGTATTTCTGTCGAATGGGTTGTTCTCAATGCGTTGCACGGAGCTCCCGATAATCCACAAGTTGAAGTGATTGAGCCTATATGCAGTTATCCTTATGGTACCCTAAAAATCATTGAAGCAACTTCCGGCTATCTCTACAAAATTGGAGAAGGTCCTTTTGAGCCCTATCCCCCCAACGGTTATGAAAACCTGACCCCCGGAACCTATCTGCTGACAGTAAAAAATAGTGAGGGTTGTGTTAGCTCCATTCAGGTTTTGATTCCCGACCCGGAAGTTATCTTGGTTAAAGTAGAAGTTTTCTCCGAATCTTGTTTTGGTGCTGCGGATGGAGCCATCGATTTGCAATTGCTGTCGGGTCGCAATGTTCAATTCAATTGGTCGGGACCGGAACAGTTTTCTGCAACGACGGCTTCTATTGCCGGCATATCGGGAGGAAATTACAGACTTACGGTTACGAACAACGATGGCTGTTTTTTATCGGTCGATTATAGTGTTCAGGGGCCTTTGACTCCACTTTCCTTAGAGGTTGCATTGGTGCATCCTACGGTCTGTGATGCCACCGACGGAGCCATTAATCTGTCGGTTTCGGGGGGAGTTAAGCCCTATTCATTTGCTTTAACCAACAGTAATGGAGCAATGATTTCATCCGATAAAAGCACGGGGAGTCTGATGGCCGGACATTATATACTGGAAGTTACTGACGCAGTTGGATGTATTATTCAGCAGAATATTCTCCTTGACTTTGCAGCACCCACCGAGTGCCTTAATTTTACTGCCTATGTCGACGCGTGGGGCAGATATGAGGTGAAAGGCATTGATCTGCTTGTGCCAATGCCTGATGACTGCAAATTCAACGATTATTTTTCGATTTTGGTTGATCCCCCGGTATTGTATTGCAGCGAAGAGATGGCTGTATACCCTGTAAATGTAAAAATGATAAGCCGATTGGGAACCATTCATCAATGTACCGCCATGGTTGAACTGCTCGATACGATTCCTCCTGTTGTTGCATGCCGCGATACAATACTCTATTTGGATGAGAGGGGTATAGCCTATCTGGATAACCCTCCCCAAAACCTTGCAGTTTACGACAATTGCGGAGTATCAAGCATTATTTTAAGCAGGAGCCAATTTGACTGCAATGATATTGGCATACATTCCATATCCATGGCAATCAAAGATTCACATGGAAACTCTGCTTACTGCAATTTCCTGGTAACTATCGCAGACACTCTTGCTCCGGTTCTTGTGGTTAAAGATGTCAATCTCTGGTTCACAACGGCAGATACTTTGTGGCTGGCCGATGCTCTCGAGGAAGACCTTGCGTCTGATAATTGTGCTGTGTATTCCGACGCTTTGTTCAAGCAGTTTTTTACATGCATTGATGTGGGAGAGCATATCGTTACACGTGAAATTACCGATTTAGCAGGAAACTCTGCCATCGATAGTTTTCTGGTTGTTGTAAGGGCCGGGTTACCACCAGCAGCAGAATCAGATACGTTCAGAGTTGTATCCGGAATTTCCGATTGGCTGGATATTCTCGATAATGACCATGGGTATGCCGGAGATCTGAAAGATAAATATGTGGTTGTAACCAAACCCTCCAGGCATGGTTTGGCAGCTTTTGATACCAATTTGTTTCTTCTGTCGTATTTATCCGATGGTGGTTTTACCGGAACTGATAGTATTCACTATGCCCTCTGTTCGAATGGGGGTGTTTGTGGCCCGGTTTGCGACACCGCGCTTGTTGTCATCTATGTTATGCCCTATAATTTTAAGCCGGTTGCTACAAACGACCGTTATGACTTAGGCAACTGCCGCCAGTTCGAGGCCAATGTTTTACACAACGATTCTGATCCGGGCAGCGATATCGGTTTGGGCGAGGTTGAACTCATAAAAGCCCCGGGGCATGGAACACTGCAGATTTTTTCGGATGGCTATTTTTTTTATACACCGCCAGTTAATTTTGTTGGCATAGATAACTTTGTTTATCGGGTTTGCGATAGCGGCTTTCCTGCTTTGTGCGATAGCGCCATAGTGCAACTGCACATTTTGGCCGATGCCAATTGCGATGGAATTCCCGATGCATTCGCAATAGGATTGTTTATACCTGAGGGGTTTTCACCCAATGACGATGGAATTGGCGATCAATTTCGGATACTCGGGCTCGGAGATTATCCGGATGCACGCTTGTGGGTGTATGACCGTTGGGGAAGTCTGGTTTTTGATAAAAGTCATTATGGGAACCTTGCTGTTTGGGCAACCGACGAGGCAGCATGGTGGAGTGGGACCTATGAAAGTAGCTCCGACCAAAATGGACGGGTAGCGCGTGGCAATTATTTGTATGTGCTCGATCTGGGCAATAGGACAATCCATCGTGGAATTGTAACTGTGGCCTATTAACTGCACTTTTACCGACACACTTAATTGCATTTAGAAAGGCTGCTAAATCAGGTGGAGGATTAAACGGTTAATGTCAACATTTTAGGAACAATGGTGTAAATTGATGTACAGTGGGTTAATCAGACTCAAAAATGGTATTAAATTTAAACTGCATTTCCCTTAGAATTCAGCGCTTCAAAATGAATTAAACCAGCAGTTATGAAAAAAATAGCATACTTATTTTTGGCCTTTCTTATGGTGGCCTGTAACCCAACTATGTGGTCCGAAACCGAATACGGAGATATCCGACTGGTCGAAAACAAAGGAGGACAAAATCTTGCCTACTCAGCAACATCGGGTGTTGAGCTTATTATCTCGAAGGGTTATGCCTTCAAGGATTTAAATAAGAATGGCAAAATAGACAAATACGAAGACTGGCGATGGCCAGCTGAGGAGCGTGCTAAAGATCTGGCCTCGCGGATGGGTATCGAAGAGATCGCCGGCTTAATGCTATACAGCGGTCATCAGTCGATTCCTGCAGCTGGCAGAGGTTTATTTGGGGGAACCTACAACAATTTGCCATTTTCTGAGAGTGGTGCTGAGCCGTGGGAACTTACCGATCAGCAAAAGAAATTTCTCACCGAGGATAATCTTCGCCACATATTGCTTACACGTGTTGAGAGTCCGGAGGTTGCTGCGCGCTGGAACAATGCTGTTCAGGCCTTAGTTGAGGGGATAGGCTGGGGCATACCGGCCAACAACAGCTCCGATCCAAGACATGGCGTAGTTGCCGATGCAGAATACAACTATGGAGCAGGTGGGCAAATCTCAATGTGGCCGGGCTCACTCGGACTGGCAGCAACATTCGATCCTGATCTGGTTCGTAGGTTTGGGGAGGTTGCTTCGCGGGAATATCGTGCCTTAGGCATTTCCACGGCATTGTCGCCTCAGATTGATCTGGCAACCGAGCCTCGCTGGAACCGTTTTAGTGGAACATTTGGAGAGGATCCCATTCTTGCTGCCGATATGGCCAGAGCCTATACCGATGGATTTCAGACTTCGGATGGTGATGCGGAGTTGCATTCAGGTTGGGGATATCATAGTGTAAATGCCATGGTAAAACATTGGCCGGGAGGCGGCCCTGAAGAGGGAGGACGGGACGGCCATTTTGGGTATGGTGCTTATGCAGTATATCCGGGGAGCAATCTAAAAGATCATCTCTATCCCTTTGTGGAAGGCGCATTTAAGCTGGAGGGTAAAACTGGTGCTGCTTCAGCGGTAATGCCTTATTATACAATATCATACAACCAGGACACTTTGCACAATGAGAATGTAGCCAATGGGTACAGTAAATATTTTATTCAGGAACTCTTGCGAGGGACCTATGGTTACGAGGGTGTTGTATGCACCGACTGGATGATTACTGGGGACGTAACCAGTGTTGATGTCTTTCAGGGCAAACCCTGGGGGGTAGAAGAGCTTTCGATTGCCGAACGCCACTATAAAGTGATTATGGCCGGAGTTGATCAGTTTGGCGGTAATAACCAGGCCGGTCCTGTAATTGAGGCATACAATATGGGGGTGGCTGAATATGGCGAGGAGTTTATGCGTCAGCGATTCGAGGCTTCAGCGGTAAGGTTACTTCGCAATATTTTCAGAACAGGGTTGTTCGAAAATCCTTATCTCAATGTAGAAGAAACAAAAAGCGTTGTAGGTCATCCCGATTATATGGAGGCAGGATACCAGGCTCAGCTCAAGTCGGTAGTTATGCTCAAAAATCAAAATTCAACACTTCCCCTAGCCCGTGGTATGAAGGTCTATATCCCTCAGCGCCATGTTGCATCCTCCCGCGATTGGTTTGGTAATTTATCGCGCGAGCGTTACGAAGACCCGGTAAATTTAGAACTTGCCGCTGCAAGGTTTGAAATTGTTGATACCCCCGAGAAGGCCGAGGCTGCTATTGTTTTTGTGAAAAGTCCCGAAGGAATGACGGGTTACGATATTGAGGATTATAACCGGGGCAACAATGGTTATGTACCCATTAGTCTACAATACAGCAGATATACAGCCAGCGAAGCGCGTGAAGTGAGCCTTGCAGGGGGGAGTCCCTTCGAAGATTTTTTGAACCGAAGCTATAAAGGAAAAACCGTAACCGCTTCGAACGTAGCTGATATGCGTAGTGTGTTGGATACCCATCGCAAAATGCGTGGAAAACCTGTTGTTGTGGTTGTTAGTATGTCGAATCCTATGGTCTTTAGCGAAATTGAACGTTTTTCATCGGCAATGCTGGTTCATTTTCAGGTGCAGGATCAGGCACTTTTAGAACTGCTGTCGGGAGGCTCCGAACCCTCTGCACTTTTGCCCATGCAAATGCCGTCAGGGATGGCCACTGTAGAAAAACAGCTGGAGGATGTTCCCCACGATATGGAGGTGTATACCGATGCTGCCGGTAACCGGTATGATTTTGGTTTTGGTCTTAATTGGAGTGGCGTAATCAGCGATTCGCGCGTATCCAGATATAAAAAATAGATTTCCGGTGTCTAAAGCAAAAAGCCCCCGAAAATTAATTTCGGGGGCTTTTTTGTATAGTTAGAACGAATTGATTATAACGGAATATTTCCGTGTTTACGCACAGGATTACTCTTACGCTTGTTGCGTGTCATCTCCAACGCATTGATAATTTTAAGGCGGGTCTCCCGGGGTTGAATAATTTCATCGATATATCCCAGCGCTGCTGCCTTATAGGGGTTGGCAAATGTATCGCGGTACTCATCAACAGCTTTTGTTTTATCCTCGGGCGACACAATGTCGCGGCGCAGAATGTTGATGGCACCCTCGGGGCCCATAACTGCAATCTCTGCAGTAGGATAAGCATAATTTACATCGGCACCAATGTGCTTGCTCGCCATTACATCGTAGGCCCCACCATAGGCTTTACGGGTTATAAGGGTAATTTTTGGCACTGTTGCTTCACTGTATGCATAGAGCAGTTTTGCTCCATGTTTAATAATGCCGCCAAATTCCTGACTGGTTCCGGGCAGGAATCCGGGTACATCGACAAAAGTTACAAGAGGAATATTAAACGCATCGCAGAAGCGAACAAATCTTGCAGCCTTGGCAGATGAGTTGATATCCAGAACACCAGCCAGATGGGCAGGCTGATTGGCAACAACACCCACTGGTTGACCGGCAAATCGCGCAAATCCGCAGATAATGTTCTGTGCATAGTTGGGTTGTACTTCCAGGAAATGCTTGTTGTCGATTACCTTCTGTATGATATCGTGCATGTCGTATGGCTTATTGGGATCGGCCGGAACCGCATCCTGAAGTCCTGCGTCTTCGCGGTCAGAAGGATCAACCGTTGGCTTTACGGGGGAGTCTTCCATGTTGTTCGATGGTAAAAAGCTTACCAGCTCCCGCACCATCTGAAGCGTCTGCTCCTCGTCTTTGCCAACAAAATGAGCTACTCCACTTTTTGAGCTGTGGGTCTAGGCACCACCCAGGTCCTCCTTGGTAACATCCTCGTGGGTAACGGTTTTAATTACATCAGGACCTGTAACAAACATGTGACTGGTATCCTTAACCATGAAAATGAAATCGGTTAAAGCGGGGGAATAAACCGCTCCGCCCGCGCAAGCGCCCAGTATTACGGAAATTTGCGGAACTACGCCCGACGACATAACATTGTTGTAGAATATGTCGGCATAACCGGCCAAACTTTCAACCCCTTCCTGAATGCGGGCTCCGCCTGAATCGTTGAGTCCGATTACCGGTGCTCCCATTTTCAGCGCAAGGTTTTGAATTTTGACAATTTTATCCGCATTGGCGCGGCTGAGTGTTCCCCCAAAAACGGTAAAGTCCTGGGCAAAAACATATACGAGCCGACCGCCTATTTTTCCATAACCGGCAATTACACCATCGCCCAGAATTTTTTTCTTCTCCATACCAAAGTCGGTATTTCGATGGGTTACCAGCTTGTCGATTTCGTTAAATGTACCTGGGTCCAACAGATGGAGAACACGTTCTCGGGCAGTTTGCTTACCCTGCGCATGTTGCTTGTCTATTCTCTCCTGTCCGCCTCCTAATTCGGCTGCCCTGTTCATTTCGTCGAGCAGCGAAAGTTTATGTTTCAAATCCATATTTGAACCAATTATTCAATTTCTATTAATATCTGATTTCCTTCAACGGTATCGCCGTCGGCCACATGCACTTTGACAATGGTTCCGTCGACTGCCGCTTTGTATTCACTCTCCATTTTCATGGCCGAGAGTATAATTAGGGTTTGCCCTTTCTCAACCTGAGCTCCTTCGCCTACAAGGACCTTTACCACTTTACCCGGCATGGGCGAGGTGATGTTCTTTTCACCAGAATCCAGCGATCCTCCGGTACGATCTAGCAAGTAGCGCGATTCGGCATCGATGATTTCGGCCTCAAAGGTTTTGTGCAGCGTATAGACCAAATATTTCTTGGGTTGATCGAGCGGAACAAGTTCGATGTCGTGACTCCGGTTGTTTTCAAGAATCGAAAAGGTTCCACTGTCGGTATGCATCAGGTCTATGTCGTAGATAATGTCGTCGACTTTAATCTTAAGTATGTTGTTATCCTGCTCCAGCAGTTCGACTTTTGCGTATCGGTTATTGAGTTTAATTTCAATGGCCATAATGCAGATTAAAAATGAAGAATTTGCGGTGATTTTTTCCAGCGGCTTTGGTTGGGCTGTTCCGATTTAGGTGACTTAACCTGAGCAAGTTTCTCTGAATAGTCGATAAACGCAGCTATAATGGCCATGTCTTCGGCATCCTGAGTGGTTTCAGTCTCTTTAAGAAGTTCTTCTCGGTTCTTCTCTATAAAATGGGTGTTGTATTTCCCCTGCACAAAATCATCGGTGTGCATGATTTTCTCCAAAAACTTAATGGAAGTTTTCACTCCGGTGATTTTATATTCATAGAGGGCCCTGCGCATGCGCTGTATGGCAATTTCGCGCGTTTTTCCCCATACTATCAATTTTGAAATCATCGAGTCGTAATAGATGGGAATCTCATAACCCTCGTACACATAGCCGTCTATGCGAATGCCCAGGCCACTTGGCTCCTTAATCTTGTGCACTTTACCGGGCGCCGGCATAAAGTTGTTGTCGGGATCTTCTGCATTGATGCGACACTCTATGGCATGTCCTCGCTGCACAAGGTCTTCCTGAGCAAATGGCAAAGGTAAACCTTTTGCAATGTTGATCTGCTGCTTCACCAAATCTACACCAGTGGTGCGTTCGGTAATGGGGTGCTCTACCTGCAGCCGTGTGTTCATTTCAAGAAAATAGTAATTCAGCGAATCATCTGCCAAAAATTCAATGGTTCCGGCACCCAGGTAGTTTACCGCTTTGGCCGCAGCCACTGCTGTGTCACCCATTTTCTTTCTGAGTTCCGGGGTCATCAGAGGCGATGGAGTCTCCTCGATCATTTTTTGGTGGCGGCGTTGCACCGAACACTCCCGTTCGAAAAGGTGTACCGCATTCCCAAACTCATCCATGAGGATTTGAAATTCAATATGATGAGGCGACGAAATATATTTCTCAATATATACTGCATCGTCGCCGAATGCCGCCATTGCCTCAGAGCGGGCAGCATTGAGCGAACTTTCAATATCGGCTTCTTTGTGAACCAAACGCATTCCCTTACCACCGCCGCCAGCCGCAGCCTTAATCATAACAGGCAGTCCGATTTCATTAATCAGTTTGAGGGCTTCGGCATGATCTGAGATACTCCCTTTTGTGCCTGGTACAACCGGTATTCCAGCCTCAGTCATGGCCTCACGTGCCTTAATTTTATCGCCCATGGTAAGCATCACGTCAGCTGTAGGTCCAATAAAAATAATGCCTTCCTGTGCACACCGGCGGGCAAAAGTGGGATTTTCAGACAAAAATCCGTACCCCGGATGAATGGCGTCGGCTTTGCTTTTTTTAGCGGCATCTATTATAGCGTCGATGTTGAGATAACTTTGGGCCGAGGGTGCAGCTCCAATGCAATAGGCCTCATGGGCATAACGAACATGCAGGGCAGTGCGATCGGCTTCGGAGTATACCGCTACCGTGGTAATCTCCATCTCACGACAGGTACGCATTACCCTGATGGCAATCTCCCCGCGGTTGGCAACTAAGACTTTATTTATCGACTTCATGTGGGTATCTATCTGTCAAATTTATGATTATAATTGATTGATAATCTTGTGATTATTTTTAATATAAACAGCGTTGGCAGAACGTCGGGAACCATTTTGAACCATAAATCAGGTGGTTGCAGAACGAAATTTCAAACGCCGAAAGTAGAAAAAAGTTTCCATGCTGATGGTTGTCCCCAATTCGAAATTGCATGAAGGGGGCGTTTTTGGGCTATAAATCTTGTTAATTCCTTCCGTTATTTATGCCTTTTCGACTTTTAGGGTTTAAGTTTCTAAAAAATGGTCAAAATTTACCTGTGCGGGAGGAGGATTACTAATTTTATGCTTGAATGCCTAGAAATCTTCTTTGGTGAGCTTCACAAAAGTAATGAATTGCGTACCATGCTCGACCATGGAAAGTTGAATCGGGGCAATCGTTTTGTTTGCTGATACGCCCCCCTCTGATTTTATGATATTTTCTTTTGAACGAGCAGTTCGGGTTATTTCTAAACCCAAAAACCTGGCTATATATAAAGATAGTGTTGTATCTTTGCCGGCCATGACTTTTTCGGATTATTTGCCTTATTACCGTCGCAATCTTCAACTGGCATTTCCTGTAATTCTTTCACTGTTGGGACAAAACAGTGTAGCCTTAATCGACAATGCCATGGTTGGGAGGGTAGGGACCATTGAACTTGCTGCCGCTTCGTTTGCCAATAACATATTTTTTATTGGACTTGTTTTCGCAATGGGTATAACTTTCGGGTTGACTCCCCTTACCGGCCAAACCTACGGAAAGGGTGAATTGCGCCAGTTGGCTCATTGGTTGAAAAACGGGGTGCTTACCTATCAGGTTGCCGGTTTCCTTATTACACTGTTTATGGGCGGTGTCTATTTCCTGTTGCCATATATGGGCCAAACGCAGGAAGTTTTAGATGCGGCACGGCCGTATTATTTGTGGCTACTGGCCTCCATGATACCGTTGATTGCCTATTTTACCTTTAAACAGTTTATCGAGGGATTGGGCAATACCAAAATCGCCATGCGCATCACGTTGATTTCGAATTTGGTTAATGTAGTGTTCAACTACCTCTTTATTTATGGCAAATTTGGTTTTCCCGAAATGGGCCTTAACGGCGCTGGTGTTGGAACTGTTATATCGAGGGCCATTATGCCTGTTCTGTTTATTCTAGCCATCGGTCGCGACACAAGGCTCAAACGCTATCTTATACTGGCCCATCATCAAACCATACAGCTTAAATCGATCATCAAATTATTGCGCATTGGCATTCCTATTGCCCTGCAATTAATCGTTGAGGTTGCAGCTTTTGCGGTAGGAGCCATTATGATGGGCTGGATGGGAGAAGTGCCGCTTGCAGCGCATCAGGTAGCCATTGGGCTCGCTTCATCAACTTACATGATTTCACTGGGTATCTCCTCCGCCACCACAGTCAGGGTCAGTCATCAGCTGGGTGCCCGTGATTTTGTTGCCGTGCGTATGGCTTCATACGCATCTTCTCACCTTGTATTGTTGTTTATGACCGCAATGGCTGTAATGTTTATTTTGCTTCGGAATTATCTGCCATTGTTCTTTTCTACCGATACCGAAGTAATAGCATTGTCAGCACAGTTGCTTATTGTAGCAGCTTTCTTTCAGATATTTGACGGCTTGCAGGTGGTGATGCTGGGAAATCTCAGAGGCCTGACCGATGTTAAAGGCCCCATGCTTATTGCCTTTTTTGCCTATCTGGGCCTTGGGTTACCCACCAGTTATATCCTAGCATTCCAGTTCGGTTTAGGACCGGTTGGAATATGGTACGGCTTTCTCGCCGGTTTGGGTGTTGCCGGAATACTCTCATACCGCCGCTTTCTCTGGAATCTGCGTACTTTGCGCTGATATTCTGAATTCCAGCTTTACAGCTTATTATCTGCCACTTAGTTTATTATAGAGGCTAATGAGGTATTCGTCGTATATTTCCTCTATTGTCTTCTCCTTTTCGCCAATCGGTTTAACCGGAATTAGATCCATCACCTCGGCAGGTGACATACCTGCATTGTAATAGGTTTCGAGGGCTCCATACATCGACTGCAAAACGGCTTCGTTGGCTGCACGACCACTTAATCCAAAAGATTCGCCCAGCTCGGCAAGTTTTTTCCATTGAAACCAAAAATAGGTAGGCGCCATTGCCGATATAACTGCATAGGCTTCGAGCTCATGCTCTTCGACCTCGTGGGTAGTCCCAAGAAAATCGAGCATTTTAAAAATCAGTTCTTTTTCGTCTGTCGGGAATTCAGGAGAGAACCATATTGGGTTGTACCCTTCGTTGATTATTGAGGTAGCGTTGGGTATCATCCGTACAAGCCTTTTTATTTGTGGCAACTTACTTAGAATCATTGCACTATTGATTTTTGGTGCCAACGATCCAACCACAGTATTTTGACCAATGAACGGACCAATTGTATCGAGGGTTTCCATAATCGCGGGTGGATGCAGTGCTATGATAACCATCTCTCTGGAGGCAGCTTCTTCTAAAGTCCCAATGTGGATATCGTGAAACTGATTTTTTAACCGATCAGTAGCTTCCTTGTTGATATCGAACACCGTGGCTTTAACCAGATTGATTTTTTTGTTGGCAAATGCTTGCAAAAGAATGCGGGTAACTCTCCCTCCGCCAATGAATCCAATGGTAGGTGTGATCATATGAATTAAAATTATTGTTTTCCCAATACTAGGTGCCGAGTTGTTTTGCAAATATGCTACAACTCCTACAAGTTAGGAATTTTAGAGCAAAGCGCGTTCAATTTATGGCATCTGACCTATATTTACCGAAATAAATTTTGCAAAGGACGATTGATGTTTTTTTCGGAACACGTAATAGAATTTAACCAAAGCCTCCATTTTCAAGGGGAGCTACCTGCGGGCATAAGAATTATGAATCCATACAGTGAAAACCCGCATGCGCTCTTGGCTTCTTCCCAATTCTATAGAAAATATTTCTCCGACAATAATACCCGACGAATGATTGTTGGAATCAATCCCGGCCGGCTGGGAGCCGGGGTAACCGGGGTTCCTTTCACCGATTCATACCGCCTTCTGGAAAAGTGCGGAATTGTAATCGACGGTTTGGTTACCTATGAACCCTCGTCCGTATTTGTCTATGATGTGGTGGATGCCTATGGTGGAGTAGAATCTTTTTACCGTGATTTTTATATAACCTCAGTGTCACCCCTCGGGTTTGTGAAACTCAACTCTAAAAACCGCGAGGTGAATTTCAACTACTACGACGATGCAGCTCTGCAGGAGGTGGTTCAACCATTCATTATTGCCTCGCTTGAGCAGCAGTTGGATTTTGGTATCGACCGCTCACGCTGTTTTTGCATGGGCACCAATAAAAATTACAAGTATTTGAGCCAGCTCAATCGGCACAAAGGGTACTTCAGAGAGATTGTTCCGGTGGAGCATCCCCGATTTGTAATGCAATACCGGTCGAAGCAGAAAGAGGAATACATTAAAAAGTATATCGCTGCTCTTAGCAGTTAAGAGGGTGATTATACTTTGTACAATTTTTCCCTCTGAGCTTTCAGATTTTCATCGGCTATGTAATCTTCATACTCCATGAGCTTATCGATCATGCCGTTAGGCCCTATCTCTATAATCCGGTTACACACCGTCTGAATGAATGCCTGGTCGTGCGACGAAAGCAGAATGTTGCCTTTGAATTTGATGAGGGTGTTGTTCAACGCCTGAATCGACTCAAGATCCAAATGGTTGGTAGGCGTGTCGAGAATCATGACATTGGCATTCCGTATCATCATCCGGGCAATCATGCATCTAACCTTCTCTCCCCCCGACAATACGTTGGCCTTTTTGTAAACTTCTTCTCCCGAGAACAACATTTTACC
>DIUI01000128.1 GCA_002428215.1 Prolixibacteraceae bacterium UBA6162
ACTCATTCTGTATTGGAATAGGCTGAGAGTTGACATGGAAATGCGCACTATGTAAGATCCATTAAATTGTTATAGGGATATGCAAGAGGTTGGGTGCTCGTGCAGGTTGTTTCAGTAGGCCGAAATAAAACTATAAAAGGAGGAGGTGTATGAAAGAATTTAAGGAAAGTATCAAAGTGCATGTGGAGACAGTGGCGCCAGAAAAAAAAGTTAAGGCAAAGAGGAGAATAAACCCGATGAGATTTATTTGTGTAGGAGCTGCAGGGGTATTACTTGTCGGCCTTGGGCTGGAAATGAGTGCGGCATATGCTGAAGAGGTGTCGGCGGGTTATATCATTAATAAGGCAAACTTGAGCAAAGCGGATCAACAGACCTTTGATGGGCATAATCTAGGAGCTATGATTACGCCGGTTCAGCGAAAGATGATTACTGAATTTAATCTGACCATTAAGCTGGCACCAGCCAAACCCATGGCAGTTCCACCAAGTTATCTTGCCATGACTGAAAAATACAGTAAAAACGTCAAGTATGACAAAGCAACGCGCAGAATCTCTGGTTATGTCGCGGGGCTGCCCTTCCCTGATCTATCGGAAGCGGATCCCGATTTGGCAAACAAGATAATCTGGAACCAGTTTTATGGTAATGTGCTGAATACCGATACGTATCTGGTAACTACCGAAATAATGACGATTGACGCAGTCAAAGGTGTGGAACGTTCCGTTACTGTGACTAATCCCATGCTCAAGTTGAAACACAGATATTCGGTGGAGCCTGTTGCCCCCAAGGTTGTCGGTGATGGTGAAATTTATCGGAAAGTGTTGATGTTCAACCTGGCACCACAAGATGTTGCAGGCACCGGGGCGTATATTCAACGTTATGATGATGGACGTGTAGATGATTCCTGGGCGTACATCAAGTCAGTTCGGCGTGTCCGGCGCATGTCCGGAGGTACGTGGATGGATCCTATCCCCGGACTTTCAATTGTGAACGATGATACTTCTTGTTATGACTCCTTCCCAACGTGGTATCCAACTCCCCCTAAAGTTGTAGCAAAGCAATGGGTGCTCGCGATTGGGCATGGCGTGCCGCCAGGAGGGGCGGGTTATAAGGTGGAAAACTATATTGATCTGAAAAACCCGCCTTACTGGAATCTGATTAATCAGCCATGGGAACCGAGAGAGGTCTTTGTGGTTGACACATTTCCTCCTGAAGCGCACCCGTATAGCCGCAGACGCATCTATTACGATATTCAGGCTAAAGTGATTCTGCACTGCGAGATGTATAACAAAAAAGGGGAACTCTGGAAGCTGTTTGCATTACCCTTCGCGGAGCATCTGATGGCCGATGGACAGCCAGGATCAGGAGGACTTGCTATCTGGGTCGTGGACTTTCAATTTATGCGTGCCAATTACGGACCGATTAAGTATGGTCGGTTGAACGATCCCAAAGTGGAGCCAGGCGATTTGTCTTCTGACTCACTTTCCCACCCGGAAAGATTTACTGCTGAAGAATTGACGAAAAGATTTGGTCCAGCAACCTTCAAGCATTGATTGAAAAGAAGGTGAAAAAATATCTCTACCTCGCCGTAAAATCTCAAATGGGCTTTTACGGCAAGTACGAGTTTATATAACGATAACTTTAATGGGGGAGATGTATGAAAGAATTTAAAGGGAATGTCAAATTACATATTGGGGCACTGGCCTTTATGCTCGCTACTTCGATGCAGCAGAATGCCTTTGCTTTGGCGCCTCTGAAAATAGGTGATGTTGACGTAGGTACGCTCACTGGGTATGCGTCAATCTGGGCAACTTGGAATCTTCAAAACCATCCAGAATCTGATGGTTTTGGTAATACGCTCAGAGGGAAGGGCGAACTATCAATGTTGCGTGAAACATTGCAATTACAGTATGTAAATGCAAATTTGCCGTCTTTTCTGCCAGCACAAAGCTCAGTAACGCTGATTGGTCGTCTGTTTAAGGAGTCAAGGACTACCTATCTGAAACGACTTGATGCCGTGCCAACCCAAACTGGCAACTTGATGGATAATTACAACAGCAACTCGGAGGCCATCCGCGAAGCTTTTATCGACATCCCTTTTTCGAAAAGAGTTAACCTTCGTTTTGGCAAGCAACAGGTTGTCTGGGGGGAAACTGACATTTATCAGGCAATGGACATCGTTAATGCCCGAGATCTCTCTTGGAATTTCGCTGGCATGGTGCCTGAAGACGAGGATCTGCGCAAACCGCTTATCATGGCCAACATGACTGTGGCGGTTCCAGAATGGGATGGTTCCTTTCAACTGCTCTACCGTCCGGGCTGGGATCGCGAAACCCAGGTGGGAGCTACGCTTGACGTCTATGGTGGCCGATATGCGGGGCAACCCACCAAGGGTGTAAATCCGGGGCTTGTCTACAATTACCATCATTCGCACGGCGATACGGATGATGCTTCGTATGGCTTCCGCTGGACGGGACAAGCGGGCGACACAAACGCGACTTATTCGCTGGCTTACTATCATTCCGTCTCTCCTTATCCGGTTGTAAACGTTGGTGCACCTGGCCTGATTACGCCGTACAAGGGGTCAATTGGCGTTCCGGGAGGTGCAGGCGCTGAGTTTATCCTGCCGGAATTTGACCTTGTCGGGGGAACGCTGAATGCCTATATTCAGCCACTTGACCTAGTGTTACGGATGGAAGGCAGTTTTACCAAGGATAAAGCCTATAACTCGGATAGCGTAAAATCGTTCGCCTCGGGGACAATCCTAGAAAAAAACACAGTCAACGTGATGGTTGGATTCGATAAGCAATTCAACTTTATGGATATTTTAGGCACCGATTCTGCCTCTTTCTTCACGTTTCAACTTTTCGATACCTGGATTCCAAGCTTTGATGAAAATGATAGGTTGCTTGATGGTGGAGCAGCACATCTGAAAGCGCATTCGGTTAACTTGGTAACTACTTTAGGTTTGAGTTATGCGAATAATCAAATACAACCATCAATCGCGTTGGTTACGAGTACAAGCTATGGTTCGGGTGCATTGATCCCGG
>DIUI01000144.1 GCA_002428215.1 Prolixibacteraceae bacterium UBA6162
ATGCTCCGGTACTGAATTTCAGTGTGCTTACCTCGTTAAAGGTCAATTGTCCGCCAGCACCATAAACAGAAGCTATGGTTAGGTTTTCGGTCGCGGTGTAGGTAAAGGTCGAATTGGCGGGCGGGGTATATTTGGCAATACACAAACCAAAGCTGGCTGCCCGGTTGTTGATGACATCTTTGCCACCGCTCAGTACCATTTGATAAAGCAATCCACCAAAAACAGCCCCATCTTCCTTAAGGTCCATCGAATAGCTGCCATCGGCCCGAAAAGTGTATTCATCCTTGTAGATATCACCCATTCCGAATTGCAAGTCAAAGATTCCAGCTCCCAAAGGCCTGGGGGTGCCACTTGCCGTTGTAAATGTGGCATTGGCGTTGGCAAGATAGTCTCCACCACTTGGGTGGTCGGAAGTCAACTTCCATTTCTTGCCGGCATAACCGGGTGAATTAGGATCGCCTGTTAAATAGGCATAAGGTGTAAGGTCGATAGCGAGGTTGACCGATTGCGTTACTTTTGAACCGCTGGGGTCAGTTGCTGTAAGTACCGCTTTGTAATATCCACCTTCTGGATAGACATAAACCGGATTTTTGTCGTTGCTTTTAACACCATTTCCAAAGTCCCATTCCCAGCTAACGGCACTGTGGGTAAGCGCCTGGAAAGCAACTTGCTTGCCTTTGACGCTGTAGAAGATTTCAGCCGACAATGGCCACTCGGGCCTGACGGGATCCTTTGAGCACGATGTTACCACGAGGGTCACCGATACCAGTAGGGTCAAGGTTCGAAATAATTTGTTCATCTTTTAATGATTTTGTTGGTATTTAGTTATTTAATCTGCAGTTATTCAATGGCTTAAACTTTAAAGCCGGTTGTGCTTTAAAAGATTAGATCATACTTTACTATTTTTTATAAAACAAGTCAATTCGTCGAGAACGGAGTTGTGGAATTTTGATAAAAACAAATTGATTTTTAACAAATTTTAATGAATGGGTGTCTTGGTAAGCAAATGTATACGTTAGAATTCGAAGAGGGTTGCCATAAGATAAGCTTAAGATTTTTGGGTTTCGCAACATTTAATTTGCATGCGTTTCTATCGCTTTGGGTGTTGCAATATAATACCATCTTTGGCAACAAACAAATTGTCTTTGGGTTTCACAAATATTGGTATCGCAGGTTGAAATTAGTTTAGACCAGCAGCCGGGTAGGGAAACATTAGCAATTGTAGTTGCTGCCTATTTAAACGTTCAAGCCATTTGACTTTGGGTTAATGTTATATTCACACAAACCTGTAGAATATTAACAATAAAACAATGAAATATTAACTATTTGGATATAATCAGGGAAGTACACGTCGTTTTACTGTTAAAATTCAATGTAAGAATAAAAATATTCCATAAGTTTTACCTTCATAAATTCAAGAATTTTGGTGTAATCAATTCGAAACTAAATCGCATATACTTTTGATTTACTCAATTAAATCTATCTCTATGAAAAAAACATTCATGAAACTCTTTGTGATGGGTCTAATGGTACTTTTTGCCGGGTACAGTTATGCTCAGGTACGCGTGAGTGGTGTGGTTACCAGCAATACAGGTGAACTCCTTCCGGGGGTTACCATTGTTGTGGAAGGCACAACTCAGGGCGTTACTACCAATATTGATGGACAGTATTCCATCAGTGTCCCCTCTGCAGCCGCAGTGCTCTCTTTCTCTTTTGTAGGAATGGAAACCCAGTCTGTTATTGTGGGCAACCGTTCCGAGATTAATGTAGTTCTGGCTCCATCCTCCATTGGAGTGGATGAGGTTGTGGTAACTGCTCTGGGTATTCGCCGCGAGAAAAAAGCTTTGGGCTATTCGGTAGCCGAAGTTCGTGGCGAAGATATCCAAAGAGTTCCTCAGGGCAACGTTATGTCGGCGCTCTCAGGCAAGGTTGCCGGGGTTACCATCAACCAGACCAGCGGTCCGGGTTCGTCGGTTAGTATGATTGTAAGGGGTGCTACATCGCTTACCAGTGACAACCAGCCCCTCTTTGTAATTGATGGTGTGCCTGTGGCCAACTCGCTTAACAATACCCGCAGAATGGGTGATCGCAACGAGGTTGACTATGGTAATGCCATTTCTGACTTAAATCCCGACGACATTGAGAGTGTTTCCGTACTTAAAGGTCCCAGCGCCGCAGCACTCTATGGATCACGTGCTGGTAACGGAGTAGTGCTTATTACTACCAAATCAGGAAAAAGGAGCAGGGGTCTTGGCGTTAGCGTTTCAACTTCCAACGATTTTGAGACGCCGGTGAATATGCTCAATTTCCATTACCGCTTTGCAGCCGGACAGCGGAACGATGCAATCAACGAAAACTCTGCCTATTGGGGTGGACCCGAGCTTGATGTAGGCATCAAAGCTCCACAGTGGAACAGTCCGCTCGATGCCAATGGCAATAAAATTCCCACCGAGTTGAATTCCTATCCCGATAATATGAAGAACTTTCTTCAGACGGGTTTGACTTCTACCAACAATATTGCCCTTTCCGGTGCTTCCGATAAAGTTGATTACCGTTTCTCTTTCAACAACATGACCCATCAGGGCATGATTCCCAATTCGGATCTTATGCGTAATGGTCTTTCTTCCTCTACGGTTTTTAAACTTTCAAAAGACCTTCGCCTGAGTTCTAACCTAAACTGGGCACGCACCAATTCGAACGACCGGCCAGCTACGGCTAACCGCGGAGCCAACCCCCTCGAGGCAGTATATCTTTGGCCGCATGTCGACATCAATGACTTGCGCGATTATTGGGTAATTAAAGATATTCAACAGCTCAGGCCCGGAACCAGCGGAGATAACCCATGGTTTCTCGCTTACGAATTAACCAACGCATTCGAAAGAAATCGTGTTTATGGTAATATCAAAATGGATTGGGATATTGCTAAGGGACTAACCGCTTTCGCGCGTGTTTCGCACGACTATTTTGTTGAGGAACGTGAAACAAAAATTCCCTACACATACTCCAGAGACTCCAGAGGGGCATATCACCTTCAGGATCTCAGCAGAAAGGAGACCAATGCCGATGTTCTGATGACCTATTTTACCCAAGTGTCGGATTTCTCGGTAAGTGTTTCGGGTGGTGCCAACTACATGACCACTTCGTACCGCGAAAAGTATATGGGTAGCGTTCAAAATGCAGGGTTGACCATACCGGGTATCTTCCGTA
>DIUI01000029.1 GCA_002428215.1 Prolixibacteraceae bacterium UBA6162
TCCGCAGAGCTTTTTTTGTGCTTTGGAGTCACTATTTTTCTTCGCTAATTAATATCTCCAACACATTTCGTAACTTGTTGGTTATTACAAAACGCCCATTCTTCGACATTATAAGTAACATTCCATGAGCCTCGTAAAAATTATAGGTTATATGCTGTTTTTGTGGGTGTTAACAGGATCTTGTGTGGGTGTAAAAAAGGGATTCATCAGAGATACCAGTCATCTTGAAGCTCAGTTGCTGCTCGGCGAGATCAGCAGTGAAGTCGTGCTGGAGAAGATCCTTGCCGAGAAAGAACAACTTCACTTGCAGGCCTATGAAATAGCCGGTGAACTGCCTGAGGCTCCAGATGCTTTGATTCCGGCAAGCCGTCAAAACAGAATTTATGACAATCTTGCGGTCCATCTGGTACACGATAGTATGCTGCATGCTATAATGCGGGTTGAAAAAAATCCCCGTGCTATCGAACAGCTTATCGTCTCGGCAGCTGTATACCAAAACAGCTATGGTTCCATGCCTAAATTACGGCGCATCATCAATCGGGGAAATACTGCAGCAGGAATTCCCAGGGGATATCTGCACAAGAGCCGTCGGTTTATGCTCTCTCCCAATATCCGCAAGTCAATTCCCCCATCGGATCTTTTGGATCCGCTTCCCCAATCAGGTGCTTTGCGCTTGCTGGGGTACAATATTTTTCGACAATTCGATCGGGTTAGTGAAGGCAGCTACCAAACAGTCAACCTGGTAAGCGGTGCTTTTGGGAATACCATTGCCGCAATTCGAAAGAACCCACCTGTAATAATTGATCAGTCAGGTTTTGTAAGCTTTCTTGAGCCACTCGATATCATTCTTATGAAATCGGAAGGCAATTTTACCGATAAATTTATTCCGGGCTATTTTGGCCACACTGCGGTGTGGACTGGGGATGCCGATTCGCTGCGACTGATGCATCATGCGGGCTTTCAAAACAGTGCAGAATCATTGTTTATTGAGTCGGTGCGAACCGGAGTGAAGTTTTCCGGTATCGATGAGCTGTCAGATGCCTCTGTTCTTCTGGTTATCCGTGTTTTTGGGCTAAACGACGATGCCCGTGATTTAGCGATTGAGCGATTGGTATCACATGTCGGAAAACTGTACGATTTCAATTTCGATCTTGAATCGCCGTCGAAACTTTTTTGCACAGAAGTTCCTTATTTGATTTTTGATCAGATAAACTGGAAGGCTCAATATTCATTTGGTCGGTATACTATGTCGCCTGATGATATTATCCGCACAGCATTTTCTGACAATAGGTTACAATTTATGTTGTTGATTACCCCGGAACAGGTGATTCACATGCCTGCTCATGAGTTAATTGAGAAATTAATCACCCATTGATTTGCATTCAAGGATTTGTTTTAAAATCCTGTACTAATCCATCCGTTAGCCAGTTTGCAAGGGCTTGCCGGTTGGCCGGGCTAATTATTCGTTGTTGATCTCTGGAATGATGTATATTGCCCAATTCTATGTAGACCGATACTGGAATGGAATTACGCACCACATAAAGATTGCGGTCTGATACAGTGCCTCTGTAGCCACGGTTGGGCTGATGCTGACGGTACTTGGCCTCGAAGGTGTTTTTCAGGATTGTGGCAGCCTTTGCTCCAGTTTTGCTGCGTTCGTCGTGGTAAAAAAATACGTCGATGTTCTGACCCTTGCTTCTCGCATCGACATGTACCGAAATCATGCGATGAAATCCTCCACGATTTTGATTGTACAATTTGTTGATTGCATCGGTGCGCTGTTTGAGTCTTTGCACCTGGTTGAGCGGTATCGTTAGGTTAGGGTAACAAACTTCATCTTTATCGGGTGCAAGAAATTCCTGATCACGGATACCGTCGTTGGGGTCAATGATGATAAAATGAACGGTTGCCCCAAGTTCAATTAAATTTCGACCCAATCTCAAGACTACGTCGTATGCATATTCGTCTTCGCACAGCAAATGGTTCTGATATCGGCTGGTAGCACCAGGATCAGGGCCCCCATGTCCGGATTTTAGATAATAGGTAGCCCCTTTTAATAAGTTGCTTTTTATGGTTACCTGTTGGTATTTTGATCCGAATATTTTATAGGTCTTCGAGTTGCCAGTAGCTGAAGTTGAGTTAGTTGACGCAGTTACGCCTTCTGTCGGCAATTTGTATTTCCGGCCCGCAATCAGCGAGTTGTTGCGTCCCAGTCGATCCCGGTTTAACTCGACAAATGCATTAAAGTTTGCTGGTTCAAGTCCGTGGCGCTTTAGCAGGCTGTAAATCCCGTCTCCTTGCTGCGCTACTACCTCGGCTGGAGCATTTTGAGCGTGCAAGGAGAGCGCAAACATCACGAAAAACTGAAATAATATGATTTTAACCATCTGATTTCTTCAGAAATATAAACAAAAATTGAATCTTTGAGCTTTCGTTGCAATTTAGAGTAAAAGTAGTTCACACTGTAAAATCAATTGTATGAATATGCGAAAAGCTTTCAAAAGACTGCTGTTAATAACGCTGGCTTTTTGGCTGCTTACTGCCTGCTCAACAGGGTATGTGGTGGTCGAAACCTCTCATGCCAATCAGGTGATCGCTCCGCTGGAAGTGCCGCTCGATAGCTCTGTTGTGGCTATCTACATGCCATTTAAGGAGAAGCTCGAAGCGGAAATGAACAAAGTAATCGGAATCAGTGAAATAGATTTGGTAAAAGGCAAACCTGAAAGCCCATTGACCAATTTTTTAGCCGATTTGTTGCGCGCAGAGGCATTGATTCTTGCAAATATGCATTCATCAACGGCCGGGGTTCACATTTCGTTTCTTAATTACGGGGGAATTCGGACCGGATTGCCTAAAGGAGAAATAATGGTCGGTCATATATTTGAGCTTATGCCATTTGAAAATGAGCTGGTTATACTTCAGCTTTCTGGTAAGGAGATTCAGTCATTTCTGGACCTTATTGCCTCACGCGGTGGTGATAGCGTTGGTGGGGTCCGATTTCGGATAGCAGATGGAAAGGCTACCGATATTGTAATTGATGGATCACCCTTCGACTCGTCTGAAAGCTATTGGCTTGCCACAAGCGATTATGTTGCCGATGGCGGCGATAGCTACTCAATGTTGCAAAATCACCTTACCCGCATTAATACCGGCGATAAAATCCGGGATGTAATGATTCAGTATCTTACAAAGAACCATGCATCCGGTGAAATTATTCATCCCAAAACCGACAGGAGGATTGTATATGAATAGACGTTTGTTTCTGCGTAATACCCTTGCTGGTGCTGCCGGATCGATGGCAGGTTTGTTGCCAATGTCTGCGCTGGCCAATAACGACGTAATCAGGCTTACCATACTGCATACCAACGACCTTCATTCCCGAATCGAACCTTTTGAGGATAGTCATCCCCGCTTTGCCGGAAGGGGAGGTTTTGCAAGGGTGGCTGGATTTGTAAATTCATGCCGTCAGGAAAATCCAAACCTGCTACTTTTGGATGCCGGTGACTTTTTCCAGGGAACACCCTACTTTAACTTTTATGGTGGAGAGCTGCTGTTCGACCTTATGACAAAAATGGGTTATGATGCTGCAACTCTTGGCAATCATGAATTTGACAACGGGTTACAAGGATTGCTTGATCCACTTCCGCGAGCGGGATTTCCAATTATCAACTCCAATTACGACTTCAGTAGTACCATTTTGGAAGGGAAATTTCCCCGTTATAAGATTCTCAATAAGGGAGTCTTAAAAATCGGTATCTATGGTCTGGGAATTGAGTTGAGCGGACTGGTTAATCAAAAACAATATGGCGGTGTTCGTTATACCGATCCGGTTTCGATTGCCCTCGAAATGGAATCCTATTTGTCGATAGATCGCAGCTGCGACCTGGTGGTATGTCTTTCTCATTTGGGATTTCAGTATCAAAACGAAAAGATAAGTGATATGGCTCTGGCTCCGCTTACAAATTATACCGACCTGATTATTGGTGGCCATACGCACACCTATCTGGAAGAACCTGTTTCAGTGGTGAATAAACTTGGACGAACTGTTCTTGTTAATCAGGCACATACGGGTGGATTGGCGGTAGGCCGACTCGATTTTGTCTTTGAACGTGCATCGGGAAGGAATAAAAAGTTGCTCTCTGCATCTATTGCAATGTTATGAGCAGGGGAATAAGGTACCTGCTATCCCTCTCCTCAGGGGTGTTGCT
>DIUI01000138.1 GCA_002428215.1 Prolixibacteraceae bacterium UBA6162
CAAACAATACTCATATCCTCATCGATTTCAACCTCACCGAAAGAGAGCAAATCCGTTCTGATTTTGTCGAGATTGCGTGTATTATCGATGGTTAAAGAAACGGCCACCTCAGAGGTGGATATCATGTCGATAGGCGTTTTATAAGCCTCGAAAACCTCGAAAATCCGTTTCAGAAAGCCATAGGCCATAAGCATTCGACCAGAGCGCACTTTAATCGCTGTGATACCATCTTTAGCGGCCACTGCCTTAATACCACTGTTATCAGATTCCATAGTAATTAAGGTACCACCATCGGCAGGATTCATGGTGTTCTTTAAACGTACCGGAATATTTTTTCCTTTTGCCGGAGCAATGGTTTGAGGATGTAAAATCTTAGCTCCGAAATAGGCAAGCTCGGCAGCCTCGTTAAATGAGAGCTGATCGATTTTACGGGTATTCTCAACAAATCTGGGGTCATTGTTATGAAATCCATCTATGTCGGTCCAAATTTGAATTTCCTCGCTGTTAATAGCTGCCCCCACAAGGGAGGCTGTATAGTCACTACCACCTCGATCGAGGTTGTCAATCTCGCCATTGGGATTTCGGCAAATAAACCCTTGCGTGATGTAGTAATCGGACTTGTCAGTCTTTGAGATAACCGAATCAAGCAAGGCTTCGATAGCGGGCAGATCAGCCGCCCGCTCGGCGTCAATCCGCATATAATCAAGTGCGGGAAGCAGTGCAGTAGAGAAGCCATTCTCCTTCATTAGCAAGGTGAAAAGTTGCGTCGAAATAAGCTCACCCTGCGCTAAGGCTATTTTTTCTTCCTTTTCGCCAAAAGCCGGCCTAACAAGAGCAAGCAGGTCTGTAAAAACCGAATTGATAACCTCATTCCCGAGGCGCTTATATGGATCGGTAACGTAGAGTTCACCCACCACCTTGTCGTATTTATTTCGTAAGGTCTCCAGTACTTGTATGGCAGCGTCAGTGTTCCCTGCAGAAAGGTAACCCGAAAGCTCCACCAGCGCGTTGGTGGTACCCGACATTGCCGATAAAACGACCAATTTGGCTTCACCATCGGTAATAATCTGCATAACCATCCGCATGTTTTCAGGTGATCCAACGGAGGTGCCTCCAAATTTCAAAACTTTCATGTAATATCTCTTTTGGTTTTTGAAATGATTTTACCCGATTTGGCCCACTAATGAACAAGTAACATTGATCTCACCATTACCAAAGTGAAAGTGCCAATATTGACAAGGCATTGAGCGTATTTCGACCTTCGGGGACAGGTATATCATATACTTACAATCAATTGATAACCTGACAGGGGGCAAAGATGAAAAAAAATCAAGTTGAATGATAAAAATGGGCCATCAATGTAAGAAATTACACAAAATGTATGGATTTTTTAAGATTTCAACACATTTTGCTTAGAAGCGTCCAAAAATTGAGTGATTTTTGGAGTTGAACCAGATGATAGAGTATATGTGAAACCCCGGCCGATTGGTGAACAGTTTTCGCTCCATATAAAGTACCGGATCACCTTGGTTAACCTGAATCAATGAAGCTATTTCAACAGGCGCCGAAAGCGCCTTAAGCCGCTGCTCTCCACCGGTTACCTGAATCTGATAATGAGTGCGCAAGGTTTCAAAGAGTGACTTATTCTCCAAAGAACGGGAAGTAAATCTGGGAAGATTGATGTTGGGGAGGTAATTTATATCGTAAAAAACAGGCTTGTGGTCTACTTTCCTCAACCTCTCGAGGAAGATCGAACCAGATTCAAGCTCAACAGCTGTTAGCTCAAACGGGAAATCCTCGTTCCAGGGTTGCACAACTGGCTTCTGCAGGACCTCCGTCTGCAAATATTTGTTTCCAATCGCCGATGTAGTGCCCTCGATAGATAGTATGCCAATGTTGAGTGGTGGTTTGCGAACCAAACTGCCCTTACCTTGCCGCTTTTCGATTAGGCCGTCGCCCACCAGCTTATCAAGTGCCTGCCGAACCGTTGGTCGTGTAAGCCCGTGAAGCGCACACAACTCGTTCTCCGAAGGCAGTAAACTTCCCTCTTCATAGAGCCCCGAAAGGATATGCCGGCGCAAAATTTCGTAGAGTTTCTTGTATTGAGGCATGGATAACATGCTTCAAAGTTAAACTTTTTTCAAATCGCCCGCAATCAACTTGTATAGACAAGTAAAAAACATTACCTTTATCGAAACTTTTGCAAGGACACTGCTATACAATTATTTACAACGACAGTAAGCAATCCTGATTGTAATCATAAGTTAAACCAAAAGCAATGGCAACACCCATTATCATGCCCCGTCAGGGGCAGTCGGTCGAAAGCTGCATTTTAGGAGTCTGGCATAAGAAAGCAGGTGAATCAGTGAATGATGGCGATCTTCTTTTTTCGTACGAAACCGACAAAGCTGCTTTTGAAGAAGAGGCCAAGGTCGGGGGCACTTTGCTGGCTACCTATTATTCCGAAGGAGATGAGGTACCTGTACTCTCGGTAATTGGAGTAATTGGAGAACCGGGTGAATCGGCCGATGCTGTTCAATACGTCAACAGCTCGCAGGAAAAGGAGCAGGCTGTTCCCGCTGCGTCAGCAACTCATGAATTGGTTGTTGCTGACCAAAGTGCGGTCAGGGTTAAAATTTCGCCGCTGGCACGCAGTATCGCAAAAAATCGGGGTATCGACCCATTGTCCATCACGGGAAGTGGTCCGGGAGGGCGCATAATTGCGCGCGATGTTGAAGAGATTGCATCAAGTACGGATGACCCGACTCCAGCGGCTGGTAAAACTTCGGCATTTACAGGCAGCAACAACGAATATGAGCTAAAGCCACTATCCAACATGCGTCGTTTGATTGCTCAGTCCATGCACCGGTCGTTGCAAACAGCTGCGCAGCTTACCCACCATACAAGTGCTGATGCGCGCGCGTTATTGGCCGGAAGAAAAAAACTAAAGGATGCTTTCGAAAGAGGAGAAATATCCGACAATATTACCATTAACGATATGGTATGCTTTGCTACCATATTGGCATTAAAACAGTTTCCGTTGGTGAATAGCCATTTTACTGGCGACGCCATCCGGCAGTACCGGAAAGTGCATCTGGGTTTGGCTGTTGATACCGACCGTGGACTAATGGTGCCCGCACTCAGGCAGGCCGACAATTACTCATTGGCTGGCATTTCGCATGAGTTAAGGCAACTTGCGAATCAATGCCGTAAAGGCAACATTTCTCCAGACCTGCTCCACCCCGAAGCTGCTTCCTTTACCATATCCAATCTGGGCAACTATGGTATTGAAATGTTTACACCGGTCCTCAACCTGCCACAAACTGCGATTTTGGGGGTATGTTCGATTTCGATTAAACCAAAAGATCTCGGAGATGGCACCATTGGCTTCATTCCCCAGATTGGACTGTCGCTTACCTACG
>DIUI01000018.1 GCA_002428215.1 Prolixibacteraceae bacterium UBA6162
CAGCACATTACTGCATCCGAAAAGCTGTTTCTTCCCTATCCGGGTAAGGAGAAGATAATAGACGCTTACAATGAATTTTACGACAAGGTTTCGTGAAATAGTGTACTTTTGCCCCGACAAACTGATAGTTAATGAGACAATTGTTTAAATGGCAGTTTTTGCCTTTCGTTTTTTTGGCTCTCCTTATTGCTGCGTCTTGTAACGACCGTGGCGATGTAGGTCTTGAGCTCCTTCCTACTTCCGACCTTGTGGTAGTGGGCAACTATTTGCAAAAAGAGGGAATCAGAGCCTACACATTTACCGATGATACCGTGCGTACCGATGAACCCCAGAAAACTATGCTGGGAAGCTTTAATGACCCCCTCTTCGGCCACACTCAAATTGATGCTGCCTTACAATTCAGGCTTACCTCGTTCCCATTATTTGGAACCAACGCGGTAGCCGACTCCATAATTTTCTTTTTCTACTACCGAACTGTGTACGGCGACACCTCAACCGTTCAGCGCATAAGGGTTTTCGAACTTGAGCAGGCCATAAACCCCGATGCCACCTACTACAGTACCGACGACCTAAGTACTTATGCTGCAAATACACCGTTGGCTGAATTCGACTTTAAGCCAAAGGTTGCGCTCGATTCATTGCGTAAGGATACTTTATACCAGCTTGGAAAGGTTAAACTCGACATCTCTCTGGCTGAAAAACTGCTGAAGGCCGATTCGCTCAATATGGTGAACAACGAGGTTTTTCTCAACTACTTTAAAGGTCTCTACTTTCAACCCGAACGAATTAGCGAGGGGGGAGCCATCGTTTCACTCGAACTTATCCCCACCAGCGCGTTTCAGGGGTCTGCCTTGGTACTTTACTACCACAACGATACCGACACGCTGGCCTCTAATGCCTATTTTGTAACCGATTTTAGCGCCAGGGTAAATACTTATCGTCACGATTATTCTTCAACGGCCTTTTACCAGCAACTGAACAAGGAAACTACTGTCGATTCGCTTATATATGTACAATCGACCGGCGGCCTCAAGTCGAAGATCTACATCCCCGGCCTCGAAAACTGGCGTGACTCTCTAAATATTGCCATCAACAAAGCGGAGTTGGTTTTTCAGGTCGATACCACCCTCTCCGATTACAAGAACTACCCCCTCCCAAGTCAGCTGTTCCTGACCTTTATCGACGACAACGGGCAGGAAAGACTACCTTCCGACTATTCATTCTACCCGGTTTATTACGGAGGATTTCTGCTGAGCGATTTTACCTACCGCTTCAACATTACACAGCACATGCAAGGCATTATAAAGAACCGAACCAACAACAACGGCTTCTACCTTACCACCGTATATAAGAACAATCAGATGCGGCGGGCTGTGCTTAAAGGCGCCAACAGCGATCACGGAATCAGGTTTGTTGTTACCTATTCGAAGCTTTTACAGTAGCGCGGGTATCTGAAGCACCTGTTCCTTCATCCAAACTTTAACAACCTCCTTAAGCTGTCTGCCCATGAAACTTGGCAACCTCGATTTAGGACCTATGCCGCTATTTCTGGCCCCAATGGAGGATGTAACGTATAAATCGTTTCGCCATATGTGTAAAAAGTATGGCGCCGATGTTATGTACACCGAGTTTGTTTCGTCGGATGCTCTTGCAAGAAACGATGCCCGTAGCTCCAGAAAAATGACCCTCTTCCAATTCGACCGGCCTGTGGGTATTCAGCTCTATGGACACGATGAAGAGCTGATGGTAAAGGCAGCCAAACTGGCAGAAGAGGTATCGCCTGATTTTATTGATCTGAATTTCGGATGTCCGGTAAAAAAAATTGTACGAAGGGGAGCCGGAGCGGCCATGCTGCTCGATCTGCCCAGAATGCAAAGCATGGCAAACGCCATTGTTAAGGCAGTAAATATACCTGTAACCGCTAAAACCCGGCTGGGATGGGATGACCATAACAAACCGGTAGTTGAAGCTGCTCTCCGATTGCAGGATGCCGGAATCGTTGCACTGGCGATCCACGGACGCACCCGCGATCAGATTTACTCAGGCATGGCCGACTGGAGTCTTATCGGGGAAGTGAAAAACCACCCCGGAATAAACATCCCTATCATCGGAAACGGCGATCTCTATCATCCTAACGTGGCTGCCCAAAGGCTGAAAGAAACCGGGGTCGATGGGCTGATGATTGGACGACCCTCAATTGGACGACCCTGGATATTCAGGGAGATGAAACACTATTTAGAAACAGGAGTAGCTTTGCCCCCACCCTTGGTTCCGGAAATTGTGGAGAATGTGCGGGAACAACTAAGTCTAAGCATCGGATGGAAAGAAAACGAATATGCAGGAATACGTCAGATGAGACGGCATATGGCACGCTATTTTCCCGGGCTTCCCGATTTTAATGCACTTCGGATAGCCTTGCTGCAGGCATCTAACTATGAGGAACTCGATAAAATTCTCGATAAAATTGCCCGCCAATACCACAATGTGAGGGTGAATTATACGCCGGATTACCCCGACTTTGCCGATAGTCAGGATTAAACCCCGACGCCATGGTGCACAATAAATATTACCTTTGCAACGGCAAAAAGCCATCCTGACATAGTTCTGATCGACGGCATGTTATTTGAATAACCAATGCTTACCGGGGCAAAATTCTCGCTCCCGATCAGAAAAATGAACCTTCAGTCTGTCCTTGTAGAATTGCAAAAACAGATTGTCAGAAAAATTTATACGCCAAAAATGGCCACATTACAAGACATAAAAGCTCCTATAGCCGAAGATCTGAAGGCCTTCGAACCCTTTTTTAAGGCTTCACTTAAAGGAGAAGTTCCCTTACTGAATACAATTCTGAACTACCTCTACCGCACCAAAGGGAAACAGCTTCGGCCGATGTTTGTATTTCTTTCGGCAAAGCTCTTTGCCGATACAAACCCTATGTCGCAGGTTGCAGCATGTTCAGTAGAGCTGCTGCATACCGCCACGCTTGTTCACGACGACGTGGTTGATGAAGCCTACGAAAGAAGAGGTGTATTCTCGGTAAATGCGCTGTGGAAAAACAAACTGGCAGTGCTTGTTGGCGACTTTATCCTCGCACAGGGATTGCTATTGCAACTCAAAAATCAACAGTATGGATTTCTGCAGCTTATTTCACGGGCAGTGCAGGATATGGCCGAAGGTGAGATACTGCAAATAAAAAAGAGCCGCAAGCTCGACATCGATACCGAGACTTACTTTGAAATTATCCGTAAAAAAACAGCCTCACTCATTGCAACCTCTATGGCCATTGGTGCTGCATCGGTAACCAACGATGATGCAGTAATCGAAAAGATGTACAGTATTGGCCAGGATGCAGGAATTGCCTTTCAGATTAAGGACGACATTTTCGACTATCAGTCGAAAGGCCTGATTGGCAAACCTACCGGCAACGACATAAAAGAGAAGAAGATTACCCTGCCCTTACTGCACATTCTCAACAGTGCCAGCAAATCGGAAAAATCGGAAATTTTGCGGAAAATTAAGCGCAAAAATAAAAATGCAGAGGCAGTAAGCGAACTGGTTCAGATGGTAGTGGAACGCGGCGGTATTGAGTTTGCCACCCAAAAAATGAACGAGTTCAAGGAGAAAGCGGTCGACGCCCTGCTCGAATTTCCGGAAAGCGAAGCCCGGCAATCGCTGATCGACCTTATGAACTACATCACTACCCGAAACAAGTAGTCAAAATTCACATCTGCAAAAATGGATGCCTCCTGAAACGGGGGTCTCATTTCAGCTATTGGCATACATCGTAATGAAACCTGAAAATCAGTTTGACACGACTACTAAAAGTGTATAGTTTCTGATCCCTGAAGTTCGGTAAGCAAATTATTGGCCAACCGGCTGGCACCAATCCTGAAGAGATGAGGGGTAATCCACTTCGAACCCAGAACCTCTCTGACTATTTGAAGATAAAGCAGGGCATCGGTAGGCGTTACAATTCCTCCGGCAGGTTTAAATCCCCGCATTTCGCCGGTAGTTTCGTGCCAGTACTTTAGGGCGTGGCACATTACCACCGCAGCTTCGGGCGTCGCCGCAACGGCCATTTTTCCGGTCGAGGTTTTGATGAAATCGGCTCCCGCACGTAGAGAAAGCACCGATGCCTGCCAGATTGCTTCGGCCGACGGCAACACCCCTGTCTCAAGAATAACTTTAAGATGTGCATCGCCAATGGCATGTTTAACCGCGGCGATCTCTCTGGTACATTCGTCTATATTTCCCTCCAGAAAAGCCCATAACGGGAGTACAATATCTATTTCGTCGGCTCCTGCAACAACAGCCATGCGCGCCTCTTCGGTCTTTAAAGAAAGCCAGGTCATAGAAGAGGGAAAACCACCGGCAACGGCAGCAATGCTTACCGAATCTACTGCCAGATGCTCCCTTACTACCTGCACCATATTAGGATATACACAAATGGCAGCTACATTTTCAAGGGTGGGAAACTGAACCGAAAAGGCATTCACCTTTTGGGTAAATTGTGCTACATGCCCTACCGTGTCGGTAGAATTGAGGGTGGTTAAATCAATACATGCCAATGCCGATTGCAAGTCGCCTTGCGAGAACGAAATAGATTCCCTGCTGCGGGTTACAATTGCATCAATTGCACTGGAGGTAAGCTCAAATTGAGGAATGTTCATAGGGCTATGTATTAAGTTTATCGTTATTCTTGTGTCGCTCGGCGTCGCGGGCTGTTTTCTTTTCGATATTTTTTACAAATGCCGAAGTAAGGTCTACCCCGGTCTGATTGGCAAGACAGATAAGCACCCAAAGTACATCGGCCATTTCGTCGCCAAGATCCTTATTCAAATCACTCTTTTTAAACGACTGATCGCCATAGGTACGGGCCATAATCCGGGCAAGCTCACCCACCTCTTCGGTCAGAATGGCCATATTGGTCAATTCATTAAAATATCTGACTCCATAGGTCGATATCCAGCGATCGACCATCTTTTGAGCCTCTTGTATTGTTATCTCCATACCGGATGTGCCATTTATTTGTTTAGCAAAGATAGCGTTATCGGCAATCGCTCTAAAAGTCTTTGTTACGGGTGTCGAAAATAATCGTCACCGGGCCATCATTTACCAGACTAACCTGCATATTTGCACCAAAAACGCCGGTACCAACACGCTTTGTAAGCTGAGTCTCCAGCATCGAAACAAACACTTCGTACAATGGAATAGCCACTTCAGGCCTGGCCGCTCTGATGTAGGAGGGCCGGTTGCCCTTTTTGGTCGAGGCATGCAGGGTAAACTGACTAACTACCAAAGCCTCGCCCTCAATGTCGGTCAGGCAGAGATTCATCACCCCTTCACTGTCATCGAAAATTCGTAACTGTACTATTTTTCTAACCAGCCAATCAATATCCTCCGCTCCATCGGAGGTTTCGATGCCCAGTAAAAGCAACAAACCCTTTCCAATAGCAGCATTGGTCCGGCCTTCGATGTCAACCTTTGCGGAGCTAACCCGCTGCACAACAACCCTCATAAAAGGCGATTTCAATTCTATTCAAAAGTAGGCATTTTAACCCCTCATTCGAATCCGGGGTGTCTCTACAATTCTAATTCCATAACAGTGACATCTTACCGGATTGTTTTTAGAATATTCACCCGTTCGGGACAATAATTTACACTTTTTCTCTTTTGCAAAACTTTTAATTCGAAGTATTGTTTATAGTTCCTACAATAGCATTCAACATTCTCTTTGTAGCCGTTGCTTGTTTACCAATCCTCTTTTGTATTCGATATAAACGTGGTACATAAAGATTGACTTGCTGTTGAGAAGTATAAAACAGATTGCAATCAAACGATTAGAGCTTATCGGGCTATAAATAAAAAAAGACCAAAAATGAAAAAGTGGCTTCTGATTTTATCGGTTATTGCCGTTGCTTGTGTTTCAAAAAGGGTTGTCGAAAGTGAGATGATTACCATCAGCTCGAACCTGAACGGCAGCGGCCAGCAGCTTACCATGGAGTTCGTGCAGGGTAAGTCGTTCAACTATCCCAGCTTTGCAGTCTGGATTGAAGACCTGGAGGGCAACTATATTGAAACGCTTTTTGTAACCCAATACGTAGCTACCGGTGTTT
>DIUI01000020.1 GCA_002428215.1 Prolixibacteraceae bacterium UBA6162
AGCTTAGTCGACAACATAGGGGTAAGCGTAAGGGCCACAAACGATGATATAATTACGGCACCAGCAATTACAATGCTGAACTCACGGAACAAACGGCCGGTCATGCCCTCGAGAAATACAATCGGAAAGAATACCGCCACAAGGGTTATTGTAGTTGCTATGATGGCAAAAAATATCTCATTGGCTCCCTTTAAACCGGCCTCAAGGGGCGTCATTCCCTGCTCAATCTTCACGTAGATATTCTCCATCATTACAATGGCATCATCGACCACCAATCCGATGGATAGAACTATAGCGAGTAGTGTTAAAACATTGATAGAGAATCCAGCCACATACATGATAAAGAAGGACCCTACCAACGAAACAGGAATTACCAGAATGGGAATAATTGTTGTTCGCCAATCGCGCAAAAACAGGAAGATAATCAGCACAACCAAAACAAAAGCAAGTATGATTGTATTCTGCACCTCCTTTATTGATTGACGGATGTATTGGGTATTGTCGAAACCAATTTCAACAATTATGTCGTCGGCGAGGTCCTTTTGTATGTACTCCAGCCTCCGGTATACCTCGTCAACAATATCGATATGGTTGGCACCTGGCTGCGGAATTATTGCGGTAGCAACTGCCGGTATGTCGTTAATCTTCATAATGCCCCTCAAATCTTCGGGACTAACCTCGGCACGACCAATATCCTGAACCCGTATGATTTGGTCGCCCGACTGCTTAAGTATGAGGTTATTGAACTCGGCAGGAGTGGTCATTAAACCGAGAGTTCGAATGGTAAGTTCGGTTGTATTTCCCTCCACGCTACCTGCAGGCAGTTCAACATTTTCGCGCATAATAGCATTCCTGACATCGAGAGGGGTCATCTGGTACCCGGCCAATTTCGCTGGATCGAGCCAAATACGCATGGCATAGCGTTTTTGTCCCCAAATCATGATAGCACTTACCCCCGAAATGGTCTGCAACTGTTCCTTGAAGGTGAGTTCGGCAATTTCACTCAACTCAAGTAGTGTGCGTCTGGGACTTTTTACAGCCACCATCATAATGGGAGAGGCATCTGCATCGGCTTTGGCCACAGTTGGCGGATCACAGTCGCGGGGCAAGAAACGCTGCGCCTGAGCCACTTTGTCTCTGACATCATTAGCAGCGGTTTCCATATCGACCGACAATTCAAATTCGACGGTAATGCTGCTTCGTCCCTGGCTGCTTCGACTGGTAAGCGTCCGGATTCCCGGTATCCCGTTGATCGATTGTTCGAGCGGCTCAGTTATCTGTGTCTCTATTACATCGGAATTGGCTCCCGGGTAACTGGTATCGACCGAAATAATGGGTGGATCAACGCTGGGGAACTCCCTGACACCGAGAAATGTCATACCGATACCTCCAAAGATCAGAATGATCAGGGAAAAAACGGTTGCCAGTACGGGCCTCTTTATGCTGATGGATGATAGACTCATAATTCTTGGATTTCAATTGATTGGTTGGTTACAAGCGTATCAAGCTGAACCGGCAAAGACTGCCTTAATTGAAGAATGGCGGTAGTAAGAAGCGTATCTCCAAAATTTAGTCCCTCCCGAATCTGGACATGAGATTCGGTACGCAGACCCAGGGTGACCCTGACCTCCTCTGCCCGGCCATTGCGATAAACAAATACCTTTTCACCCGACATTTCAGGTATAACGGCTTCGGTAGGAATAGAAACAGTATTTTCTATTTGCGAAAGTGTAGCTCTGACACTTGCAAATCGGCCGGGTTTAAGTTCCTCATTGGTATTGGGATAAATTGCCCTTACAACAATGGTTCGAGTGTTCATATCCACCTTGGGTTCAACGGCATAAACTCTTGCTGTGAATTGTTCTGATATTCCATCGATAACAAAAGTTATCGGATAGCCGGGTGTAACCTCTCCTGCATATCGCTCGGGAACAGAAAATTCAATTTTTAGCGGACTGATTTTCACAAGCCGTACAATTTTGGTTTGAGTATTGGCAAAAGCTCCCTCACTAACCATTCGCAAACCAACGATACCATCGAAGGGAGCGCGCAGTTCGGTCTCAGCAATCCTGGCTTGAATCAGTTGCAGGTCGGCCTCCACCGACTGGAGTTCGGTAGCAACCTGATCATAACTTTCACGGCTGATGGCATCACGATCGAGCAACTGGCTCTGGCGAAATTCCCGCTCCTGAATCAGCTTACGTTGAGCCTCAAGTTTAAGCTTCTGCGCCTGCAATGGAGCATCATTGATTTTGGCAAGCAGTTCCCCCCTCTTCACACGGGTGCCTTCATTAAAGTAGATAGCTATAATCTTACCCGCCGTTTCGAACGAAAGTTCAACCTCCTCATCCGGTATTAGAGAGCCGGTTGAATAGATTAGCTCACTCATATTGACTGGCACTATAACAAAGCCACTGGCATAGGTTGGCTGCACACCACCCCGCATACCGGGCATACCCGGACGTGCAGCAGGCTCTGCCTGCTTTTCAAACATTGGTTTAAATTTGGGATAAAGTATCAATGCAAGTATTATAAGAATTGAGAGCAAGGTGGTTACCCCCCTCAAAATTCTTTTGGTTTTGTTCGCCATGGTCCTTTAATTTTATTCTATTAAACCGTTTATGGTTGTTAAAGTTCAAATAATGATTTTGACTATCTTAATGTAAAAAAGTTAAATTCATTTTTAACATTTTTAGCATTCTTGGTCTGAAAACTTTTACAACAGAAAGCATTTCAAAAATAAAGGGGATTCCTTTCTTGGATATCCCCTTTAGAATTTATCATGATAGTGGGTCACTCTTATGTTAGCATCCTTCACTGTTACCCTCGGCCAACATTTTATAATGTGCAAGCGGATGAGAACTTGGGCGCTCAATCGGGACTCCGTATAACCGGTCGAGAACCAGCTGAGCCAATACCCCCAATGATCGGGATACTCCAAACAGAACTGTATAGAAATTGTATTCGGTTATACCATAGTGATAAAGCAAGGCACCGCTGTAGGCATCAACATTGGGCCATGGATTTTTGATCTTGCCGGTAGCCTGAAGAATGGGAGGAGCCACTCTGTATATAGCATTCACCAGATTAATCATTTTATCGTTTTTCACATATTTTTCAGCAAACTCCTGCTGAACAGTGAACCGGGGATCAGTAATTCGCAATACGGCATGTCCGTATCCTGGTACTACCCTGCCCTCTTTAAGGGTTTTCTCTATGTAACTGGCGATTTGTTCATCGGTGGGTTCGTCGGTACCCAGCAACTCAATCATTTCGAACAACCAGTGAATAACTTCCTGATTGGCAAAACCATGGAGCGGACCTGCCAGTCCATTCATACCTGCTGAAAATGCATAATAGGCATTACTGAGCGCAGAGCCAACAAGGTGTACCGTATGGGCAGAAACATTCCCTCCTTCGTGGTCGGCATGTATAACCATATATAACCTTAGCAAACGCTTAACCTCGAGCGAATCGAAACCCATCATGTGAGCAAGGTTACCTGCCCAGTCGAGGTTAAAGTTTGGCTCAATGTGATGGTCGTTGTGGTATAGTCTTCGGTAAATATAGGCAGCAACTCTCGGCAGTTTAGCAATGAGGTTCATTACATCCTCATACATAAAATCCCAGTAGAATTTCTTATGAACACCAGAGCGGTATGCCTTTTGAAAAACCGATTCAGTAGCCAATGAGGTAATTGCGGCGCTGAACATCGTCATGGGACGGGCCGTTTTGGGCAGCGCATCTATAATGTCGAAGGTATGCTGTGGCACGTGTGAGCGGGTAGCCCAATCGCGCGATATATTCATAACATCCTCTTTTTCCGGAACATCACCGATCAGCATGAGGTAAAACAATCCTTCTGGCAGTGGTTCTCCTTCGGGCGTAAGCTTTGGAAGCTTTTGTCTTAATTCAGGTAATGAATAACCTCTGAAGCGTATTCCCTCGTTAGGATCCAAATCCGAGGTGTCGCATACCAGGGCAGGAATACCCTTTTGGCCCGATAAAACCTGATCGATGGTAACCTGGCCGATTACCGTATCTCCGTATTCTTTTCGAATACGCTGGTATTCGGCTCCACAATTGCTGGCTTTCTGAAAAAATCGGTTCTTAATGTATTCCATATCAGTACATTTTAAGTTGCATGGTTTATTGGTTGATGATTAATTGGTTCTTTAATTCAGACATTTATCTTCAAAATGATTGGTCAGTTCTATATCCATCGATTCCTGAAAAAGTTGGCTCTCAAATATACATTCAAATTCTTCATATCATTCTTGCTTCCTTTAGAATTTATTCAACAGCAAAGCCTCAAAAAACAATTTAGGATGAACCCGGAACGGGATTTCATCGCTAACTCAATACCATCACAACCGGGTATCTGGTCTTATATGACAATAATCAACCCATGAGGCAACATTCATTTAGTGCATGTTGCTAACAACCTCATCGGCAAATTCGCTGGTCGAGAGAAGGGTAGCTCCTTCCATTTGAGCAAACAAATCGGAGGTTACCCGACGTTTGGCAAAGGTTCGGTCCATGGCATCATAGATATGCTCTGCAGCTTTATTCCACCCCATATATTCAAGCATCATTACTCCCGAAAGAATCAGCGATCCGGGATTGGCTTTGCCTGTTCCCACAATATTGGGGGCTGTGCCATGGGTGGCCTCAAAGATGGCATAACCACTGTCGTAGTTAATATTGGCACCCGGGCTGATCCCTATTCCGCCCACCATGGCAGCCAGCTGATCTGAAATGTAATCGCCATTTAGATTCATAGTGGCAATAACGGAATAGTCGAAGGGTTTTAACAACGACTCCTGCAAAAAAGCGTCTGTGATTACATCCTTAATGATAACACGTCCCTCTTTTCGGGCAGCCGCGAGCGCCTTTTCGGCATCAATCTGGCCTTTTTCAGAAAGCAAATTCTGATAGTTCCGCCATGTAAAAACATGGGGGCCAAATTCTGATTCGGCCAGATCATATCCATAGTTTTTAAAGGCGCCTTCGGTGAACTTCATAATGTTACCCTTATGTACTAAGGTAACAGAGGGTAGCTGTCTTTCAATGGCATACTGGATGGCAGCCCGGATCAAACGCTCCGAACCATCTTTGGAAATCGGTTTGATTCCAAATGAGGATGATTCAGGAAATCTGATCTCTCCGGTAACACCCAATTCGTCGAACAGAAACCTTTTTAACTTTTCGGCCTGTTCACTACCGGCCATAAATTCGATACCGGCATAGATGTCCTCAGTATTCTCCCTGAAGATATGCATATCGACAAGATGGGGGTATCGAACCGGCGAAGGAACTCCTTTAAACCAACGAACAGGCCTAAGACAAACGAAGAGATCAAGTGTTTGCCTTAGGGCAACATTTAGCGATCTGATTCCTCCCCCTACCGGAGTGGCCAGTGGGCCCTTTATACCTACCAAATATTTACGGAATGCATCCAGTGTTGCTTCAGGAAGCCATTCACCAGTTTGCAGATATGACTTCTCCCCTGCCAGAACCTCTTTCCATTCGATCTTCCGCGAATCGCCGAATGACCGGGAGACTGC
>DIUI01000094.1 GCA_002428215.1 Prolixibacteraceae bacterium UBA6162
TCTCCGTTGTAATACCGGTCGATACGTATCCAATGCATTTCGCGGGCTCTTACTACCTGTTCGCGACCTACTACCGGTATGTTGTTTTCGGCATTGCACGCAACCACGCATGCATTACATCCTGTACATAGGTTAAGGTCGATGGCCATACCCCAGTGGAATCCGTCGTAAACAACTTTGGGATACATTGATTTTAAGTGCGACTGAACATAGGCACGGTCTTCATTTCCGGCGGTTGGATTTTCCAGGTACTCTTTCAAAGACGCCTCTTTGATGATAGGACGCCCCTCCATAGAGTGGTGGGTTTGTGTCAGCGCAAGTGCCTGAGTTCCCTTTAGGGGCTGGAGCGTTACATCGCTTCTGCTGAAAATTCGGGTTTCGCCCGAAGAGGTAACCTGCGAGAACAGGTTTACACCTACTCCATTGGAAGGAACACCTGTATTTGATCTTCCATACCCGAGCGAAACGGCAATGGTTTTATATTCCTGTCCGGGCTGTATCAGGACCGGAAGACCGGGCAACCCATTTATAGATACCAGCTGTTCATTTTTGAGTTTCAGTTCCTCTGCCAAACGTGGCGATATCGCTGCGTAATTCCCCCAGCAAGCTTTGCTTACCGGATCGGGCAACTCCTGTAACCATGGATTGTTGGCGTGTTTGCCTGATCCTACAGCTACGTTGGCATAGAGTACCAGATCCAGATTGTCGGTATTTCCTGGAGTTACTGATGCCAGTGCTGTTTCCAATCCCTGATCGCTGTATCGGAGCGCCGACTCTTTTTCGATGGTCTCAAAGACTCCATCGTGAACCTTGCTGTTCCAGAATTCGGTGAAGTTGCTGTATCCACTCGATTTTGCATAGATGTTTTTCTCCCAGTAATCCTGCAGAAAGCTTCTGAAGTCGGTAGCTTTACCGCTCCAGGCAAGCAAACTTTCCTGTGCCTGACGGGTGTTGAATATATTTCTGATGGCTGGCTGTGCCAGAGAATAAGAACCAGTTTTGATCTCGAAATCATTCCAAGCCTCGAGGTAGTGATGGTCGGGGCATATAAACCTCACCTGAGCCGTGGTTTCATCAGTGAAAATTGACAGAGATACTGTTAGTCCGGTTTTCTGGAGCCCTTCTTCAAATTTGGCCTTATCGGGATAGTCGTATGCCGGATTTACATCATACATAATCAATCCTGCAACTTTTCCATCGGCCATGTCGGCAACAAGTTTATCCATTGATGCATCATCGGCCTTTCTCACTTTTAGATGAACATCGGTGTCGATGGTGTTTCCGTAACTGTCAAGCAACTGATTGATGGCATTGACCAGCAGTTGTTCATCTGTATCGTTGCTGCCACTGACCACTAGGGCGCTCCCTTTGGCTGCGACCAGGGTAGCAGCAATTTCAGAAACCTCACCCGATGCCTGAGGAGCGGGTACCGTTGAAAGTCCGAGCTGACTGCGAACTTCGTTCAACAAAGCAGCCAGGATAGCCTTCTGATGCGACGGTCTGATCTGAATCCGTTTGTCGGCATTAGAACCTGTGAGCGACATGGCGCCTTCGAGCTGAATATGGTGCGACATTTGTCGTTCGCCGTCTGTTAGTCTGCGCTTCGAAACATATTGGCGGGTGTATTCAACCGGCGACAACCAGGTTCCCAGAAAGTCGGCATCGAAGCTAACAATTACGTTTGCCAGGTCAAACCGGTAGGCCGGAACAAAGGGTTTCCCAAATGAAAGCTCGTTTGCTTTAAGCATTCCGGCTGCCGATAAAACATCATATTGGACATGCTCAGTGCCGGGGTAGGTAGCCCTAAACTCGGAAATGGCCGCTGAGGTTGCCGGACTTATAATGGTCGGTGTAAGAATTACAATGCGTCCCTTGTTTTGCTTTATGGCATCGAGCTGTGCCAAAATCCGCTCGTCGGCCTGTTCCCAGGTAATCTCCTCACCATTATGGATTGGATTTTTGTATCGGCTGTTGTCGTATAAATTGAGCACTGATGCCTGAGCCCTGGCATTTGTGCCACCATGGGTAATCTTCGATAGCGTATTGCCCTCAATTTTAATGGGGCGCCCGTCCCTGACCTTAACAATAACACTGGAGTAGTCAATTCCATCGAAATAACTCGATGCGAAGTAACTTGCTTTTCCGGGTGTAATCTGTTCTGGCTTAATTAGATACGGTATTGCTTTGCGCACGGGCTGTTCGCAACTTACGGCAATTGCTGCCGACGCGATGGTAAACCCAAACGCTTTCAGGAAATCGCGCCTCGAGTTGTTCGAGGTTTTCGCCTCCTGCTGGCTCTCCATGATAAATTTCTTGTCGCCGGCCATTTGCTCCTGCTGGATCCCGGCTACTATGGCTGAACGTTCCTCTAAGCTTCTATAATATTTTTTCTCCATTAGGAAGGTAATCTTTAAATTTTAATAATGACATTTCATGCAATCCTCACCACCAACCATACTGGCTGTAACCCTGGTAATTTCTCCTTTCTTGAGTTGCTCATGCAACTTTTCGTAGGTGTCGTAAAAACTGTTGGAGGTAAACTGAACCTCGGTGGTGCGGTGGCAATCGAGACACCATCCCATACTCAAATCATGCACCTGCATCATAGTGTGCATGGTTTCAACAGGTCCGTGGCAAGACGCACAATCGAGTCTTCCTGAATTTACATGCTGGGCATGATTAAAATAGACATGATCGGGTAAGTTGTGAATGCGTACCCATTCAAGGTTTTGGCCTGTCTCGGCAGCTTCGATAATTTTTGCTATTTCAAAACGGCCACTGTTGGTTCCTTCGCGAACAATTGAGTGGCAGTTCAAACATAGGTTGGTGGCCGGGAAGCCTGCCGATTTGCTCTGCTCAACTGTGGTATGACAATACATGCAGTCGATACCCTGCTCGCCCACATGCACAGCATGGGAAAACTTAACAGGCTGATTGGGTGCGTAGTATTGTTGGCGGCCAAGGCTTATCGCTTCATTCACCAGCATTTGTGCCTGAACGCCCAGCGATGCTAAAAACAGTATAACCGGAATAAATTTGTACTTAAGCTTACGGATAAAAAGCAATTCAATCAGAGCCCAGGTTATTACCAGCCCGAGAAACAGAAATAGAATAAGGTTGAAATAGGTAGGTTTCTTTTGGTAGGCACCCGTTTCGGCCATGTTGTCTAAATAGGCTTTCACATGGTATAGATCCTCGTCCGAAATTTTGAAATCTTTATGCACCTCGGCCATTTTGCCACCAACGGGCTGCATTACTGCATTGTTGAATGACATGAAGTCCTGGTTTACATATTTAAGTGCAATTTCGTAGGCCGAAGGATTCCAGTTGAGGGTATCGACTGGTAAGATGTTGTGGCAGCTAACACAAGCCTCATGCTTGCGGTTAAAAGGCAAAAGCCCTTTGAAAAACCGCTCACCCCTTTTTAGTTCACTTTCTGCAGAACCTTCCGCTGCATAAGCCATAGAGGAAGGTGCAAAAATCAGCGTAAAAAAGAGAATGGGCAGCAGTATATTAAGGGAAATGTTGCGAACAGACAAGTGATGTTTTGTGTGAAATCTCTCCATATTGTCAGGTTAATTTGTGCTTTAAAAATTTGGTGCCAAATTAATCAAACTTTTTTAATTAATTGTCCGCCTGCTGCCGCCTCCGGCAAAATTGGACCAATTTGATTTGCCCTAAAAAAGAAGAAAAAAAGACCTTTTAATACTTATAGATTTAACCCATTGGCAATCATTAAAGTTAACAGAATCTTTTGCCTTTAGTTGTGAATTATGGCTAAAACCAGACCAAGGGATAATTGGAAATAAACAATCCATGCCCGAAATAGAATGCCCAGTGCGTTAACGTGCAATTGTTCTTCCTTTATTGATCAAAAAGTGCCTGATACCGGGGGTTAGGTGTTGGACAAATTTTGCGTAATCTTTTTTACCAGCTTCATGTTTTCGAAGAATTCCCGCGCTATAACCCGCAATATTGTGTATACCGGTATGGCCAGTATCATGCCTAAAATTCCGGCCATGCTGCCGGCTGCCAGAATCACAAGGAAGATCTCGAGCGGATGGGCCTTTACACTACTGGAATAGATGAGTGGCTGAAACAGAACATTGTCAATAATCTGCACGGTTAGAAAAACCAAAACCATCCAGCCTAACAATGGCAGGGTATATTCGTTGAAATTCATATGGCTGTTTACGGCAATGCCGATAATAATACCCATCGCTGCACCCATCCATGGCCCCACATACGGAATTACATTAAACAAGCCACAGATAAGCCCTATAAGCACTGCATGCTGAAATTCGAGTCCTGCAAGTGTAATCCCAAGTGTTACGAGCAATCCGACCATAACTACTTCGAAAATGAGCCCAATAAAATAGCGTCGCAATAGGGCCGAAACTGAATCCAGAATTTTTGCGGTTTTTTCCTCAAATTCAGAGGGTACCAGCAGTAAAATTCCTTCGCGAAACATCTTTTCGTCTTTCAGAAAAAAGAAGGTGATGAAAGAGACTGCAAAAAAGCCAATGACCGTTTCTCCCAGAATCCCAACTACAAATCCCAGTGTAGTCGAAATTTCTGTAATGTTCAGTTTTTCTGAAATCTGATCTACAATTAGTTCGAAAAACGACTGGTTATCAATCCGAACCGGATCACGGCTGGTAAACCGTATAAGATCATTAATGGGTTCTTGTATCTGCCCAAATACAGCATCGAAATCGATGTTCGAAAGGATGGTAAACTCCTTTATTATGAGTGGAATGAGAAATCTGAAAAGGCTGATAAAGAAAACCCACAAAGCCATTAGCGCAATGAGTGCCGAAATGACCCTCGGAATACGTAAATTTCGATACCTTAACAGACTAAGTCTTCGCACTATCGGCCGCCCAATAAATGAAAGGACCAGCGAAATAAGAATGTAGGTTACAATGGTGCTGAAATACCAGAAAATGAAACCCAGAAGGGCAGTTCCGGCAATAAGCAGAAGATTTCGGGTACGACCTTTGAGGTTGATCATGGCGTCCTGTTATTTGGTCAAAAATAACCAATTTTTTCAATCCTTTACCAACTGCTGATGCTCCGCCAGCTGGCTGCCTGTCCACTGCAGGTACCACTGAACTAAATAAGCATTGTAGCGGTGGGGTGGATCGGGGTCTTTGAAGCTGAATCCGGGAAAACCAGCCTTTAGTTTCTGCGTAATTTCGCGGTAATAGATGGTGTCGTCTGAAGGGTAATACCATTTCTTTAATGCCCCCGGGGTCGCTGCCTTAACCATCTGTTTCAATGCTTTTGCCCCTATACCGGCCGATTTATTTTGTTTTAAATCGAAAGCAACTCCGTTTCGCTCGAAGATAGCCTCGGCTACCTTTTGGTAGTAATTTCCATCCACT
>DIUI01000048.1 GCA_002428215.1 Prolixibacteraceae bacterium UBA6162
GCCTTTACTGCAGCAATTATAGGTCAACTCGTGGATGAGAGTAAATGCCACTGGGACGATCGTGTACAAAAGTATATCCCCTGGTTTTCGCTTTCCGACCCTCAGGTGGCTTCGCTGGTTACCCTTCGCGACTTGCTAAGTCATCGCGTTGGTCTTGGAACTTTTAGTGGCGACGTTATTTGGTACAAATCTGAACTTGCCGCTCATGAGATTCTTAACGGGGCAGCTCATCTTCCGTTGGTGTTTGATTTTAGATCGGGTTATGGATACTCGAATCTCATGTACATTGCTGCCGGTGAAGTAATCAAGGCAATTACAGGAATAAGTTGGTATGACAATGTACGTGAGCGATTTCTTCAGCCGCTTGGAATGCAGCGCACCACAATCTTTGCCCGGGAACTAGGGCAACTGGGTAACTATGCTACTCCACATGCGCTCGACGGGGTTGATAATGTGCCCATTGTATACACCGATTGGGCGGAGATTGCTGCTATGGGAGGACTTATTTCGAGTGTTAATGAGGTAGCCAACTGGATGATTTTTAATCTTAATCGTGGTGTTTGGAACAATGAACGATTGCTTTCGCAGCGATCATTTAACCTAATACATACCCCCCACAATAACTATATAGTTGACCATACCAACCGGAATGATTTCAACAACCACTTCAATGGTTATGGGCTGGGATGGGGTTTGCGTGACTATCACGGACGTCTGTTTGTTGGGCACACCGGTGGATACGATGGTATGATCTCGGCGGTATCGATGCTGGCCGATGAGCAGTTGGGAGTTGTGGTACTTACCAACGGGATGAAGAGTCCCTATATGGCCGTTACCTATCAGACACTGGATGCCTTCATTGGGGTCAATCCTGATAAGAACTGGTCGGATGATTTGCTCACCAGATCCAACCGGCGCTCACAAAGCGATACCCGCCTTGCACAAAGAAAGGCCTCCAGAATGGCTGACACTCAAACTTCTTTGCCCTTAGCAGCCTATGCCGGAACCTATGAAAGTGCTATTTACGGCAAAATGGAGGTGGTATTGGATGGTGAGCGACTAATGTTGAAAATGGAGCATTCTCCGGAGTTGGCGATGTACCTCAATCATTTTCATTACGATGTATTTGAGATTGAATGGGTATACGATCAGGCCTGGTTTGCCTTTGGTACGGTAAAATTCAACACCGATAACTATCTCAAGGTTGTTGGCATCGACTTTGATGTTCCCAACGATGATATTTTCTTCGAGGAACTGAAGCCTCGAAAAGTCGAATAATGTTGTGGTGACTATTGCTTAACGCGCTCCAGCGCAGCTTCTGTAGCCTCCAGGAGTGGAGTCAGGGTGATACTGCTACCTACTGCTCCTTGCATCCATAGCTCGGGTACGAGTCTTCCCTGTGTATACATCCTGTCAATATGATCGGCCACTGGCCCGCTGCCTATGGCCTGTTCAATTTGAAAATCGATGATATGTCCAAGTGGATAGTTCGAAAGGTAGAGTGGATTGTCGATCATGTGGCTGTAGATGGCAAGAATGGTTTGTCCTTTCACTCCAAAAATCTCAGCATAATAGCTGTCCCATACATCAGTTGCAATGCGTTCCACTGCTTCCTGTAATTCTTCAGCGGTAGCCTCGGGTTTGCTGTAGAGCCATTTCCAAACACGCATATCTACCAGCGATACACCCATGATTTCGAAGTTCGACCAAAAATTATCGAGCGCCATATAGTCGTAGTTGCTGGTAAAGTCGCCTTTTGCCCCCAGCAAGGCCAGATCGCGTTTCTGAAACATAAAGGCGGTAGCTTCGGTAAATGCAGTATTTGGCACTCCATTCAGCATGTAATAATCAACATCGTTCATTGTAATGGTTTGTTCAACACAATGACCCAGTTCGTGCATAGCTATGTTATAACCTTTGTAGTCCATTCCTGACTGCCCAATTCGGGTACGAAGATGCGCAACATCATTTCGCATGGCAGCTCCCCATGCGTGACCGGCTCCCCTTGAACCATCGACAGTTATCAGACTGGAAATTCTTTTAGCATTGTTCTGGTCCCAGCCCAATTCCATCAAAATTCTGGAAATATCGGCGCGCAGCGCATTCGTTACAGGATACTTCTTGCGGGTAATATTGGAGAGTTCATCTTCGTTAAAAGATGGTTTAAATCCATTGTACCAGATATCGAAGGGCTCGAGCGGACGCCCCAGTCTTTGCTCAATTAGTTTTGCAACGCTTTTTGCCTGAGGTGAGGCAAGCAGTTCTATGAACAGTTCTTCCACCTGCTGCTGCGGAATCTCCATCGCCTGTCCAAAAGCCCTGTCAATATATGTAGGATGATTCGGGTAATAGGGGTCAACGGCGCGCATGGCATGAAAGTTCCTTAGCAGAACGCTGTAGCGCTCACCGTTTTCATGCATGGATTGCACGGCTGAGCCCTCATGAAGCAAAGTGTTGTTGAAGGGATTCCACTCCATTTCTCCCTTGTTGATAACCTGTCGTGGAATGGTCTGATCGATTATGCGCTGCATAACCTGATAGATAATCCGCTGTTTTGCCAGTCCGTTGGTAAGGCTGTAGTTGGACTTCAATTCATCGCGAAGGCCCCAGTGCGAAATTAATTTCATTCCCTCCGGAAACAGCGGAACATTGCTGTCATCGCGCAGCATATCCATGAAAATATTGTAGCTCGAGATGTAGTTGTCGGCAGCAGTGAGAATGGCCGAACTGTTTTGCACAATCTCGGCAGGCACCCTGGCCGTGAACTGATCGCCCATCCTGGCATAGGCCCATTCGCGGCGACTCCATTGTGTTCCCAGAGATGTTTTCTCTTCCAGGGTGTAAAACGGGAAATTCAGTGTGGTAATCAGTGCAATTTTATTGGCAAACAGATCGTCGTTCAAATGAGCTCCGGGAGCATAGCTTCCGAATAAAAAATCGATATTCGTAATTTCCGGTCCATCAAGGTGGAGTGGCTCTTTTAGTTGAAGATTCATTCGGTGCATGTACCCATTGATGATTTCGAAATTTCGCTCGAGTTTATGATAAAGGGCTTCGAGTTCCTCTTCATTCGCAACGAAATTATCGAGCAAAAATTGAGTAAAATCGGCGGGGTTGCCATCTTCGGAACGCCAGAGTGCTGCAGTTTGCTCAACCCCTCTTTTAATGCGAAAGGTTGATTCTATTCCATGTTTTTCGATAAGAAGTTCAATGGCTTCCAATTTTGTTTTTTCATCCATGGCAGAGTGGCTTGGAATTTCGGTTTTTGGGGAACACGACATTATGGGGATAAGGAGTGCCAGAAAGGTTAAATATCGCATGATGGTCAACTGTTTAA
>DIUI01000127.1 GCA_002428215.1 Prolixibacteraceae bacterium UBA6162
CCCCTTTTGACCGACATGCATGCCGGGGAATTCGACGCTGAAACTTTCATTTCGGGGCAGGTTGCTCAGGTAACTTCACCCTGGTTTCGCTTTTTTCTTTCACACAATCCTGCCGAGGATCTCGCAAAAGTTGAATGCCCTGTACTTGCCCTGAATGGGCTTAATGATTTGCAGGTGCCTGCGAGCGAGAATCTAAGTGCTATAAAGGATGCGCTCAACCATGGTGGCAACCATCATGTGACGCTGGTAGAATTCCCAAAGCTTAATCATCTGTTTCAAACCAGCACGCACGGCCTGCCTGCGGAATATCCGCTGATTGAGGAGACTCTATCGCCTGCTTTGTTGCTGGCTATTTCACGCTGGCTCGATGAGCATCTAAAAACAATACTTGATAAATAACCCTTATGGATAAAAAACGATATCAGTGCCCAAAGTGCGGCAACAAGAAGGCCGAAACTGATCAGATTCGTACAACAGGTGCTGGTTTTACACGCTATTTTAACATTCAAAACCGCCGATTTATTGCGGTAAGTTGCTCGGAATGTGGATTTACCGAGTTGTACAAGGCAAGTCGCACCACTGGCGTGAGCAATGTGCTTGACTTTATAACTGGGTAATCATTGAATTAAATTATAGAAGTGTCGATGACGAAATCGACGATGGTTGTTTCAAAAAAAAGGCAGACCTGTAAGCCGGGTTCTGTACCGCCACGAACTCGTCGCGTTGGTCTCTATCATTTATCTTGCCCTGCCATTGCTGACAGGATCATGCAACCTACCCCTCCCGGCATTCGGCAGTCGTTCAACTGCTGAAAGCAAAGCGGGCCGCCTTGCCTAAAACGACCGGGATATATTTGGTCTTGCAACCCATGAGACGTACGGCCGGAATGTCGCCATCCCGCCGGTGCGCTCTTACCGCACCTTTTCACCCTTATCCCGCCATTGACGGGACGGTTATTTTCTGTTACGGCGCTTCGGACTCTCATCCGACTTCCAGTTAGGAAGCATGGTGCCCTTTGTTGCCCGGACTTTCCTCACCGGCTTTCGCCGGCGCGATAGAGCGGTCTGCCGCTGCAAAGGTAGTCATTATTGTGGTTGTGCAGCAGTAAGGAATTGGCTCCTGCCAAATTACATGAGTTTCAATGTTGAACTAAAACCAGCAATTTGATTCCTGCACTTTATTCTCCGCTCTTGTTTAGGGTAAGATATGCGAAGGCGTGAAACAGCATAGGTACTATATAGGCAATTGAACTGATTACTATTCCTGCCCCTGCCAACCACCAGTGCCATGCAGGCATAATAGGGACATTACCGGGCGTACCGCTGTTGATTTGGTAGAGGAACGAAGGTAACCCAACCATAATGTTCACCAGATAGACAATGGCAATTCCCGAAAGATTGAGTAATAGCAATTTCCACCAGTTATTTCTTACCATTGTTATTGATTTAGCCAGGGCATGCAGGGTTCCTTTTTGCTCGTAGACTGCAGTAAATAAGCTTAACGACAAGTAATTGGCAATCACAATACCAGGTACAACAAACAGCATTAAACCAAACAGTGAAATGATGGTTGCCATCAAAAGGGCAGGTATGGCAGCCAACGACAAAGGGAAAAGCAGGTGTGCAGGATCTGGCGTATCGGCAGTTTCACCTGGAGGCCGGAGTTTGGACAGAAAATAGCTGTATAGGGTAGCACCGAGCAGGGCAAGAACAAATTGATGAAAGAAAAGTACCAGGAGCAAATTGCCGTACATGCCCGATAATTCGGCCATTAAACGGTCGGGCGAAGCATCTCCTGCCAAGGTTGCGGCAGTGGTGATTTTTATCTGCAGAGTTACTTGTAAGTATGCCAAAAGCAGCAAAAAAGGCAGTACATATTTTACAACCAGTTTGAGCACCGGCAGGTACTCCAGGGTAAGGAATTGCCGGGTCATCGCCATTATTTGGCCGGGATCGACCGACTTAGGGGTATCGATATGGTTCATGAAGAAGATTGTCTGTTGCAGCCGTTAATTAAGCAGGGCTGGAGGTATCAAATGTTTGTTTCTCGATAAAATATTTGTTGCGTTCTGTTGAATTGCGGCTTACCAATTCAGCGATGAAGCCAGCGAGAAACAGTTGGACTCCAATAATCATTGCCGTGAGTGCAAGAAAGAAAAACGGGTTGTCGGCCACCAATGGAGCTCTAACTCCTTTCGATAAGGCCATCAGTTTGCTTATGCCCACATACAAGGCAGAACCTATTCCTAAAAGAGTTGTTATGGTGCCGATTACCCCGAAAAAGTGCATTGGCTTTTTGGCAAAGCGTGCGATAAAGGTCACCGACAGCAGGTCGAGATAGCCATGAACAAATCTTTCAAATCCAAATTTAGTAGTACCGTATTTCCGCGCCTGATGCTGAACGACTTTTTCTCCAATCCGCTTAAATCCGGCATGTTTTGCCAGTATCGGAATGTAGCGGTGCATCTCCCCATATACCTCGATGTTTTTGATCACCTCGCTTCGGTAGGATTTTAATCCACAGTTGAAGTCGTGCAGCTTAATGCCCGATGCAAGTCGGGCTGTTCCATTAAAAAGTTTAGACGGGATTGTTTTAATGAGCGGATCATATCTTTTTTTCTTCCATCCCGAAACCATATCGTAGTGCTCCTTGTCAATCATATCGAAGAGGGCCGGGATTTCATCCGGACTATCCTGCAGGTCGGCATCCATAGTAATCACAACACGTCCGCGGGCTGCTGCAAACCCACAGAAGAGAGCTGCCGATTTACCGTGATTTCTTCTGAATTTGATGCCGCGGATTGCCTCGTTCTCACGGGCCAGTTGTTCGATTTTGTTCCACGATTGGTCGTTGCTGCCGTCATCGACCAGCAATATCTCATAGCTGTAATGTTGCGACTTGGCCACACTCGAAATCCATGATGTAAGCTCAGCCAGCGAAGCTTCCTCGTTGTATAAAGGCACTACAACTGTTAAATCCATAGGGTGTCTTCAGTAATCGATTATTCAAAAATCTTTTCGGGATCGTTCTTTTTGATAAAAATAGAGGTGATAAGTCCTATTATCAAAGCAAAGAAAGGAGCAGCGAACAAGCCGCTAATGGCTATAATGAGCGGACTTTGAAACTTTGCAGAGATTTGCATAGCGGCGGCAATTTGCTCATCGGACATGCCTCTTTCGTAGAGTTGCTCCTCGGTGGCCAGACGAATTTGTTCAATTAGTCCGGGATCGATTACTGCATAGAGTAAGTAGGTAAATACCGATGAAATAACTGACGCAAAAAACATCGAAAAAACGGCAACCGAAAGCGCTTGTCCGTAACTTATGTACCCGCCAAGTTGCTTTCGGTATGTAAGCTGAATTGCTACAATAGCAGCTACCATTATTGCAACCCCCACTGGTTGCAATGCTTTTGACAAAATATTGCCGGTAGCGTAAAAGATTACGGTGATGGCAATGCCCAGCACGGCATAATATACCCCGTAGGTGAGTGCCGATTTCCACATGGGAACAGGGGTGTCGTCGTAGTTGATAATTTCCGGAGAAGCCTGATTTTCCATAGTTATTGGGTTTAATTCGTACAACAAATATAGCGTATTTTGAGAAGCCTCATTGATTGACTCCCCTACATAATCTGCGCATCAACCAATGGTTTGGTAAAAGCCAGCAAAGGCAAGTGTCTTTTAACGCCCCCGCGCTGAAGGTTTGATTGGGAGACAATGGGATATTAGATCATAGCCGGGGGAATTTATTACACTTCTTTGTATGGTCTGTTAAATTTTCCTACTTTTGCGCCGGGTAAGTCCTGTACGACCAGCTCCTACTGAACTCCCCCAGGGCCGGAAGGCAGCAAGGGTAGGTGGTTGAGCGGTGCGATACAGATCGCTTACCCACTTTTTTGTACGTTCTTCGCTGCAAAGTTCCTGGCAACCCTTGCAGATATAAAATAAATTCTTTTCCTTTGCGCCGCGGTTTAAAATCGCATTCGTTCTACGATTCAGACTGAATTGAACTAAGTATTGCCGGATTAGCTCAGTTGGCCAGAGCACGTGATTTGTAATCTCGGGGTCGTCAGTTCGAATCTGACATCCGGCTCACAACAAGGGGAGATACCAGAGTGGTCAAATGGGGTAGACTGTAAATCTATTGGCGACGCCTTCGGAGGTTCGAATCCTCCTCTCCCCACTCAAGAAACCATGGTTGATTTTATCAGCTATGGTTTTTTTTTGAACAGATTTTATTGCAATAGCGCAAGTTGATAGGGATTCTCTATAGACCATAAGCTAATTTTAAGACTTTTTCTAAACCTTTTTGACTATTTGAAGTTATGTAGCTTAACTGATCTATGAACAGCGCACGCAGTAATAAAAATCCGCTATACCGTATGCAAGTAAAGCCATTTTTTAAAAAGCACAAACTGCCATTGATTACCGGATTGTTGGGAGGCATTGGAGGTTTTGTCTATTGGAAATATGTAGGATGTCTTTCCGGTACTTGTCCAATCCAGTCGGTGTGGTACTGGAGTACCCTATGGGGAGCAACAGTTGGCTATCTTGTAGGCGACATGATCAAAGATTACGTTACCAAACGGAAACAAAAAAGCGATGAACGATCGGTTCAAAACGATAATTAATTCAAAACGACCGGTACTGGTTGACTTTTATGCCGATTGGTGTGATCCATGTAAGGCAATGGCACCTATTGTCAGCAAACTCAAAAAGGAAATCCGTGAATTAAGGGTTGTTAAGGTCAATGTAGACCATAATCCTATTATCGCACATACTTTTGGTGTAAAAAGTCTTCCAACGCTGATGGTATTCAAAGATGGAAAGCCTTGCTGGACAGGCACAGGATTTCACTCTGACAAGCAGCTTCGAGAGGCGTTAACTTCGGTTTCGCCCGTCGAATCAGACCACCTCCCTAAACCGCTTTCTTCCTGATTTTATAAAATCTCCTGCCATTCATTGTAACTTTTACTCAGTAATGAGTTCATCTCTGATTGATGGGATTTTGCTATATTTGGTCGTAAAAACATGCTTCTTCAACCATTTATAGATGCAATTCCCAAAGCTGAGCTTCACCTTCATATAGAGGGTTCTTTCGAACCTGAACTGCTTTTCGAGATTTCGCGTCGCAATAATGTGCCCCTTAAATACCATTCGGTGGAAGAACTTCGCGCTGCCTATTCCTTTAATAATCTACAGGAATTTCTCGACATCTATTATGCCGGGGCAAATGCACTGTTGTACGAGCAAGATTTTTACGACCTCACCATGGCCTATTTCAGAAGGGTTCATGATCAAAATGTGGTGCACACCGAAATTTTCTTCGATCCGCAAACTCATACTGCCCGGGGAGTGACCTTTGAAACAGTAATTGCCGGAATAACGCGGGCAATGGCCGATGCGCAAACCGAAACCGGAATCACCAGTAAGTTGATTCTATGTTTTCTGCGGCACCTCGACGAGGACGATGCTTTTTCAACTCTTGAAATGGCGCTTCCCTGGAAGGAATACATTGTGGGCGTGGGACTCGATTCTTCTGAAAAGGGTCACCCCCCCTCTAAATTTGAAAGAGTATTTGCAAGAGCCAGAGCTGAGGG
>DIUI01000135.1 GCA_002428215.1 Prolixibacteraceae bacterium UBA6162
ATTACAGCAGCGAGCCCCTGCAGCTTGTGCAGGTATCTGGCTGCATCCCACGCTCTTGGAGCATCGGGCAAAAAGTCGTTGTCGTTGATCCCCTCGTCGTCGAAAATATCGAACAGATTTTCAACATTGTAAAAAACAACCGAATGCAGCCTGCGCTCGGGCTGTGCATAGAGCAACAAGGGCAGCACTATCACGAGAATAACCACCAGCAACAGCAGTGGGTGCCTGAAAGTCCGGGTTAATTTTGGCGACGGGTTCACTGAATTGGCCAATTTATTCAACTGTAAGTTATCATTAATCCGGATATTTACCGGTTTGATCATCGTAATGCCGGGTAACGTCAATGTAAGTCATACCAGCAGCAATTGCTGCTTCAAATCCCAGTTTTCCATCCTCAAAAACCAAACATTTGTCGGGAGGCACACCAATCCCGGCTGCACACTGCAAAAATGTTTCAGGATGAGGTTTATGCATAAGAACATCATCTGATGCAACAAGAATTTCAAAGAGATCCTGTAACCCCAATATCTCCAGTGTCTTCCAGGCAAGTCGCGATAGTCCACCGGTTCCAACAGCCATGGGCAGTTTTCCGTGATATTGCCGAACAATATCAACTACAGGCTCAACCGGCCGTATAAGGTGCATGCGTTTTTCATACTCATGCTCCTTGAACAGGCCTACTTCTGTGGCATCATAATCGAGTTTATAGAGGTCACGCAACCGCTCGAAAGTACCAATGGCAGGGATTCCGGCCATTGAAACAAACAGTTCAGGTGAAAATTCGACACCATAGCCACTAAGAATATCCTTATACACACCGTAGTGTACGGGCATGGTATCGGCAAGGGTACCATCGAGATCAAAAATCAAACCTTGCACCTGAGGTTCGACAACAATATGTTTCAACATCAACAAAATTTTCAGCAAAAATAGCATTTGAATCTCAAATGCAGGGTAAACCCAAAATATCCTGCAATCTTATGGATAGTGTGCTTGTCAAAAAGTTTCAACCTGAGCGAACTGGCTGTATAAAGAGGGAATAGAAATCCATGCAAAATGTGCAACTTTGCAAAAAGCAGCCACAGACATGATTACCAATTTTACTGTAATATCAATACCGCAATGGACCATCTTCGCAGCCATAACAGCCATCATTTACGGATGGGTAGAAGATAAAAAGGCGTTTGGATTATTGGGAACTGCGCTATTTGCTTTACTTGGAATTTTTGCGGGTTATACAATATACGCCGGCTTGCTGATGCCAGATGAATGGTTCAATACTGCCGAAAATTTTGGAGGAGAAGAGCTGTTCGACTTTGACGAACTTCCGCTGGAAGGGAGAATGCTCCCCCTCTATTGGGCTATGGTCGTGAACGGTGTTGCCGGATTCTCAGCTACGATAGCCGAATGGCTGAACTACCGCTATGCAAGGCACCTTAAGGTACTCATAGGCACGTTTGGACTCGTAATTTTTTTCGGAATTATTGGAATTGCTAAATTATAGCAGTTTTTAAGTTCTGCCTCCTGGCACCACTACCTAAAACCTGCTATCTACAACCACTTTCTATGCCGCCTACCCGTGCTCTCTGATTAATGTCAGTGCACTAATGTCTTCATGTTTAAGTGGGGGGTGGTGTTATTTTTTTGGACATTAATTCTATATTTAGCGAAAATTCGGTCGGTTTGCTTCCAAATTGCAATCATTTCGACCAATTTTTTGTTTAACTATCATTTAACTGAAAACGCTAAACGTATGGTACCTAAAATTTCGACCCTTGGTGGTTACATATTTGAATATCAAAAGAGCATTACCAATCCTACCGGATTTTGGTCCAATATTGCAGAAAGTTTCTACTGGCGAAAAAAATGGGACCACGTGCTCGACTGGAACTTCACCGAACCATCGGTACAATGGTTTATTGGCGGCAAACTTAACATTACCGAAAACATCTTTGAAAGACACCTTTTCCACAGGGGCGATCAGACTGCCATCTTGTGGGAACCCAACGACCCGACCGAGGAGAGTAAGCATATCACCTATTCGGAACTCTTCGTCAGGGTAAAACGTTTTTCCAATGTTTTACTGTCGCAGGGAATAAGGAAGGGAGACCGGGTAGCGATTTACATGCCCATGATTCCCGAGCTGGTAGTTGCCATGCTTGCATGCGCGCGAATTGGTGCAGTTCACTCCGTTATCTTCGGAGGATTCTCCTCAACGGCGCTCAGCGATCGTATTAAGGATGCCGGAGCCAGTCTGCTAATTACTGCCGATGGAGGTTATCGTGGTCCTAAAACCATTCCCATTAAGGAGATTGCAGATGAAGCTATGGCTGCTTGTGGATGCGTTAAAACAGCCATTGTTGTAAAACGTACCGGTGAGGCAGTGCACATGGAACCAGGCAGAGATATCTGGTGGCATACGCTTGAGGAACAGGAAAGTGCCGACCACAAGGCAGAGGAGATGGATGCAGAAGATCCGCTCTTTATTCTCTATACGAGCGGATCGACCGGTAAGGCAAAAGGGCTGGTGCACACTACCGGCGGTTACATGGTGTTCAGTGCTTATACCTTCAGAAATGTATTTCAGTATGGCGATGGAGATATCTATTTCTGCTCAGCCGATATCGGCTGGATTACCGGCCATAGCTATCTGGTCTATGGTCCATTGCTTAACGGAGCCACAACTGTTATGTTCGAAGGAATACCCACCTGGCCCGATGCCGGCCGATATTGGGAGATTGTCGACAAACATAAAGTAAATCAATTTTATACAGCACCAACGGCTATACGATCGTTAATGGCAATGGGTATGGAGTGGGTTGAAGGCAAACACCTGGGCTCACTGAAAGTATTGGGAACAGTCGGCGAGCCCATCAACGAAGAGGCGTGGCACTGGTACCACGACCACATTGGGAAAAATCGCTGCCCCATTGTCGATACATGGTGGCAAACCGAAACCGGCGGAATAATGATTAGCCCGCTTGCCGGTATTACTCCAACAAAGCCTTCGTTTGCCACGCTTCCCTTCATGGGCATTGCACCTGTTATAATGAACGGCGATGGAAAAGAGTTGCATGGCAACAGTGTCGAGGGGAACCTCTGTATTAAATTTCCATGGCCTGGAATGGCACGCACAATATGGGGCGATCACGCAAGGTTTCGTGAAACCTATTTCTCGGCCTATCAGAATAACTATTTTACAGGCGATGGTGTAAAACGCGACGAAGATGGATATTACAGAATTCTGGGTCGTGTAGACGATGTAATCAACGTTTCGGGCCATCGTTTAGGTACTGCCGAAATTGAGAACGCCATCAATGAACATCCCCTTATCAACGAGTCGGCAGTGGTTGGATTTAATCATCCTATAAAAGGACAGGGCATATATGCCTATGTGGTTTGTACTGATTTCAGTTTGGGAGGAGCCGAAGGCATAAAAACCTCGGTAATTAAAACGGTAACCAAAATTATCGGCCCTTTTGCCAAGCCCGATAAAATTCAAATCGTTACAGGGTTGCCCAAAACCCGTTCGGGTAAGATTATGCGACGCATTTTGCGCAAAATTGCCGAGAATGAATACGATAATTTTGGAGACACCACAACCCTACTCAATCCTGAAATTGTAGTCGAAATAGTTGAAGGTTCAAAGTCAATGCAGGGAATTAACTAAACTGCAATTTTATTCTGAAAGCATGACAATAAAGGCCGGGAGAGGTAAAATTTCTTCCGGCCTTGTTACATTATGGTGAATTTTTATTGCAAAACAGAGCAGATTGCTTTAAATGCTACAAAAATGGTAATTTTGTGGTGTAATAATCAGAAAAATTATGGATTTCAAGAAATCACTTGGATTTAACCCTTCAGGGTCAAACGCCATCACGCGTCCCAAAAGGGTTATCGAATATATCAACCTGAAACTGGCGGCATTGGGTCAGCCCTGGTATCACTCAGAATCAAAAACCGAATTTCTCGAATTGGCAAACGACCTGATAAAAAACCATCGTGAAAAAAACCGGTTATTATCAGACTATCTTTGTCCAACGGATCAGCGCATTCAAAACTTCATAGACAGTTACCTGAAGGATCAATCCGGCGGACTGAATCTGAGGTTACCTGCCACTACATTCATTGTTGACAGTCACGGAATTGCACGAACGCTCTCGCTGCCACCCGACAAGCCCGAGTTTGTATCGGATATTGTCAGCAGCTTCCGCTTAAAACAGGGGGTTTTGAACAATCCCAAATACGACAGGAGAACGACTCAGGGAGTTTTTCACATCGCAGAGGGTGGGCTTCCCATACCGTATGATAAAAAAGCGGTACCGAAAATTACATTTGCCCACCTGCTCAATAAAGCCCTCCAACCGCCCGATCAGCTTTTGCGTTTGCCTTTTACATCAACGCAGGAGGAACAAGCCAAAGTATTCGTGAGTCTGTTGCTAAAGCCTGTAGTTAGTCCATCCGTAAAGAATGTAAGTGACGAAAAAAAGATGGAAATCCGCTTTTTTGCCCCGGGCAATCTGGTGAGTAATCTTGATTTTGTAGAATCGATTTTTGGCAACGCCGGAGATCCATTCCTTCCCGAGAACGATTCAGCCCTTGATCCTAAAAGCTGGACGGGTCACACAGGGTGCGTAATACTGGCTCCCCATCTTATTTATCTCACCAAAAAAGAGGTAGGATTACCACACATCAGCGAAGCTTCTGAACGTCAGAAACGAGATGGAATGTGTTGGTCCGACGAGAAAGAGCTGTACAATGAAGGAGGGGCTTTTAAAATAACTGCCAGAACCGAAGAGGGTGTAATCGTGACCGTAATCGCCGACAACTACTACGGCTACTCCAAAAAAGAGGTAAAAACCCAAATTAGTTATGCGGCCAATCTCTTGGGGAACGTCGAGGAGGAGCATGCAGGCGGGGCCATAGCTTTTGCCACCTATAATCTCGGCGATGAATTTTCCGACAGAAATCAGTTTCTCAACAATGGACTTAGCTATGGGGAAATGGTGAACATGTATGGAGAAATCATGCAGGTACAGCCCGAGGGGTATGCGGTTGACAAAAACTACAACGACATTTTATACCTGCCTGAGCATGCCGAATTCAATATGATGGAGCAAAAAATCTCCTGGACAAAAGGCAAAGAGCAAGTATCGATAAGGCTTAATCCTGCGCATATGTACATTATGCCTGCCGGATATAAGCTTAGAATGGAAAAAAACAACTATGTTCCTTCGTGGCGCATTATTGGTTCGGTGGCTGAAGGTTCATTCTGCCACAAACCATCGACCGTTTCAGGAGGCGGGAAATCTGAAATCTCTAAGTCAATCAACGATGCCATTATTTATGGCCCATTCTTTACCGCTGACTTCGAGAACGATTTTAAAAAGGTGGAGGAGCTTATTGACAAGGACTATAGCAATGCCTACCTCGATCATATTGATACAGATAAGTCGCGACCCATTTTAAGTCCCAAAAGATCACTTGGGTCGGTAATTCAACTGATGACCCCATCGCCCTCAAGATATACCGAAGAATACAACCAATGGCTGGAAACCATTCCTCACCACATCAAAGGATTAGTCTATCTGGTAAAAAGATTTTATAAGCCGGAGTGGGGCAATAATTGGCGAAACCTCTTTTCAGTAGATACTATTGATGGACGTAATGGAAATGAACTTAAATTTAAAAACCGGAAGGTGGTTGCCAGTTATCTTCGGGTTGGACTAACTCAGGAGGGCGCCTGGCGAACCTTTAAGCTAAGGCAGGACTTTATTGCGGCCGACAAGTTGCAAATGGAGGATGATATTTCGGTGTCCATTACCGTTCCGGCCGACCGGCTTGAAAGCCTCTACGAAGAGCAGGATAATCCTTCGGTTAAATTCACCCACAACTGTGAATACCGATTCTTCCAGCGCCCCGACGAAGCCATACACCGAGGCTATGACAAGCAGGCAGAGGCTGATTTATCGACAGCAGGAACCTTTATCTCCAACTTTCAACCGTTAAATATTAACGATGCTGAGAGCATTGTAGAGGATGCCATCGACTTCGACAGGTTCACTCCACCCATGAAACATCTGATTTCGGAATTTATTGAAAACCGGGATTTTACTTATTTTGTTTCATCTTCGCACCCGCGTATCTGGGAGGGGAAACCTTCAAAAAACATGCGCTACCTGCAAAATCGTCCCGATTTGGTAAAACACCGCGACAAATACATCGCAGAAATTGG
>DIUI01000038.1 GCA_002428215.1 Prolixibacteraceae bacterium UBA6162
TATGAGAAATTAGCCAAAGTCAAGATCCCGACATTACATGTCGGGAGGGTCGGGGGTTCGAATCCCTCACCGCCCACGCTGATAGTTGTTTCCAAAAAGGGGACAACTTTTTTTTTGAGATGCCCCATTATGTCTACATACTCTATTCGCGAGCACTTGACAAGTTTTACATAGGCAGGAGCTCGGATCCCGAAGGCAGATTAGTTAGACACAATCTTTCCCACCGGGGGTGTCCCCAAAATCAGCACTCGCAGGCTTTGCCAAATTCACTTAATTGTTAAAAAGAGACTGCCCCCAATCTTAAATTTTTAGGGCTGTTATTGTCTTTTTGTCAATTTTTTGGTCATGTGATTATAAGGTTTGTAAAATATCGTTATACTTGCAACCATAATTTCATAAGTCAAATCATGCGTTGCAACATTCATCACGGCCATCATCATGGTATCCTTCTTAAGGGTGGGCCGCAGTTGATTTGTCTGTAAACAGAAGATATTTTTAACATATAGGCTTACCTTTACCGGTAGGCCTTTTTTATTCATTACCATGCAGGAAGAGAAATTAAGAATTGCCATTCAGGCAAAGGGACGTCTTAACGAGGGGTCGGTTCGATTGATGGAAGAGTCAGGCATACACTTGATCTTTGGGAGTCGCAACCTGATATCACCCGCTAAAAATTTCCCTATAGAGGTTTTATATCTCCGCGACGATGATATTCCTCAAACCGTGGCTTATGGAGCTGCCGATGTGGGCATAGTTGGCGAAAATGAAGTACTCGAAAAGAAGGAGCCAGTCGATATTGTTAAACGTTTGGGCTTTAGTAGATGCCGGTTGTCGCTGGCTATTCCCCAGCAGGTTGATTATCCCGGTCCAGCATGGTTTGAGGGTAAAAAGATAGCTACCTCTTACCCTGCCATTCTGCAAGACTGGTTGCTTGAAAACGGGGTTGCCTCAGAAATTCACGTCATCAATGGTTCCGTTGAAATATCTCCGGGAATCGGATTGGCCGATGCCATTTTCGATATTGTTAGTTCTGGCTCGACACTGGTGACCAACCGCCTTAAAGAGGTAGAAGTGGTGGCCAAGTCCGAAGCCGTAATGGTAAAAAACCGTAATCTCTCACCAGCTAAACTGGAGATTCTTAAAGAGCTAATTTTCCGGCTTGAGTCGGTCCAGCGGGCCGAAGGGAAAAAATATATTTTGCTTAATGCACCCGATGCGAACATAAACGACATTATTGCTATGCTTCCCGGTATGAAAAGTCCTACGGTTATGCCTCTGGCTGAAAGCGGCTGGAGTTCCGTGCATTCTGTAATTGACGAGAATGATTTTTGGGAAGTAATAGGAAACCTCAAAAGGGCTGGTGCCGAAGGAATTCTGGTGATCCCCATCGAGAAAATGATATTTTAAAGCACGTATCTTATCATCTGTAGTATGAAAATCTACCGTGAGCCAAATGTAAGCCTCTGGAGTTCTATTGTACAAAGACCGCTTTTCGATGTGTCCGATCTGCATGGCAGGGTTGGTAAACTTTTGTCTGGCATCCGGGAGCGCGGTGAATCAGCGCTCCGTGAATATACGCTGCTTTTCGATGGAGTCGAACCATCGGAATGGTTGGTTTCTGAAGCCGAGATTGAAGCGTCTGAACATAGTGTTACCAATCAACTGAAGGTTGCCATGCAGGTAGCAGCCAAGAATATCGCAACCTTTCATGAAAGTCAGCTGTCTACTCCCCAGCGCATCGAAACTTACCCCGGTGTTTGGTGCTGGCAGAAGCCAGTGCCTATCGAATCGGTTGGTCTCTATATTCCGGGAGGCACAGCACCCCTCTTTTCAACAGTTCTTATGCTAGCCATTCCTGCCAAATTGGCCGGATGCCGTGAGATCGTACTTTGCACTCCTCCTTCTTCTGAAGGTACTGTGCATCCTGCCATTCTGTATGCAGCACGTTTGGCGGGTGTTACACAAATTTATAAACTGGGCGGGGTTCAGGCAATTGGCGCAATGGCTTACGGGGTAGTTACGCCCAAGGTGGATAAAATATTTGGTCCCGGAAATCAATATGTAATGGCTGCCAAGCAGTTGGTGAGTTTTAGTGATGTAGCTATCGATATGCCCGCAGGTCCATCTGAGGTGGCCATAATCGCCGACGATTCTGCTATCCCGGCTTTCATTGCCGCCGATTTGTTATCGCAGGCCGAACACGGAGCCGATAGTCAGGTGCTGCTCGTACTCCGGGGAGATGCCCTGCTCAGTGAAATAGAGCGTGAACTAGACCTGCAGCTGAATCGCCTGCCTCGCAGGGAGATGGCGTCCAAAGCACTCGAGAATAGCAGCGTGGTGATATTTCATACTGAAGAGGAGATTGTGAATCTTATAAATCGATATGCCCCGGAGCATCTTATCGTATCGACCCGGAACAGTCGTGAACTTTCGGAAAAAATTTACAATGCCGGATCGGTATTCCTTGGCAATTATACGCCCGAAAGTGCCGGTGACTATGCCTCAGGAACCAACCATACTCTGCCCACCAACGGCTGGGCAAAATCCTACAGCGGTGTCAATCTCGATAGTTTTGTCAAGAAAATTACCTTTCAGGAAATTACACCCGAGGGACTGGCACAATTGGGGCCACACATTGAGCTGATGGCTGCAGCCGAACAGCTTGAGGCCCACAAAAACGCAGTTTCCCTTAGGATTAGAAGCTTAAATTCTACAAAATAAAAGGAGTTCTTATGAAACTTAACAAGCTGGTCCGCGAAAGTATTGCAGCCCTGAAACCTTACTCCTCAGCACGTGACGAGTTTTCGGGAGAAGCCATGGTTTTTCTCGATGCAAATGAGAATCCCTACAACGAGCCCTATAACCGTTACCCCGACCCCCATCATAAAGCCTTAAAAGATCGTATTGCGTTATTGAAGGGTACTGGGCCGGAGCAGATCTTTCTGGGGAATGGTTCCGATGAGCCCATTGATTTGCTGATCAGGGCTTTTTGTGAACCCGGCAAGCACAACATCGTTATGATGACTCCAACCTATGGGATGTATGAGGTGGCAGCCGGAATCAATAATATTGAGACTATAAAAGTTCAGTTGTCTCCCGAGTTCCAGCTAAACGCTGCCAGTATGCTTGCCGCTGCCACTAAGGAAAGTCGGTTGATGTTCCTGTGTTCTCCCAACAATCCTACCGGGAATTTGCTCGACACTGATGAGATTGTAAGCCTGATAAAGCGATTTGAGGGGATAGTGGTGGTTGATGAGGCCTATATTGATTTTGCCCCTGGAAGATCGCTCCTTCCAAAGTTGAGCCTTTACGATAATCTGGTTGTACTTCAAACGTTTTCCAAGGCCTGGGGAATGGCCGGACTTCGGCTTGGAATGGCCTTTGGATCGCCTGAAATAATTGCAGTTCTCAATAAAATTAAATATCCCTACAACCTGAATATGCTTACCCAGGAGGTGGCGCTTAGGCGTCTTGACTATGCAGCGGAGGTTGACAAATGGGTGTCGTTGCTTATTGAGGAACGCAATCGTATGGCCACCGCACTTGCGGAAATTAACGGGGTGGAAAGGGTATTCCCCTCCGATGCCAATTTTTTGCTGGTTAGGGTAAAACAGGCCCGAAAGATTTACGACCAGCTGCTGCATAAAGGTATTGTGGTGCGCGATCGTTCGTCGGTGGTGTTGTGCCAGGATTCCCTCCGGATAACGGTGGGAACCCCAGCTGAAAATATTCTGCTGCTCGAAGCATTGGCTGCCTCGATCGATAATTCAATAACGACTAAACCATAAGCATATTAATCCGATGAAAAGAGCACTCTTTATCGACCGCGACGGAACACTCATAGTTGAACCCGGCGATCAGCAAATCGACACCCTCGAAAAGTTGGAATATCTGCCGGGGGTCTTCCGCAATATGTACTTCATACGCAAGAACCTCTCCTATGATCTGGTAATGGTTTCCAATCAGGATGGCTTGGGAACCGATGCCTATCCTGAAGCCGATTTTATAAAAGTTCAAGACAAACTGCTAACGGCTTTTAGCAACGAAGGGGTTACTTTCGACGAAATTCTGATTGACAAAAGCTGGCCTCACGAAAATAAACCGACCCGAAAACCGGGCATTGGTATGCTTACCCGCTATCTCGATGGAAGTTACGATTTGAAAGGAAGCTTTGTTATAGGCGACAGACTGACCGATGTCGAGATGGCCCACCGAATGGGCGCCAAGGCGATTCTGATTAACGACGGATCACTTCTGCAGGCTTTGGAGAATGCTCCGTATGCTGAAAGCTGTGTTTTGGTAACCCTCGATTGGGATGCCATTTACGCATGCGTTGCTGCACCTGAACGAAGTGCCACCATAGAGCGCAATACCCGTGAAACTGAGATTAAGATACAGCTGCACCTCGATGGAACAGGCAAAACCGACATCTCTACCGGACTCCATTTTTTCGATCATATGCTCGATCAGATTGGACGGCATTCGGGGTGTGACCTTTCTGTAAAAGTAAAGGGTGATCTGCACGTCGATGAACATCATACTGTAGAAGATACTGCCATCGCGTTGGGCGAAGCCTTTGGAAAAGCACTGGGCGACAAGAAGGGGATTGAACGATATGGGTTTTATCTTCCTATGGATGAAAGTCTTGCGTCAGTTGCCATCGATTTTGGCGGACGCCCCTGGCTGGTATGGAGTGCCACGTTTAACCGTGAGCGGGTGGGCGATGTGCCTACGGAGCTGTTTTACCACTTTTTTAAGTCGTTCTCCGATGCTGCACGCTGCAATCTAAATGTTAAGGTGGAGGGAGATAACGAACACCACAAAATTGAGGCAATCTTTAAGGCTTTTGCTCGCGCCATTAGAATGGCAGTGCGTAAGGATGCCTTTAATTTTGAATTGCCTTCCACCAAAGGCGTCCTATAGTAGATTGGTTATGCAGGAAGAGATTTTACAACGGCCTCAAAAGGTCACCAACAACCAGAAAACAGCAATATTGCTTATTCATTGTCCCGACCGACAAGGATTGCTTGCAATGGTAACTGAGTTTCTGAACCGGAACAATGGCAACATTATTTACCTCGATCAGCATGTCGATCGGCAGGAGATGATTTTTTATATGCGGGTGGAGTGGGAACTTAATGGATTCACTATACCACGGGAAAAAATTGGCGACTATTTTGCTACGCTAATTGGCACTCCAATGGAAATGAATTGGAAACTCTATTTCAGAGAGGATATACCCCGAATGGCCATCTTTGTCTCGCGTATGCCACATTGCCTCTATGATATCTTGGCGCGCTGCGCTGCTGGTGAGTGGGAGGTAGAGATACCCCTGATCATAGGTAACCATCGCGATTTAGAACCTGTTGCCCGACAGTTTGGGATCGATTTTCACCATTTTCCCATAACATCTGAAAACAAGGCACAGCAGGAAGAGGCGGAACTGAATTTACTGAAGGAATATGGTATTAATTTCATAGTACTTGCCCGGTATATGCAGGTCTTGAGCAGTAGCTTCGTTGAGCATTATCCCAACAGGATCATCAATATTCACCACTCCTTTCTGCCGGCATTTGCAGGGGCCAAACCCTACCATGCGGCCCACGAAAGGGGGGTAAAAATTATAGGTGCAACCAGTCATTATGTAACTTCAGATCTGGATGCCGGTCCAATTATTGAACAGGATGTAACCCGCTGCAGCCATGTTGATACAGTCGAAAACCTGATCCGGAAGGGTCGCGATCTGGAAAAGATTGTCCTTTCGCAGGCCGTATACCGGCACCTGCAGCGTAAAGTGCTTGTTTTCCGTAACCGCACAGTGGTTTTTGATTAAAAGCGGATTTTAAATTTGAGGAACGAACAAAGGAGGTGCTAACCAAAATGTCGTATTTTTAACACCTCATTATCCATGCACCAAAATTGAACAGATATGAAAATTAAAATAAGTTTGTTGATTGTACTGGTGGCCGCAGTCTTTACACTACATGCTCAAAACCAAGTAATTCCGGCCGATTATGGCTACATTGTAAAGATCGGACAAACTGTGCCCAATGTCGAAATGGAGCTCACCACCGGTCAGAAGTTGCGGATGAGCGATTTGCGCGGCAAAGTTGTGATGCTCCAGTTTACTGCCAGTTGGTGCGGTGTTTGCAGGAAAGAGATGCCACACATCGAAAAAGACATTTGGCTAAAGCACAAAAACAACCCCAACTTTGCGCTTTATGGAATTGATCTCGACGAGCCTCTTGATAAGGTTATAAAATTTGGTCAGGATGTTGGTGTGACCTATCCTTTGGCGCTCGATCCGGGCGGTTCGATTTTCTATACTTTCGCCGAAAAGGGAGCAGGGGTTACCCGCAACGTAATCATCGATAAGACCGGAAAAATCGTCTTTATGACCCGTCTGTTTAAGGAAGAGGAGTTCAACGAGATGGTGCGTGTAATCGAACGGCTCTTATGAAGGTCGTCATCATCAAATACAATGCAGGAAACATTGAGTCGGTAAGCAATGCGCTTCTTCGCCTCGGTGTCAACGCCGAAATAACTTCCGACCATCAAAAAATTGCACAAGCCGACAAGGTAATTTTCCCCGGCGTAGGTGAGGCAAGTTCAACAATGGCTTATCTGAAGTGCGAAGGACTTGACCGTCTGATTCCTTCCCTTACACAGCCGGTGCTGGGAATCTGCTTAGGTCTCCAGTTGATGTGCAGCCACTCTGAAGAGGGAGACACCGACTGTCTTGGTATTTTTAGTGAAAAGGTAAAGCGATTTGAAGCACCCCACGGAAGTGAGCATGTTCTTAAAGTGCCCCACATGGGATGGAACGCTCTGCACAATTTGCATGGAGATATATTCATCGGGGTTGCCGAGCAGGAGTATTGCTATTTTGTGCACTCCTATTACGCTGCTGTCGGGGAGCATACTTCGGCCACCTGCCACTACATACATCCTTTCAGTGCAGCACTCTCTCGCGACAATTTTTTTGCTACCCAGTTTCATCCCGAAAAGAGCGGCTCTCCGGGTGCTCATATTTTGCAAAACTTTCTACAGCTTTAAATAACAATCCATGGACAGATTAACCATAGTTAAGGTAGGAGGCAATGTGGTGGAAGACCCCGCCATGATGGCTACACTGCTCGACGACTTTAAAAGTGTTACCGGCAATAAAATGCTGGTGCATGGAGGGGGAAAGGCCGCTACTGCACTGGCAGGGCGGCTTGGAATTGAGTCCAAAATGGTGGATGGCCGACGTATAACAGACCTTGCTATGTTGGAGGTGGTAACTATGGTTTATGGTGGGCTTATCAACAAAAGGGTAGTGGCTGGTTTACAGTCGCGAGGCATGAATGCGCTCGGTCTTACAGGGGCCGATTTCGACCTAATTCGGGCCAGAAAGCGCGAAATAGCTGAGGTCGATTACGGTTATGTAGGCGATATTGAATCGGTAAATACCCGCGAACTGCAACAACTGCTTTCTGAGAACGTGGTACCTGTAGTTGCTCCCCTCACCCACGATGGCAAAGGCCAAATGCTTAACACCAATGCCGATACCATAGCAGCTCAGTTGGCCATCGAACTGGCATCGCGCTACCGTGTTTTTCTTTTCTACTGCTTTGAAAAACGTGGCGTTCTCGCCGATCCTCTCGACGACGAAAGTGTTATTTCTGTCCTCAGCGAATCGATGTTTCTTGAGAATCAGGAGCAGGGAACCATTAGCAGCGGAATGATTCCCAAGCTCCAGAATGGTTTCAGGGCCCTCCATCAGGGAGTAGGTGAGGTGTTGATTACCAATCCCGAAAACTTCGCAAGGGCCCGCGGCACTCGCCTGGTTAAGGGTTAAGCCTTAAAAGCGGATATCCAATCCAAGTCTGTAGTGCCTTCCGGCCTGCGGAAAGTAACCATCCATTGCATAGCGCTCACCACCCAGATAGTAGGAGTAAACCCATGCATTCGATTCATATTCTGTATTGAGAAGGTTGTTGATCGATGCCCTTATCCGGATCTCTCCCGCACCAATTTTTCCGAGTGTGTAGTCGGCCATCAGGTGGTTCAACAAATAGGCCTTTAACATGCGGTTTGGGCTCGAACTGTTGTCGATGTATTGACTGCCGGTATAACTGGTCACAAGATTAAGACTTCCTCCCTTTGCTACTTTCATCAGTATGCTGCTATTGGCCAGCAGTCGGGGCGAAAATGCAAGTTGAGTTGTTCCAAGCTCAAATACCTGTTGTCCGCCAGTATCCCAGTCGTCGACAAACTCCGTAAAGTTTTGAATTTTATTACTGCTTACGGTAGCATTTCCATTCCATTCGATCCAACTGACAGGCTTTAGTCCCCAGCCGAATTCAATCCCCCGTCGAAAACTCTTATCTACATTGATCATTATGGCTTTGCCCGTATTGTTTATTTTACCGGTATGCACCAGTTGGTCGTTATAGAACATCTGGTAAAGATTGATTTCGAATGAGTATGCGGTTCCCCTTATTTTATATCCAAGTTCAAAATCGTGCAGGGTTTCATGGCGGGGCAACTCTCCATTACCAGCATCGGTGAAGTTGGAACGTGCCGGCTCCCTGCTTGCTTTTGCATACGAAAAGTAGGCATCGCTGGTGGCATTTGGACTGTAGAAAAGCCCTGCTTTGGGATTAAAAAAGAGATAGGAATTGTTTAGTTGCAGTGCCGACAAGTCGTCAATAGTTCCTGCAATGCTATAATGTATGGATCTAACCTGTGCGTCGGCAAAAAGCGAAAGCCTGGGCGTTATTTGATGGTTAAACTTCAGGTAGTTGTTAAAGTCGCTTTTGTTCCCGGTGTTCCGGTACCAGTCCTGATCCTTGGCAGTGCTGCCCGACACAGCCATCCAGATTATCTTTCCATAGTGCTGTCCATCGTACTGATGCCAGCCACCCCCGTATGTGAGGTCGCTTTTACCCTTGGCATATTGCAACGAGAAAATCCCGCCATAGAAATCGTTGTCGAGCCATTTCCGGCGGACCAGATTGGTGCGGGAAACCGGTGCTCCATTGATGACCGGAGTCTGCAGTCCATAGGAGGTGAATCTTTGGTTTGCCCTGTACTGCTCGTAATAGCCCAATCCGGCGGTATAGTGCAGGGCAGCTGTTGCATTCAGATAGGGGTTAAAGCGGTGCGTTAAATGGAGTTGGTAAAGATCCTGCTGGTAATTGTCGACCTGATTCTCATAAGTGTAGAGGTTGTAGGTGCGTGAGTTTGATGCCAGCATATGAGCTGTTTCGGCTGCCGAGTATAGCCAGTGTTCCTCATACAACCGCATGCCATCCACGTCGTTGTTCAGTCGCACCGAGGGTACTCCATTCCATGCCTGGTAGGTGGTTTCAATGCCACCTGTTATCATTAGCCTAACTACGGTATTGTCGCCATAATAGCCCCCCGACAGGTAGAATGATTTGAGGTCACTGAATGCCCGGTCAATAAATCCATCGGAAGTAACCTTAGAGAGCCTGGTGTCGAGTGTGAAACGGCCGTTGAGCAGCCCTGTTCCGGCAGCAACGCTGTTGTGGAATGTATTGAATGTACCGGCTGATGAACGTACCTCAGCATATGGGTCGGCCGAGACCGAAAGGGTACGCAGGTTGATACTGGCCCCAAAGGCTGCAGCTCCGTTGGTTGAGGTTCCAACACCCCGCTGTATCTGAATGTCGCTTGCAGAGGCTCCTAAATCGGGCTGATCTACAAACCAGGTGCCGTGCGATTCAGCATCGTTTAAAGGAATTCCATTGAGAGTAACATTGATGCGGTTCATATCGGTTCCACGGATTCGGAACTGCGTGTACCCCACCCCGGTTCCTGCATCGGAGGTAGTTGTAAAAGAAGGGGTTAGCGACAGCAAATAGGGTGTGTCCTGTCCGTAGTTGCGGCGCTGAATCTCTTCCCGCGAGAGGTCGGAATAGGCCATAGGGGTCTTTTCTCCTGCCCGTGTGGCCGATACAAGCACCTCTCCGGTAAAAATGCTGGAAGGCTGAAGCTTTATCTGAAGCTCTACTCCGGAATCAGTGTTTGCCAACACTTCAGTAGTTTCGTAGCCGACAAATGAAACCTTAAGTGTGTAACTGCCCGGTTTTAGATTGGTAAAGCGGAATGAGCCATCGGCAGCGGCCGATACCCCCATATAAGTATTCTCAATCACAACACTTGTTCCCGGCAATGGCATATTGTCGCTTCCGGTAATACGACCTGAAATCACTCCCTGTGCAACGGCATACAATGCCAGCCACTGCAATAGCAGCAGCAAACTCATTCTTTTCATTTTTCTGAATTTTGGTTAAAGAACTAACCAATGGAGCAGGACGAATCCTCTTTTTACCTTCCCTACGCCGGCATTATCCGGATCAGGTTTAAAGGGTATGTTCTCAGCCTGTATTTCAGTTCGTGTAAAACGAACAAGGCACCCCATTGAGTGAAATATTGATGCAAAGATAGGGGCAATATTCGAGCTGCCCAAATAATAAGCGTTATAACGGCCTCTATTAACTTTTCAGCAACTGTTTTAAAGCATTCCAGTGCTCCTCTGTGAGATCAGCGAACGAGAAAAGTGCCAGTCCGGCAGCACCTGCTTCCATGGAGATGTTGTAGGCATCGGAGAGCGCTTCAGGTGCCACCGATGGAATAAAAAGACCTGAGTAAACAGGTTTCTTTTCTTGCAGGAGCGCGATCTTTTCCTCCAGCTTGGCACCCACCCATGGTAATCCTTCGTTATAGAAATTGTGGTAAAGCATGGGCAGATAGCCGTCGAGATTCCAGTGGCTCCATTGCTGCCTTACACTCTCCCAGTTAGGAAAGACCGCAGCGGTAATCTGTTTGCCCGCCTTTCGGGCTTCCGGTGCTAATACCTCCCTCACCATGTAACTTATGGTGTCGTATCGGAACTGACGCCATTCCGGGTGGAACTCCGGATCAGCTATCTCAGTGAGCGGATCAATCCCGGTCTGCTCCTTAAATCCCGCCCGGCAGCGATCGCAGTAGCAGTAATCATATTCGGGGAGTTCGACATCCTGGACAATTCCATAAGTGGGTTGCAGTGCCTCGGCAAGGATGGCATCGGGCAAACGCACGTAGTCGAGATGCACGCCTGCTAATCCCTCATATTTCGACAATTCTTCCACATTTTGACGGACAAATTCACGCACCCCTTCGTTCGAAGAGCACATAAAACGGTAATAAGGCACATAGGCCGGATCGGTAGCCGAAGAGAGCCCTGCTCTGTTAACACTGTACCATTCCGGGTGGTTCTCAAGGTAAAAAGGATTGTTGTTAGGCATGGTCCACATCCATGCGTGAACCTCTATATCGGCTGCAGCTCCTGCCACCAGTAACTTTTCGAGCAACTCTTCACGCACCGGTAAGCGTGTGCTTCCAAACCATGCATTGTGTCCATTGTATACCTCCATGAGCACTGCATCGAAACCGTGGTCCTTTGCTTTTTGAAGCTGTTCTGTCCAGTATTCGACACTCTGTCCGGCGTTGGGCCGCATCCAGATCCAGTGTTTTGCTTTCAGTGCTTTGGGGGCTGGCGACTGGCAGGACTGAAAGGGATTCAATGCCAGGGCCATGGTGCCCAGTCCGATATGTTTCAGGAAAGTTCTCTTCTCCATCGAATATTTTTTGGTATGTGTTCAAAGATAACAGGAATTAAATCTATCCAAAAACCACAGTCGTTAATACCCGGCAAACCCCAAAATTCTTAACTATATTTTGGCGAATGAAAAAATGCAACGAATAGTGTTTCAGTGGTTCCTTACTATTTGCCATTCGACAACAAACACTATATTTGAAACATACGTTTTTGAACCAGAAATTACCTTCAGCAATCCTAAAACCATGGATCAGCCTTTACCCATTCCGCTGCCAGTTGCTTCAGTAATTGACCGCCCCACCTTTTTAATTGACAAGTCACAGGTCATTCGTAACATCCAACAAATGGCTGCCAGAGCCCAACGCCACAAACTTCATTTCAGGCCCCATTTCAAGACCCACCAATCGGCCGAAATTGGCAACTGGTTTCGCGACTTTGGGGTAACTTCCATTACCGTTTCATCGGTATCGATGGCGGTTTACTTTGCCAGCAATGGGTGGGACGATATTACCATCGCCTTCCCGCTCAATATTCGCGAAATTGCAACCATAAATGAACTCTCCGGCCGTATTCGGATAAACGTTTTGGTCGATAACAGTGCGGTAGCCGAGATGCTCGGTGAAAAGGCTGTTGGAGAAATCGGGGTTTTTATAGAGGTTGATACCGGACATCTCCGGTCGGGTATTGAGGTCCAACGGGTACAGCAGGTCGATCAAGTGCTGGACGTGCTAAGGCGATACAAGCAACTTGTTTTCCGCGGATTTTTGTCGCATTCCGGACAAACCTATGCCGCCCGTTCGGCCAATGATGTTCTGCTCCGGCACTCTGATGCATTGATGAAAATGCGCGCTCTTCGCGATCAGTATGCATCGGTATGGCCGGGCATAATCGCATCTATTGGCGACACTCCTGCCTGTTCGATGGCCGAAAATTTCGATGGTGTAGATGAGTTGCGACCCGGAAACTTTGTTTTTTACGATCTGATGCAGGAGCAACTGGGTGCCTGCAGCAGATCTGAAGTTGCTGGCCGGCTCTTGTGTCCGGTTGTATCCCGCCATCTGACACGCAATCAGGTGGTGTTGTATGGTGGTGCAGTCCACATGTCGAAAGAGTTCCTAATAACCGGACGTGCCAAAAAAAGCTTCGGAACCATTGAGTTTTGCGATGTTGAAACCGGCTCTCTGGCAGATGATACAACATTTGTTGGGGCTTTGTCGCAGGAGCATGGTATTGTTAAGGCAACTTTCGACGACACCCGCAAGTTCAGGATAGGGGGGCTCACCTCCGTTCTCCCTGTGCACTCATGTCTTACTGCTGATCTGGCTCCATACTTCCTTACCACCACAGGCCAGCGGATTGAAAAAATGCCCCGTTGAAAGAAAAGTCTTTCAGCGGGACACTTAGGTCTTGAGCGATTCTCCCTGCAATGGGGAATTGCTGTATGTGTTCCGAATGTATTATCCTTGCTTAACCGGTATGTTTTTGAGGGTTTCCAGCAGAAAATCCCAATACTTCTGAACCGAAGCAATGTTCACTTTCTCATCGGGAGAATGGGGATGGCGGATGGTCGGTCCTAAAGAAATCATATCCCAGTTTGGGTATTTACCACCCAGAATTCCACACTCCAGTCCGGCGTGAATCGCCTTCACTTCAGGTGTTTTTCCAAATTTCTGCTGATATACCCCCTGCATCGTTTTAAGGATAGGCGAGTCGGGGTTGGGCTTCCATCCCGGATAGCTGGCTGCAAATTTCACCTTGGCTCCGGCAAGTGTGCAAACTGCATAAATCCTCGATCCCAGTTCCTCTTTGGCGGAATCGACGGAGCTCCGTAGGAGACATGAAAGCCGTATCTCTTTTTTATCGGCATCTGATTTGGCGATGGCCAGATTCGATGAGGTTTCAACCAGTCCGGGCATGGTGTCGCTCATCCTGATTACTCCATTCGGCATGGCTACAATAGCCTGCGTTAGCTTGAACTGGGTATCTTTATCTATGAAAGAATCGGGGCGTGGCAACTCTTCAACCGAAATCAGCAGGTCGGGTTCTGTTACCGACAACTCACTGCGAATATTTCCTGCAATCTCGTCGAGATGGTCTATGAAGTGGGCAACTTCGAATTTCTTCACAGCAACTATACCAAAAGCTTCGCGGGGAATTGC
>DIUI01000104.1 GCA_002428215.1 Prolixibacteraceae bacterium UBA6162
AGTGTATGGGCATCAATTCCATTGGCCACCACAAGCCGCCGTGGCGCTTTTCCCAGCAGTACTGGATATATGTCGGATAGCCGGTCTATTCCCATAGGGTTGAATTATGGTTGCAAGTTAGCAAAAAAGAGCGATCACTGCTGCGCAACAATCTTCTCTGTGTCGAGCGCAATCATCAGCTCCTCGTTGGTGGGGACAACCATAACCTTAACCCTTGAATCTTCGGTGTTAATTTCCCCCTCTTTTCCTCTGAGTGCGCTGTTCCGGTCGGCATCCAAATGAACACCCATATATTCCAATCCGCTGGCCGAACCCCAACGGGTAGTTGAGGCATTTTCGCCAATTCCACCGGTGAACACCAGAATGTCGATGCCCCCCATTGCCGCAGCATACGAACCAATATATTTTTTTACACGGTAATTGTACATATCGAGCGCCAACGCTGCTCTTTCATTACCTTCGGCCGCCTTCTGCTCAATTTCGCGCATGTCTGACGAAATACCGGTAAGTCCCAGCATTCCGCTGTGTTTATTGAACAGCGAATTGAGCGACCGAAGTCCCAGCTCTTCCTTCTCCATAATGAAGGTTACAGCACCTATGTCGAGATCGCCGGACCGTGTCCCCATAATAAGTCCTTCGATGGGTGTAAACCCCATCGAGGTATCTACCGATTTTCCATGCATTACAGCGGCAATGGAGGCACCATTTCCCAAATGACAGGTAACGATTTTCTGGGTATTGAAATCTCTGCCTAGAATCTGACACACCCGCTCAGAAACATAACGGTGACTGGTGCCATGAAAGCCGTATCGGCGAATTCCATATTTTTTATACAACACATGCGGAATCCCGTACATGTAGGCATGCGGTTCCATCGACTGGTGAAAGGCCGTATCAAAAACAGCTACCTGGCGAATCCCCGGGAGCAGTTCATCCATGGCGAAGATCCCCTTCAGGTTGGGTGGATTGTGCAAAGGGGCCAGCTGAATCATCTCAGTAAGCACATCGGTAACTTCAGGAGTCACCAAAGCACTCGTTTTAAATTTCTCGCCCCCATGCACTACACGGTGCCCAACGGCATCAATTTCGTCGAGGGATGTCAGACAGCCATGCTTTTTACTGGTAAGCACACCCAGTATATATTCGACACCCGTTTTGTGATCGATGATCTCCCCATCGAACAGCACCGGCTGACCATCTTCCCTTATGTGTTTGAGAAAGGATCCCTTCATCCCAAGCTTCTCGATACCCCCTTTGGAGATAACCCTCCGGGTATCCATCTGAAACAGCTGGTATTTTATTGAACTGCTACCACAGTTGAGAACCAATATCTTCATTTGCTTACAGGTTATTTGTTTTTGCCCATTAAGGCCCAAATCGGGTTGAGTGATGAAGCGCTATCCTTGCCATGCAGGACAAGGCGCTGGTATATTTTGATATTTAATCGAACTGATCATCAGATTTGGGTTTCCTTTAAAATACGTTGCCCCTTTTCATCGTATTGATAGAAACCCTTACCCACCGATACCCCGGTATTTTTTGCTCGTACGAGTTTTTTGATCATCGGACTTGGCTTATAACGCACATCGCCAAACTCACTGTAGATGTTTTCCATCCACCTGACAATCTTGTCGAGTCCCATCTTGTCGGCCACTTCAAACGGACCAAGGCGCATGCCAAAACCAATCCGCATTGTGAGGTCGATATGCTCAATGGAGGCCACACCTTCCATCAATATTTCACAAGCCTCATTGAGCAAAACCACAAAAATCCGAACACTAACGAGGCCGGCCGATTCATCGACCGGCACCATAGCCCTGTTGATCTGCTTTACAAACTTGAGCACCTTGGCATAGCTCTCGTCGGAGGTATACAACCCCTTGACCACCTCAATAATACGGGCCTCGGGCGATGATATAAAAAAATGGATACTCACACAGCGATCGCGGTATTGCAGTTCCGACGACAACTCGGTAATAACTACTGTGGCAGAATTGGTGGCGATGATACAATTCCGGTCGACCACCTCCTCTATCTGCTGGAATATCTCTTTACGCTCTTTGATTTTCATGCCACGGTTTACAGGCCTTATCGCCTCTACTACAATGTCGCAGCCAGCCAGCCTGTTAATATCGGTGGTGCCCTCAATACGGGTAAGCATAGCCCGCTTTTCACTTTCAGTGAGTCCCCAATGTTCGATTCGGGAATCAAGCATCTGGTTAATTCCGGCCATTGCTTCATCGATTTTCTCTTGCGAAACTTCAATGAATACAACATCCAAACCGTGATAGCTCGATACTCTGGCCAGATTCTGACCAATAAGGCCACATCCAACGATACCCACTTTTGAAAAAAGCGATGTTTTTTTGCGCTCTTTGCTAAGGCTGAAATCCTCGATCGACTCGCGAATTATCTGTGTTGTCATAGGGTTGAATTATTGTTGTTAACCTGCCTGATTGGCGGTAATAGCTATCATAGTAACTATATCATTTACAGAACATCCTCTCGAAAGGTCGTTGATTGGTGCTGCCATTCCCTGCAGGATCGGACCAATTGCCTCAGCTCCGGCCAATCTTTGCACAAGCTTGTATCCAATATTTCCCGATTCCAGGGTTGGAAATACCAACACATTGGCTTTGCCCGCAACTTCACTTCCGGGGGCCTTGAGGCGGGCCACCTCATCTACCAG
>DIUI01000053.1 GCA_002428215.1 Prolixibacteraceae bacterium UBA6162
ACGTAATTTATCTTTCATCACGAAATGGTAATCGGTACCGTATGCATATTTCGACAGAACCGGAGCCTTCGGGTCATGTTGGAAATCTTGAGGATAGTAATTTTGAAGCACAACAACAACTGTCTGTGCATTCTCTACCAGCAATCCCGGGTCGGTCCGTTTCTCCAGATTTCGCTCCATATATTGCATCTTTCCGTGCATGCCATTCTCGAGCCACTTTTTAAGTCTGGGTTGATCTTCGATGAGGACTCCGGCAGGAACAATACCACAATCAAGAAAGCCCAAACTTAGGCTTTTTGCCTTGATGCGGTCAGATGCGGAGGCGGTTTGGTCCATTGTGTACTTTCGGCTGATAAGGGTCAAAATTAACATTTTGGGGAGAATCATTCTTTGAACTCTTATAATTTACTTAATTTTAGCATTGGTATTTGCCGGGACCAAAATCAAAGGTATGGTCCTTCTTGCCCTTCAAATTGCATAGAAGGTTAGCTAACGGCTCTTCGGTATTTCCGCTAAATTGAACTTATGAAAATATTTGGCTTCATTCTTGGATCGATGCTTCTGTGGGGCGTGTCTTCTTCCCAACCGCTTTTGCCGCATCAAAAATCGTTGGGCGAATTTCTTAAAGAGCTCGAAAATCGATATGACGTTACCATTGCCTTTCAGGAGCGGCTGGTCGAAGGCAAACTGGTAGATCATGCATTCTGGCGCTTGCGCAACGATGTTGAAACAACCCTTCACCTGGCACTTGGGCCCCATAACCTTGTCTTTGTTCGGGTAGGCGAAAACAGGTACGAAATTTCTGCTTTTCAGTACCATCGGAGGCCTCCTTACGAGGGAGCAGGTCATCTGCGTCAACTGGCTGCTCTTTTCCCCTCGCTCGACGACTGGGAACTTCGCCGCACCGATCTTAAAACACACCTTCAAGAGAGTCTTAATCTTTCCCCATGGCCCGAAAAATCACCACTGAATCCCATATACAGACCGAGGCGTATGCACGGAGATTATACAGCCGAAAACGTTGCGCTTGAAACCCTTCCGGGACTTTTCCTTAGTGGCACACTTTACCGACCTGCTTCAGGAGAAACACCCTTCCCGGCTATTCTGCTGGCCCAGGGGCACTTTATACATCAGCGCTATGGCGAAGAATCGCAAATTCTGGCTGCTACTCTGGCGCGAATGGGGGCTGTTGTGTTTAGTTACGATATGTTTGCCGTGAATGAATCGCAGCTGCAATTTTCAGCCGACGACCACCGGACTCCAACGGCTATGATTGTGCAGACCTGGAACAGCATTCGAGTAATCGATTTTCTCGAAAGTTTGCCTTATGTTGATACTGTGCGGATAGGTATGACCGGAGCCTCAGGAGGCGGTACACAAACCTTTCTGGCTGCTGCGCTCGATAGCCGGATAGCAGCCAGCGCTCCTGTTGTTATGGTTTCTTCGTGGTTTTACGGAGGGTGTGCCTGCGAGAGCAGTATGCCCATTCACGATTGTGGTGACATAAGGAGCAATAATGTTGAAATTGCTGCCATGGCCGCTCCAAGGCCCATGCTTTTGGTATCGGTTGGAGGCGACTGGACGGCCACTACACCCGATACGGAGTACCCCTTTATTAAGAACATTTTTGGCTATTATGGCCAGACGGATAGGGTCACCAATGTGCATCTTCCGGAAGAAGGTCATGATTATGGCAAATCAAAGCGGGCAGCAGTGTACCGGTTTTTTGCCGACAATCTGGGTTTGTCTGCCGAGCGCTTGACAAACAGCGGGGGAGAAATCGATGAGTCGCTTTCGGTTGTAGAACACCACGCGGCTATGCGAACATTTGAAGAAGTCCCGCCGGGTGCCATTATGGGACTTGAAAATCTGATTAAAAACTATCCGTTTTTGCGCGGGCAATAAAAATCAATACTTTTACAAGTATGAGAACAACCATCGATCTGAACAACAACTGGCGAAAGGTAGCCTCTGCCATCTATACAAAAACCGGTGATTCTAAAATTCTGGGACAGGCAGAGGTTGATGTTACCGAACTGGAGGCATACGTTGCCGCAAAAAGGAAGAAAGGCATTAAGGTAACCCTTACCCATGTATTAACTCTGGCTGCTGCCCGGGCATTGAAATATGAAGTTCCCGAGCTAAATACCTACGTGATTAGAGGTAAGATAGTTCCGAGGCCAGCTATTGATGCCATGGTAAGTGTTTTGCTCGATGGATCGGAAATGGGATCTGTTAAAATCAACAATGCCGATCAGATAACCATTGATGAAATGGCTGAAATATTTGCGCAACAAATAGGTGAAGCAAGACATGGGAGCGAACACGCTGCCATGGATATGAAAGCCCGGCTCGCAGCTATTCCCTGGCCATTCCGCAAGTGGTTCTTCAATCTGGTGAAGTTTATTACCCTTACCCTTGGCTTTACCATTAAGAAATATGGGTTAACGCCCAATAGTTTCGGATCTTTTGTGGTATCGAATGTGGGAACTTTAGGTCTCGATCTTGGTTTTCCATCGCTAATGCCAACTTCAAATGTTGCTTTTGTGCTAATGTTGGGTGCGGTACATAAGCGACCCTGGGTGGTGAATGACCAGGTAGTTCCACGCAAAATTATGTGGCTGGGTTCGGCCCTCGACCACCGTGTTTGCGATGGTTCGCATGGTGGACGGCTTTTTAGATACCTGAAGTATATCATTCAAAATCCACATTTGCTTGAGTCGAGGCCTGAAGCATCTGCCTTGAAGTCAGACGAAGAAATTTAGGATGAATGGGTTTGTAAATCCCCAACAATTCGTCGTCCATGGAGCTCTGTAGCCCCGGTAAGAGTGCCAATTTCAATATAGTTATGCAAGGTTACCTTGCCTGCCGCTATAATGGTAATTTTTCCAGATCCCTCCTGAATCATTTCTTGGATCGTTTGATAGCCCTCTTTGGCCGTTGCTTTCCCTCCCGAGGTAAGCACGCGGCTTACTCCCTCAACGTTTTTCAGCACTCTGATAGCTTTTACCGGATCGGCCATAGTATCAATGGCTTTGTGGAATGTCACAGGAAGCGGAGCAGCCAGTTTAGCCAATGATCCTGTAGCTTCCAGGTCGATCTCTCCCTCGTTTGTCAGCAAGCCCAGAACAATGCCTGAAGCCCCCATCGCTTTTGCTTCTGCTATTTGAGCTGCCATTAAGCGAATTTCTCCGGAGGTGAATACAAAGTTACCAGCGCGGGGTCTGATCATCACCATTACCGGAATAGGAACAGCCTTACACACCTTCCTGGTGAGTTCAGGGGCGGGGGTTAATCCATCCATTTCTAAATGAGAACAGAGCTCAAGCCGATTGGCCCCCAGTTTCCATGCGTTAATAGCTTCCCCGAATGTTTCGACACACGATTCCAGTACCATAGCCTATCATTTTAGCCTGCAATGATACCGGATTTTTGGTATTTTTACGGTATGAATCTCCCATTTTCTACCCCTTATAATTTACTTGCCATTGTTGGACCAACGGCTTCAGGTAAGACTGCGTTGGCGGTTGCATTGGCTCGTATGCTAAGTGGCGAAATCATTTCGGCCGACTCCAGACAGGTATACCGTGGCATGGACATTGGCACTGGAAAGGATCTTTCTGAATATGGAGCGGGAGAAAATAGGATAAGGGCACACCTGATAGATATTGTAGATGCTGGATATCACTACAATGTATTCGAGTATCAGCGCGATTTCCTTGAGGTATTGAACAACCTCTCTCTTGGAAACAGGTTTCCGTTACTTTGTGGTGGAAGTGGGCTCTATATTGAGGCAGTGCTCAAAAACTACCGTTTAATTCAGGTGCCTCCAGACCCTGAACTTCGCCGGGAGCTTAGCGGAAAGTCGATTGAAGAACTTACGGCCATACTCAAAAGTTATCGCTCAGAGCTGCATAACCACACCGATACAGAGAATGAGCGAAGAGCTATCAGAGCTATAGAGATTGCCCGGTATTATGCCCAAAACAATCCGGATGAAGTATCACTGCCTGATATACGACCGCTGGTAGCCGGTATTATCGTCGACAGGGAAGTGCGGCGCGATAGGATTACCCGAAGGTTGCACTCACGGATTGAAGAAGGTTTAATTGAAGAGGTAAGGAATTTGCTGGATAACGGCCTGTTGCCCAATGATCTCATCTACTATGGATTAGAGTATAAGTACATTACCCAATACATTGCAGGCAATCTTGGTTTCGATGCCATGTTAGCGGAACTTACCATCGCCATCCACCAATTCGCCAAGCGGCAAATGACATGGTTCAGACGCATGGAGCGCAACGGCATTCAGATTCACTGGATTGACGAATCTTTGCCTTTCGACGACAAAATTTCTATGGTGCTTAAATGGCTTAAAGGCTAATAAAACGGTTTTGCTTTACTCCTTTTGCTGCCAAACCAGACGAGCCCTTATTAATTCAGCACCATCCGATTCTCTTACAATACTGCAGAGGTGTTCAAGAGGTGACAGCTCTTGCCGCTTTACTGCCATAGCATCGGTATGCATACCTTCTTTAACCATGTTTACCTCGAGTTCAATTAGATTGTGGTTCTCATGAAATCCAAAACTGTAGCTGTTGTTGATACGCTCGAGATAACGGCCGGTGTTGAAATGCTGATTGATGTCAATCTCGTTGAATGTGACCGGTGAATATAACAGGGGGACACTGCTTACAGGTGAAGCCACCTTTCCTGCATTGTATCCAATTGAACTATCCTGATAGGGAGGGAGAGATTTAATATCTCTGAATCTTTGAAGTCTGCGGGTGGATGCATTTAACACCAACCAACTGCTGGTGCCTTCCATCAGGATGTTTCCATCTATATCCGTTAAAGTATAGTCGCGGTAAGCAAAAAATCCATCGGTTCCCCTCGACCAAGTTTCCAGCGTGAACTCTTCTGTCCATTTAGGTCTTCGTTTTACCTTAAACAGCAGACGTGATAATACCCAAAAAAGTTGATCCTCGGCCAGATCTTCGAAGCCAAAACCCAACAGTCGAGCGTGTTCCCATGCAATTTCCTGCATATACCAGAATAGATAGGGGGTCGACACCTCTCCAAAGCAATTGATATGGTATGATTTTGCCCTTAAATGGTTTTTATGTCTCATCTGCATTCGCCTGTTTTCTTGTTTTCAGCCGCAATCCAATCTTAAGCATAAGCAGGACGATGCTGGTCTATACTAATTTCCCCCTGGGATATTTGGAACTAAATTGCACAACCCGGAGTTCGTGCGGTAAGTTGTGGAATTAATGTAAACTTTTATGCAAAATTATTGTTTGGTTTTGATTGGAGTAAGCTTTTAACCAATTTTGCGAAAAAATTAGGCCAAATGGGCAAAATCTTAATTAAAACACCCGAACAGATTGACGGAATTCGGAGAAGTAGTCAGCTGGCAGCCAAAACCCTCGATTATGTTGCAGGGTTCATTGAACCTGGCGTATCTTCTGATTTTCTCGATGAAAAGATAGAGGCTTTTATTTTGGAGCATGGTGCAGTACCCGCAACCAAAGGATACAATGGTTTTCCGAAATCTTGCTGTATTTCTCCCAACGAAGTTGTCTGCCACGGAATTCCTTCTCCTTCGATGTTGATAAATGAGGGGGACATCATTAACATTGATGTGACCACCATTTTAAATGGTTATTATGGAGATACTTCCCGAATGTTTTGCGTTGGAGAAGTTTCAGACAATGCCAAAAGGCTGGTTGATACTACCTCCCATTGTCTCGATCTCGCCATACAGCAAGTAAAACCCGGAAATCATTTTGGTAACATCGGATTTGTGATTTCCCGTTATGCCAGTGCAAAAGGCTACTCTGTTGTATACGAATATTGCGGCCATGGCGTAGGCGTTCATTTTCATGAAGAACCTCAGGTTGACCATACTTCCCGAAAGAATACCGGCCCGTTGATGCAGCCGGGAATGATCTTTACGATAGAACCAATGGTTAACGAAGGAAGGGCTTCAACACGCCTCGATAAGAACGATGGATGGACTGCAAGAACTGCCGACATGCGGCTTTCGGCTCAGTTTGAACATACGGTTCTGGTAACTTCAACCGGCTGTGAGGTGCTTACCGACATTCACAACCGATATCCGATTACCTGATTCGCCGCAGGTGCTGAAAATGGTTTTGCTTATTTCGATTGGTTTTCAGCATAATGACCTTCAGTATTTGATTTTATCTTCACCGGGAAATGATTCTGATCGTACATCCATGCTTCAAGCAATAGCGGAGGATCGGTTTCAATTGCCAATGAGTCGAGAAGATTACGCAAACCCAAAATTTCACGTTCATCGTTGGTTGTTCTATTGCCGTAGCCGGGTCCAACAAAACATGCGGGGCTTACCATCCAGGGTTCAATGGTTAGTTTTTTGTCGATGGCATCGGGTGCTGTAAAAGTGCTGTTCAATGCCATTCTTGCTTTTAGCTCTCTTGCGTAGTCGGTCAGCGTTACTGTAATGTACGTCGCTCCCTGTCCTGCGGTAGTACCCTGTCCTGTTGATTGTGCAATAGCCTCCGGAGCTGAAGATACCAAAACCACCATCGCTGCTGCCAATCCGATTCTGTTTAAAATTTTGATCTTTTTCATTGCTGGTTTCCTCCTGAATTTGTTTCTGAACTGTTTTCGATGGTATGACGCGGACTTAAAAGTATCGTTACACTTTTTTAGAACTTTTTTATCAATGTTACCCGATTTTGCCTTGTAGTATGCAATGCATGGTATAGAAATCGTTTTGATTTAACACCAAAACAGCGTTTCGAAGCTGCTGCTGCACAAAGTGTTAATGCCCATTCGAGATTGATAAATTGATATATAGGATGATAGGGCTTAATTGGTCCTGAACTTTATGGTATGGCTGTCCCAATGTATTCTTAACACCTTTCTTCGATTCGACCGAATATGGAGCATTTCAGCATCCTCGACAGGTTCTCCCTTCTTTATCCAATTGGTTTGGCGTGGTGCAGGGAGATTGATGATTATTGGCTACCTTTACGTATCTATAGTTAAGTTGTATCACTATCCTATCCAACGAAAAAGCGTATTATGTCGTTAAAGATCGAAGAAAAAAATTTGGAACGGTTTATAATGGCAGGCGACCGTGTTTTGGTAAAGCCTAAAAACCCTGAACAAAGAACCGCATCGGGTCTTATTTTGCCTCCCACCGTGCAGGAAAATGAGAAATTGCTAAGCGGGTATGTTGTGAAAGTAGGACCGGGATATCCCATTCCGGCTATGACTGATGCCGATGAGCCATGGAAGGATAAACAGGATGAAGTTAGGTATGTGCCGCTTCAGGCTCAGTGTGGCGATCTGGCGGTTTACCTTAACAAGAGCGGCTATGAGATTGAGTTTAATCAGGAGAAGTATGTTATTCTTCCGCACAGTGCAATTCTAATGCTCATA
>DIUI01000057.1 GCA_002428215.1 Prolixibacteraceae bacterium UBA6162
TTTTGGCCTATATCCGGGTTAAAACCCTCAGCGATCCTGAGTTTATCAACAACAACTATATTATTCTGGCCACCAAACAAGGTATCATCAAGAAAACAACACTCGAAGCATACTCCCGCCCGCGCATCAACGGCGTAAATGCCATCAACATCCGCGAGGGAGATGAGCTTATCGAAGCCAGGAGAACTAGCGGATCGCACGAAATCCTAATGGCAGTGCGTACCGGAAAAGCCATACGATTCAATGAGAATATTGTTCGTCCTATTGGTCGGACAGCCTATGGCGTTAAGGGTGTAACCCTTGGTAATGAGCAAGATGAGGTAATTGGGATGATCTGTGTTGACGATACCAACGACGACATTCTGGTGCTTTCAGAACATGGCTATGGCAAACGTTCCAGTCTGGCTGATTACCGGATTACAAACCGTGGTGGAAAAGGGGTTAAGACCCTCAACGTGACTGATAAAACGGGGGCGCTGGTTTCTATCAAAAATGTTGGCGACGACAATGACCTGATGATAATTACCCAAAATGGACTCACCATAAGGGTACCGGTAAAATCGATTCGTGTGATGGGCCGCGCCGCGCAAGGCGTAAGGATTATCAACCTAAGAAATGGCGACAGCATCGCGTCGGTGGCCAAGGTTAAGCATGAATCGGACGAAAAACTCGATCAGGAAGGGGAGGAGGTTGGTCCCAATCACCCCATAGAACCGGGAGAAAATCATGAAAATGATTGATTTGAGATTTCGGCCCGATATTTGAAATTATTAAATTAAGGTATAAATTTGCCGATATTGAGAAGTTGATAACTGTTTGCAAGTTTACTGGAAGTAAAACATTCCGGATGAATGTAGGGGAGTAATTACCTACGGTCAATGTAGGCATACAGTAAAATCGGGTAATAACAAAATCACCGCGGTTCCAACCACTTACAGTGAACGAACTGAGTGCGATCGTGGAGGTTAATTGGCATATAAAAATAAAATTGAATACAGATGAAAAAAACTTTCGTTCTTCTATCCTTTATTCTGCTGGCCACTGGCGCTTTTGCCCAGCGGGGAAAAGTTACCAGCGCGTTAAATTTTAAAGATACCGGTAAACTCGACAAGGCTATTGAAGCCATTGAAGAGGCCGTAGACCGCAGCAATCCCAAGAGTGCAAAATCGGTCGACTGGCCAAGAAGCTGGGAAGTTAGGGGCGAGATTATGCAGGCTGTTGCCGCCTCGAACGATCCAAACATTAAAAAATTGGTAAGTAATCCCCTCGATGAGGCTCTAAAATCTTACAAAAAGGCGTTAGAACTCGATGGTACCAACCGAATTGCGAAGAGTATAAAAATTAAACTCACACTGCTTACCAACGATTTTACAAATCTCGCGGTAGAAGGGTTCAACAGTGAGGATTATGCAACCTCCCTAAAGGCTTTCGAAAGCATACTCGATATGCAATCTCTGCCGGTAATGCAGGAGGATAATCCCGGAGCCATTGATACCATTATCATTTTCAACGCTGGTCTTGCCGCTTTTAACGCAGGCAATTACGACAAGGCTGTTAAATATTATGCCGAAGCAGCCAAACACAACTATAACGAGGGACGTACTTATCAGCTTCTTTCTAAAGCCTATTTAGAGATGGCAGATACCACCAGGGCATTGACCTCACTTCAGGAAGGCTTAACCAAGTTTCCTGAAGACAATGGAATTTTGGTTGAGATGACGAACATCTACATAACCACCGGGAAAACCGACGATGCAATGCGTTATCTCGATTTAGCCATCGAGCAGGATCCCGCCAACGAATCATTTTATTTCGTAAAAGGCTCATTATTAGATGGTTTTGGACGTCAAGAAGAGGCGATTGTCACGTATGAAAGAGCCATTGAGCTCAATCCGGCCTATTTTAATGCTTACTACAACCTTGGGGCGCTTTATTACAACAATGGTGTAAAGCAGGTAGAAGTAGCCAATGCAGTTCCACCCAGCGACAATGCACGGTATGAGGCAGAAGTAGCCAAAGCTGATGTTTGGTTTTCCAAATCGTTGCCTCTGATGGAAAAATGCTACGAACTGGAGCCCGACGATACGTACGCCATCGAATCGTTGCGTAACCTTTATTACCGGTTACAGATGATGGAGAAGTACGAAGCGATTATGAAAAAAGTACCTGTGGAGTAGGTTAATGACGATATAGAATGAAGGGGAAATTATTCCCCTTTATTTGCATGTATAAAAATAACATAATATAAATTATAAGACACAAACTAATATAGATTATCGGCCCGGAATGCCGTCAAGCTATAAATCAATGGTATAATGAATACGGCCAGGGCGATCCTTCTTCTGATCCGTTGGAACTACAGTGTAAACAATCGATTGCACCGGTTTTTCTAATACTGGTGCTGTCGATTCCAAATCGTTTGACTGCTGCAATAGACGTAAGGAAAACTCTACCCGAAATTTTCGTGTTGATCTAACTCGCACACCTTTGTTGTTGACACCTCCAAAACGTGCTCCGGTAATCAACCGCAGCGCCTCCTCGTCGCAGCCATAACCAATTCCTTTAATTACCTGAGCAGAGGAAACCCGTCCAGTATCGTCGACCACCGCCTCCAGATGCACAACGCCCTCTATTTGATGCGTACGCGCTTCCTCAGGATACTTCAAGTTTTCGGCAACGTATTGTTGAAACTCTTTATTTCCCCCCGGAAATTCAGGCAATTTAAGGAATTGACGCTTTTTCATGCAGTTAATTCAGTATGCTTAAACATCTATATCGCGTTTTATGTAGGCAGTATAATCCTTGATAATAGGAACATACTTTTCGTGAAACAGCGACGATGAGATCATAAAATCGGCTGTTGAACGGTTCGAAG
>DIUI01000040.1 GCA_002428215.1 Prolixibacteraceae bacterium UBA6162
CTTTTGGTAGTAATTTCCATCCACTTTATATTCGGTGGGCAACGATAGAAAATGGTGCATGATTTCGAGGTCGAAGAGCGGCATACTAAAAGGAATGCCAAAGTGCATGTATGCCTGCGAAGAGTTTGCAATGAATTTGCATTGCCGCTCCTCATAATCCCATTGCTCAAATGCCTCCAATGGGTCGACACCGGGTGGGTGATCCGACAGGTGGCCCAAAATGCTGATAAGCAATTGTTTATGTTGATTTCTGTTGAGTTTGATGCCGGTCGAGAAGTTTTCGATAATGGAGGATGCCAGCTGCTCTTTGCTTAATCTTTCCATGCCGGGCTTAAGGTGCGACCCTCTGATAAAATCTCCGGGATGACCTGGCAGAGCAATTGTATTTCTGCTTATAATTCCCTTGCTGGTAAGATAGTCGAGTGCGAAATAATCCTGAAGGAAAGGCATTGAAGAGAAGTGCCCGGCTTTGTTGATATAGGAAGCAAACAATTCACTCGAATAAAAATCTCCAATCATCTGCTCGTTGTATTCGATCTCCCTGAAGGCAAATCCCAGCTCAGCAGCGACCTTTCCGGCAGTTTTAGCTTCAGTATTGCCTGCCCGGCCCCAGGTGGCACACAATACATTGGTGTAGCCTGCTTCTTTCAATAAACAAGCCAGCAGTCGTGAGTCATATCCGCGAGTAAGAGGCAGCAAAATCTGGCGGTCTTTGAGCATAGGCGCATACCGCTCAATCACACGCTTCAAAACTGCATCAGTTTGATTAATTTCGGCGGTCTCTTTGGCTACCGGAAATGGCCGGTAGGGTATAGACTCCCTCTCTTTGCCCGACAGTCGGATTCGCTCGCCGGGTCTTATCGCGAAGACCTTGTCGAGTAATGTAGAGTTGCCAGGCGTGACCCCGAAGGCGAGAAAATATTGCCTCATGGTTTCGTCGGTAATAATAACAGGTGGCGCTGTTTTGAACCCATTGGGCAAATCTCCAATTTCAATAAGTTGCTTGCCAATCGTATAGAAAAGTGGATAACTCCAGGTATGACCAACCGTGGCCCATATTTCACTATCGTGCTTCACCACAATGGCATAGGCTCCATTTAACGCTTCACTCCAACGCACAAAATGATCGAAGTTAAGTGTGTGAGCCAACGTCTGCTCTGCCAAAAGCTCCTTTTCAAGCAATTGTCCATAAGCCCAGGCATAGCCTGTAACATACACCGTGGTTTGCTGGTGCCATTCATAATGGTGCAATCTGATTGCTGTTTTCATCGTACATCTCTTTGCTGACTTACTACGCCCATTAGTTTTGGGAATGCACGCCGTTGTGACAGGGATTCAATTTGAGCAGACACCGCTTCATTTATACAAATATAGGTCATAGCCATAATTTTAGAGCTGCCATTGGAACTATTACAAGTAATGCGACCTTAGCAGAAAACCATCCTGCCCGAATGACCGAGACCCCTGACAAATGCAGGGCGTATCCGGTTAGTATCATAAAAAAAAGGAAGCCAACCATGCTGTACAAGGCAATCGTGGTGGTAAGGTCCCGCAATATCCAGCCTCCGGTCAATATCGCTGCTGCTCTAAAGAAGAGCATAGCCAGGTTAAACAACAGTGATACTTTTTGTTTCTCTCTAACCACCAGTATGGTGGCCAGTGGAGCACCAATAAAAACCATAAAAAGCCATGGAGCCATTAATGCTCCCAGCTGTCCGGAATAGGCCCACTCGCTTCCGAAAATTATACCAAAAATTGATTCACCCCAAAGACCCAAAAGTGTAAAAGGGAGGATTGCCAGCCAAAACTGTTTTTTGTAAAGGGCAAATGTTAATCGCCCCAAAGCCTCGTTTTGGGTTGCAAGGGTTTGTGCTTTCTGCACATAAACGCTGCCAATAGAAATGGTAGTTAATTGTACCGGCAGACTTAGATATCGGTGAGAAAATCCATAAAGACCTAGGTTGGCAGCACCAAAAAAGGGTTTGATGAGAAATACGGGCAACTGGCCACTGACAAAATTGATCAATTCGCTGGCTACCGAGAATTTTGGAAAATTAACATAACGGCGGGCAAGTACACGCTCTCTTTGATGGCTGACAGCAACCTCTCTTTGGCCTCCTGAATTGAAAAAAATATAGGTGGCAATCTGGGCCAATACAATACCAAGAAAAAGTCCGATATTGGGAAAAATAAAAAAGATCGACTGCAATCCTCCGATGGCGATAGCCCGAAAAACTTCGAGCATAGAGAGTCGCTTAAAAGCTTTATTGCTGATCATAAGATTGCGCATTAGCTGCACTGCAGCTAAAAAATAGGCATACACGGGTATCAGTATCAGCAATAATTGATTTTCAAGACTCAGCGATCGGTCGATCAGTATATAAATTGTGATAATGCCCAGCACTGCAGCATTCAATCTTCTGTTTATTCGGAGCGAGAAACGCATCAGGTGCTGTTTCTCTCCCGGGTCACCGGTTAAAAGCAGTGCCTTCTCAAATCCTCCTGTGGCCGGAATCGATAGAGTTGAAGCAAGACTGAGTACTAGAACAAACCAACCGAAATCGGAAGGAGTATACAACCTTGCAATTAAGAGTGCAAAAAGTCCGGGTATAGCCCTTGCAGCAGCGATGCCGGAAAAAAGCCCGGCAATGTTGCGGTAAAATTCGCTGTGCAGAATTTCATCGAAGTGCTGGCGAAGATTCAACATATAGGCTGTACAAATTCTGTATAAAATTAAAAAATTGTGGTTCGGTACTGCAATGATAAACGTATTGTCGATCTTAATTCTGCTCTGAAGAAAGTTTTGCGGTAAGCCCCCACGTATACATCCTGTGATGCCAATGGGGATTTTCCCTATTTTTGTCAAAAATTTCAGTATGGAACTCTGGCTCGACAATCCCGAAATTGAACAACAGTTCAAGCAGCTACTTACAACCATTACGGTGTATAAAAGCGGGGAGGTTGCCGATAACCTCCGACAGAGAGGGATTGACTACCGACTTATTTGGGGGGTTTCGCTCATGGACATGCGCCAAATTGCCTCTGAATACACTCCCTCTCATTTATTGGCCCTTAAATTATGGAACAAACAATGGCGTGAAACCATGATTCTCGCCACGCTATTGGATGAGCCAGGTATGGTTACTGAACAGCAAATGGATTTCTGGGTCAAAAGTTTTACCAATTCCGAGATTGCTGAGCAGGCTTCGTCCAATCTTTTTTGGAAAACTCCATGGGCCTATATTAAAGCACTGGAGTGGTGCCGGGGGAAGAAACACTGGCAGCGTTATACAGCCATCCATTTAATTGGAAGGCTTGCCATTATGGATAAAAAGTCGCCCGATGAGATGTTCGAGGCCTTTTTCGAAGAGCTGGTCCCACTTTCACGCGATCCTCAACTTTCAATTGTGCTCGAAAGGGCATTAATTATTATGGCACACCGGTCGGATACAATGCGGCAGATGGTTTTCGATTTGCTTGCACTTCTGAAAACAGGCGAATCGGAGTCTTCACGTATACTCGCTCTGCAAACTGAAGCTGGCATGTAACTCCTTAACTGACAAAATTTCATCAATTTTTTTAGAAATAGATGTGGCAGACATTTTGTTTAATGGACTCCATATCGATAAAAATTAAGAAGAATGTTGCTTACAAAAAGTTCAAATCCTGTTTTGTCTGACCGCACTTTTGCGCAAGACCGTACTTATGGTCAGGAAACCATGACCCTTAATGGGACAATCAATAAAACTGCCCTTATGCTGCTTCTGGTGATAGCCGGAGCTGTATTTACCTGGGGAAAGTTTTCAAGTGCTTTCAATAGCGAAGCCCCCGAAACAGCTATGTCGGCCATCATGCCCTGGCTGCTTATCGGAGGAATTGGTGGTTTTATTACCGCATTGGTAACTTCTTTCAGACCCAAAAGTGCTTCTATTTCCGCACCCATATACGCTGTTCTGCAGGGGTTGTTCCTGGGCGGTATTTCTGCCATTTTCGAAATGCAGTTTACTGGAATTGTTATGCGGGCAGTAGCGTTGACCCTGGGTGTTTTTGTGGTCATGTTAATGCTTTACCGTTCGAGGGTAATTACAGTTACCGATAAGTTTAGGATGGGGGTGCTCGCAGCAACTGGTGGCATTGCGCTGGTCTATGTAGGAAGCTTTATCGCTTCTCTCTTTGGTGTTAGTGTAGGGTTTCTGCACGATAGTAGTACCCTGAGTATTGGAATTAGCCTTCTCGTTGTAGGAGTTGCTGCCCTCAATCTTATGCTTGATTTTGACTTTATTGAACGGGCCAGTAACTCTGGAGCGCCTGCACACATGGAATGGTTCGGAGCCTTCGGTCTTATGGTAACCCTTATTTGGTTGTACCTCGAACTGCTAAGATTGCTCTCCAAACTTGCGCGACGCGACTAAATTACGCCATAACTCATATACAAAGTTAGGCCGCCTGGTGAAAGCCGGGTGGCCTTTATTTTAACCACGAAGCCAGAACATTGCCTCCGGGTAAGATTGTTTCGAGCTTCAATGGTGCAGTAGTGTTGATCATCGCCTCGCGGAAGGGTACCTCTACCCGGATGTAGTTGTCGGTAAATCCCTCTAAGTGACCATCTTTGTTGTGTTCTTCAAATAATACTGTTCGTATTGACTGAAGATTCTTTTCATAAAAGGCCCGGAGTTTCTTCTCCGACAGATTAATATATTTCTGGGTGCGGTTTTTTCGCTCTTCAACTGCAACCTTCCAGGGAATCTTTAAGGCCTGTGTGCCGCTGCGCTCCGAATAGGGAAATGCGTGGAGCTGCGAAATTTCAAGGCTATTAATAAAATCGTACGACTCCTGAAACAATGCTTCGGTTTCACCGTTTGTGCCTGCAATTACGTCAACTCCGATAAAAGCATAGGGGGCTAATTCGCGTATTTTACGAATTCGCTGCTCAAA
>DIUI01000117.1 GCA_002428215.1 Prolixibacteraceae bacterium UBA6162
GTGGTCAATAGTAACAACAATATAAGTGTCAGTAAATTTTTATTTAGTTTCATATGAGTCAGTTTAAAAGTTAATATTCAATCCCATTGAGATAATGCGTGACACAGGATATTGATTATTTCCGTGAGAGAATGAATCCTTTTCCGGATCGTACCCTTCAAAATCTTTGTTCACCAAAACAAATACATTTTGAGCATTGGCAAACAGATAAACCTTTTGCAATCCAATGGATTCAGTTAGCTCCGAAGGCAGAGAGTATCCCAATTGTAAATTTTTAAGTTTCAGGAAACTAATATCCCTCACCCAATAAGACGACTCCTGGTTATCCCACGAATTGTTGAAGATCATAATTGGCACGTTGGTGTCGGTGTTTTGTGGAGTCCAGGCATCACGCCATTTGACAGGTATTGTTCTGTTCTCGAAGTCGAGAGCAGTAAAAGTATTGCGGTTGTATCCACTGGCCCCAAAAACTCCCTGAAATAGCAGACTCAGATCAAAACCCTGATATTTAAAACTGGTATTCAACCCATAGGTGAATTTCGGAATGGTGTTACCCAGCTCCTGCCTGTCCTCAAAACCAAGTTTTCCATCGTTGTTTAGATCTTCAAACTTTAAATTCCCGGGTTTAGGCTTAAAGCTGTTCGAGTGCATATGTTCAAGTACCTCCTGCTGGGTCTGATATATCCCAATCACCTTATATCCATAAAGTGTTCTGTAAGAGTATCCTTCTCTTATAAGATACAACTGGTCAGGCGACTTTCCTCCCTGAAATTTGGTTACAATATTATCGATATAAGTCAAATTTACACCTACGTTATAGCCTAACTGCTTTCTGCCTTGGGCTTGATTGCTGTAGTTTACGGTAAATTCGAATCCTTCATTGACCATTTCTCCAAGATTTTCGAAAGGAGGAATAAGACCACCAAGCATTTGAGGTATTGGTAACTGTACAATTATATCGCGGGTTGTCTTTTTAAAATAGTCGGTTTCGATGGTTAACCGATTGTCTAAAAGTCCGATATCCATTCCAAGGTCGAGTGTTGAGGTAGTCTCCCAGGTTATATCTTCATCAATCAGCGAAGTTACCGCAGCTCCTGGCGACAATGCACCTCCGGAACTGTAGCTTAATGCATTGCTTTGGTTAATTACTGTCAGATATGGCCAGTAGCCTGCAATGTTCTGATTGCCAAGCTGTCCCCACGAAGCACGCAATTTCAGATTAGAGAAAAGGTTAAGATCTTTTACAAACGACTCTTCTCCAACTCTCCACGCAGCCGAAAATCCCGGAAATAAGCCCCACCGATTTCCTGATTTGAAACGAGAGGATGCATCGGCACGCAGGTTGGCTTCAACCAGATATTTGCCTGCCAAACCATAATTGAACCTACCAAAATAGGAGAACATTCTTAATCTGTTAAGGTTTCCCTGAGCCTGAAACCCAGAGGTACCAGCATCAACCTGGGTTAAACCCTCTTTAGGGGGATTTGACTTACGGGCATAAACATTCTTAATAACCAGATCCTCAAGTTGAAGACCAGCAATGGCAGATATCTCATGCACCTCAAGAAAACGTTTATTGAAGTTAAGCGTTGAAAAGACATTGTTCGTGCGTTGTGAGATTTGAGAACGGCTCATCTCAATACCTTCCCTGTTGTAGTTTTTTGTCATCATCGGAATTCCAGAGTCTGTATATCCAACAAGCGTCTCATTATGGTTATCGACCATACTCCAGTTTCCATTGGAAGCTACTGTTGTGCGCCAATTTAGCGAGCTATGGAGTTTCAAATCTGCCGAGGCGTTTATGGCCAAGAAATCATCCTCAGACAATCTTCGTCCATTCGACGCTTCGATAAAGGGATTCCTGTTGTCAAATAAAATAACGCCGCCGGGCGAGATCGCCTCAACCGAGCCAAATCTTCCGTCCCTTGTATAAGGAGCTGTGTAGGGTGTTACTCCGGATAGCATATCAAACACTCTGCCCATCGACCCATAAACGATATCATTATATGGCTCGGTAGAAACTCTGCGGCTGTAATTAATGCGACCGTCTAATTTTAACCAGCTGTATACATCCATTTCAAGGTTAGCCCTTATGCCATACCTTTGTGTATTTGTATTCATAATCAAGCCATCCTGATTCAGATAGTTGAAAGAGAGAAAGGAAGTGCTTTTTTCAGATCCACCCCTCACCGATAGATTATGTTCCTGAATTGGGGAATTTTCGAACAGAACATCAAACCAATCTGTGTTTGGATATTTGTATGGGTCGGTTCCCGATTCAAAAGCAGAAATTACGCTTTCGGCGAACAGCGCACTACCACCCTCATTAAGGAGGGCCTGATTGGTAAGCCTCATATGTTCTGCACTGTTCGTAACCAGATTATATCTTCGACCGAGTGATTGTACACCGTAATAGGAGGATAGATTGACCTGCATTTTCTCTTCAAGTCGCCCCATTTTAGTAGTAACCAGTATTACACCATTGGCAGCTTTTGATCCATAGATTGCAGCACTTGCAGCATCTTTTAGAACAGAAACGCTTTCAATATCATTTGGATTGATTTGATCAAATGTACCTTCGACTCCATCGATAATTACCAAAGGATTTGAATTGTTCAGGGTTCCCCATCCGCGTACCCTTATTTGAGCACCGTCGGCACCGGGTTTTCCTGAATTTTGACTCACCCACAATCCTGGAATCCTACCACTCAAAGCCTGCGATGCATTGGTTATAGGCCGGTTATCCAACTCCTCGTCGAAATTGATTACAGATACAGCTCCTGAAAGATTGACCTTTCGCTGTACTCCAAATCCCACGGCAACGACCTCCTCTATCCCGATGGTCTCATCCAAAAGGCGAACATCAATTACTGACTGATTGGTATAGACAATTTCCTGCGAACGCATGCCTACAAATGAGTAAACAATTACTGCGTTGCTGGCAAGTCCACTCAGCGTATAACTTCCGTCGGAATTGGTTATGGTCCCAAACGTAGTCCCCTTAATAAATACAGTTACTCCAGGCAGTGGAAATCCTGTACGGTCGGTTACTTTTCCGCTTATCGCACTTTGTTGGGCAGCTCTCGCTGTTTCATATCTGGGCGCAAGAATAATTTTGCGATCCAAAACAGAAACTTCAACATTTTGGTCGGCAAAAATTTCATTAACAACAGACAAAAGCTGTCTGTTTTCGACATTGAGATCGACCATCTTATCTACATTAATCAACTCATTGTTGTAGATAAAGTGGAAATTACTCTGGCTTTCAATCTCCTTCAATGCATCCTTAATTGTAACACGGTTCAACCTCATCGAAACAGCAAGATTCTGTGAATAACCATTGTTGGCCAGAATACTTAAAGTCGAAAAAATCAATAGAAGTAGTGTTAATTTCATAGTTAGAAGCAGTTGGTTTAAGTCCCCAAGGTTTGAGATACTTGCGTTAATGTTAGTTTTTTCCATAAATTTGTCGATAATTAATTAGTAGATTAATTAGTTTGCCGGGTAGCACCGGTAGCAACAGGAAGGTGGTGCAAACACTTTCCTGTTTTTTTTTATTGTTTATTTCATAAGCATAGGGTTTACGGTTATTGATTAGGATTTCGACCTGAGGATTATCTGTCGTTTACTAAAAGTATTATCGTCAAGTTTTTGAGAGGGCATTAATGTATAAGACATTGGAGATGTTCTACTTAAAAGCATAAGCACCTGTTCAAGTGGTTCGTTAATAAAAGTTCCGGTAAACCGGTACCGAGCAAGCTGCCTGTCGGCAATTTCAATATCAACATTATACCATGCCGATAGTCTCTCAACCACTACATGAATCGGATCGTTTTCAAATACAATCTTTCCTTCTATCCATGAAAAATATCTAGTCAAAGAACTATGTCTGCTAATGTTAAGCTGCTGTGTTTCTGAGTTCAATACCGCATAATCGCCTTTTTCCAGACTGCAAATTTCGACCATAGACATGGCTTGTTCGCGCTGTAGTGTAACACTACCCTCTATTAAAGCTATATAAAACTGACCACTCCTTTTGTATGCATTTACATTAAATTTAGTTCCGGTTACCTTAATCTGAAGTGCATCAACGTCAACTATGAATGGGGAATCTGTCATGCTTTTAACATCAAAATAACCCTCACCGTCGAGATACACCTTCCTGATCTCAGATCCTTCAAATGATATAGGAAATCGGAGTGTGCTACCAGAATTGAGATATACAACGGTACCATCGGCCAGCATAACTTTTGTCTGGGTACCATAGGCAGCCTTGGTTTCCTGATAAACAGTATTTTCAGCCAAAGGTATTGAATCTGTTTCCAGGTAATTGAATACCGTTGTGAATAGAAGTGATAATAACACCACGGCAGCGGCCTGCACTAGATACTTAACATAAGTATGATATCTCGCTTTCGGACGCATTGCCTGTTTTAGGGTTTGAATGGGATTTTCATTTTCGGCCAAGCCATTCAGTTTCCCACTCTCCCTCCAGATAAACTCGTAATCGATGAATTCCCAAAGATTCTCCTTGTTGTCACTCTTCCACTCATCTAATAAGGTCTTCTCACGATCGGTTACGGTATTGGTAAAATACCTACCCAGTATTCTGTTTATGACCTGCTTTCGTCCCATTCTAATTCGGTTGCTCAATTAAATGACAATCATGCACGCCAAAACCCTACACTCTTTTTAAAAAAAATTAAAACCAAATGATAATTGTATCCGTTTTAGAATTTCGAAAACAGAATCATAAGAAAATTTCCCGGCAACTTTCTGTTTTTCTCAGAGGGTAGAAAGTCTGAAAGGTGAATCCGAAGATGTTTCAGAGACCGAGTAATAAGGGCCTCAACACCTTTGACACTAATATTCAAATGCCCGGCAATCTCCTTGTTCGTCTTATTTTCAAAACGACTTAATTCAAAAGCGATTCTGCAACGCTCTGGCATTAAATTTAAAGCTATCAGAAGTTGTTCGAGCAGTTCATTTTGGTTGGCTGTATTCTCAGAGCTTCTCGATGGCAAATCAGCGGCAGCCATATTGGGAACCTTTGTAAAGCGTTGCTCTTTCTTCAGATAGTTCAACGATTCATTCCTTACCATAGATACTAAATAAGGAAGCAGACTCTCGACTTTCTTCAACTGCTCGCGGCTTTCCCAAAGTTTCAAGAACACATTTTGAACTAAGCTACGCGCTTTATCCTCATCTTTGATGATATAGTTTGAGTAACGGGTAAGGTTGCAGTAATACTTTGTGTATATTTTTTCGAAAGCCCTCTGGTTTCCGGCTTTTAACTCCGCCAATAAAAATGCGTCTAAATCATTGATCGGAATATTTGACATCAAAGTACTCTTTAAGTTTTTTCAAATATTAGTTAAGAAAACAACCTACAAGATTAATCATACGTATTCAATTAAATCGATAAAACTATTGTTTTTTCGATTTAACGACACTTTTATCCTTAGTTTATCAATAATCAACGTCTTCCGAATAAATTTTAACCGCAATTTAGATAAATAATTCTGAAAGATTATTGTTTTCCGGAGGCCGTCAGCTGGTATACTTATTGAAGCGGATGTTTATTTAAAATTGATCTGCCATGAACAACAAAGCCTTTATCATCGTATTCCTAACCCTTTTGTATGCATGCCATGGGGGCACAGACAAAACCTTCTATGCCAGCGACCAGGGAGTAGTTACAGAAAGCCGCACCATGCAGGCCGGTGGTCCGGTAGCTGAGATTTCCAATCCTGCAGATCCGCTGTTAAACATCCAGCCGGATCAAAAGAAAATCATCAAGGATGGCCGGTTGGAGCTGAAGGTAAAATCACTGGAAACGGCAAAAATGTATACCGACAGCGTCGTTTCCCTTCTTGGGGGATACTATGCCAGTGAAAGTCTCTACAATCAGGGAACAGATATATCAATCCATCTCCGTATCAGAATCCCAGCTGCCAATTTTGAATCGCTTGTTGAAAGAGTTGGGGCAACGGGCGATGAAATATTGTACAAAGCTATCGATACCCGCGATGTAACCGATCAGTTTATCGACCTGGAATCAAGGCTAAGCACAAAACGGCAATACCTTACGCGCTATCAGGAACTCCTGAGACAGGCCCGGACCGTAAGCGAGATACTTGAAATTGAAGCAGAGATTCGAAAACTAGAAGAGGAGATCGACAGCACCACAGGCCGACTGAATTACCTCTCAGATCAGGTCGACTTCAGCACACTCAACCTCACGCTCACCTATAAAAAGCCTTTTGAATATACACCTCAACAGCGGGAACGTTTTTCGGAAAAACTGAAGCAATCTTTTGTTACCGGATGGTACGGAATTGCAGATTTTGCCCTTATGCTTCTTAGCCTATGGCCATTGTGGATTCTAAGCGCGGTAATTGTTGTAACGGTAAAAAAACTTAAACAGCGGAACAAACAGCGCAAAGGATAACAGTTATTATCTGACATAAAGCCAGACTGGAAATAGCCACCCAATGCGTTTATTTTGACCAATTGTCGACCTTAGCAACTACAAACGCCTCAATGCGCTGAAAAAGTTGAACTGTTCTCTTTTGGCAGGATCCAAAAAGTAGTAGGCAGTTGTTAACCGACAAATATCCTGCATTTCGGTATAAACCTCGCTTAATGCCAATCGCCCCCCCTCATCGGCCAACGATGGATCGGCCATTACTTCGAAACATTCGGTAAACTGATTCAACTGTTTGGCATACGCCTTTACCCTTCTCAACAGTCGCTTATCGAGGCCGCCGGCGTTGATCTTCTCCTCCATTTCGGGAGTGAGTCCCTGCACAAATTCGGCAATCAACCTAAACATGCTAAAGTGGTCACCATTTTTGGCATCACTGAAATGGTTGGTATAGCCTGTCTGTTCAAAAAAATCCTTTAAAAAGGCTTTGTCGTTTTTGAAATCGGTCTTTAAGGATGCCCTGATTACAGAAAGATCGGTTAATGCAGAAAACATCAGTTCACGCCAGGCCTCCATTTTAGATGCATCGAGTTTAGATAAACCCTCGGAATAAAAATCGTCTTGAACAAGCTTGATCTTATCTTTGAGAAGGTTGGCGTATTCAACACTCCAACTCGCACGGAGATGCTCCAGTTCGTATATGTTCTCTACGAATGCCTGGGCTACCGACTTACAGGCCAAAAGGGTTGCAATGTTAGCAATACATGGATTTTTTGGATGCATAGTGTGCGTTTTAAGTTGTTCGTTAAGTGTTTTTTTACACAAGAAAATTACGAACATTTAAAACTTTGGCTTATGCTAAAGAGCAATCCAAAATATGTTGTACAAATGCTTTATAGGGCTAACCTTGTATTAGTCAGGCCGAGCGGGAGTTTTCAATCGCTACTTATGCCGCTTTTTTAGTTCGGCTGCCAGATCTTCGATTCGGTATCCCTTATGCGAAAGTAAGACCATTAGATGGTATAGCAAATCGGCACCTTCGTAAATCATATTTTGATCATCATTGGCCATGGCTCCAATTACCGTTTCAACCGCCTCTTCGCCTACCTTTTGAGCAATAGTTCGGGTACCCCCTGCAAAGAGACGGGTGGTATAACTGCCCTCTGGCATCTCGGTCTTTCTTTGATCAATTACATCCTGCAGGTATTCAAGAAAGGAGAGCTCATTCTCCTCATTCTGCTCATCCCAGCAGGTATCGGCACCCGTATGGCAAACCGGACCCACCGGATTCACCTTTACCAACAAAGTGTCGTTGTCGCAGTCGGACACCATACTCACCACTTCCAGAAAATTGCCACTCTCCTCCCCTTTTGTCCAGAGCCGTTGCTTGCTGCGGCTGAAAAAGGTAACCTTGCCAGTCTCTTCGGTTTGGCGTAAAGCCTCTTCGTTCATAAAACCCAGCATCAAAACCACCTGAGTGGTATTGTCCTGCACAATTGCCGGTACCAGGCCGTTCATTTTATCAAAGTCGAGTTCACTCATATTTGTGGTATTTTGCCCTAATTGGGACAGCAAAGTTGGCAATTTTTATCGGATTGGAATTCCCCGCTCCCGTAAATAGGCTTTAAGCTCCGGAATTGCAATCTCTTTGTAATGGAAGATACTCGCAGCCAGACCGGCATCTGCCTTTCCTGCCGTAAATACCTCTTCGAAGTGAGCCATCGAACCGGCACCCCCACTGGCAATAATTGGTATGCGCAAGGACTCCGACAGCTGCGAAAGTTGTTGACAGGCAAATCCATTTTTGGTACCATCGTGGTTCATAGAGGTAAACAGAATTTCTCCGGCTCCGCGCTGTTCTCCCTCCTTAGCCCACGAAAAAAGCTCTTTCGGGGTAGGTATTCTTCCTCCATTTACGGTAACGGTCCACCTGCCTGACTCGTCGCCGCGGGCATCGATGGCCAACACCACAAACTGACTTCCAAAATTGCGGGCCAGTTGATCAATAAATTCAGGATTGCGCACTGCAGAAGAGTTAATGCTTACTTTGTCGGCTCCCGCTGCCAATAATGCTTCGGCATCGCCAATTTCGCTGATACCTCCACCAACGGTAAAGGGAATATTAATCTCCCTGGCGATTCGCTTTACCAGATCGACAAAAGTCTTACGCCCTTCGTGGGTAGCTGTAATATCGAGGAATACCAGTTCATCGGCTCCCTCTGCAGCATATAGTGCGGCCAGCTCCACAGGATCGCCTACATTCTTCAGATTTATAAAGTTGATGCCCTTAACGGTCTGACCGTCTTTTATATCAAGGCAGGGTATGATTCTCTTGGCCAGCATAGCAGTGGGTCAGTAATTCTCTATTAGATAATTCTCAATCTCTTTCAGGGTGATACGCCCTTCGTATATGGCTTTGCCGGTGATAACCGCAGGTACGTTATGGTTTCCAAGCTGATATATATCGCGCATGGACGAGACACCGCCGGAAGCAATTAGCATAAGCTCCGGGAACCGCTCCAAAATATCGGTGTAAAGCCCAAAAGCGGGACCTTCGAGCATACCATCACGGTCGATATCGGTCGATATAACCTGCCGTATGCCCTCATCGGTATATCGCTGTATGAAATCGATGATTTCAAGGTCGGAATCTTCCTGCCAACCTTCGACCGATATTTTACCATTACGGGCATCGGCTCCCAAAATGATTTTTTCTGATCCGTAATTGGCCAGCCATTCCAAAAAACGAGCCGGCTCTTTTACAGCTATACTGCCACCAGTAACCATGGTTGCTCCGCTTGTAAAAGCTATTCTGAGGTCTTCGTCGCTCTTTAAGCCACCCCCAAAATCTATAACCAGTGAAGTTTTGGAAGCGATGGACTCCAGTACCCGGTAATTTACAATGTGCTTTGCTCTTGCCCCATCCAGATCTACCAAATGCAAACGGCGCAGGCCGGCACCTTCGAACATTCTGGCAACTTCGAGGGGATTTTCGTAATAGGTGGTTTGGCGACTGAAATCACCCTGCGAAAGTCTTACGCATTTGCCCTCTATGATATCGATTGCCGGAATAATTTCAACGGGTCTCATTGATCACCCTCCAGAATCATGCGTAAAACGGCCTGTGCCGACCATTCACGGTTGGCCGCTTCATGAATAACCACTGAGGCAGGGCTGTCGATAACCTCATCCGATACGATCATGTTACGTCGAACCGGCAAACAGTGCATAAAGCGCGCATCGTTGGTAAGGGCCATTTTAGCACCATCGACCATCCAGTTGCGGTCTTTGCTGAGAATTGCTCCATAATTGCTATACGATGCCCAATTTTTGGCGTAAATAAAGTCGGCCCCTTCAAAGGCGCGTTGCTGATTATACTCCACCTTTACCCCCTGCATAAATTCGGGTGCAAGTTCATAGCCCTCGGGATGGGTCACCACCAGATCGTAATCGGCTGCCTGCATCCACTCTACAAAAGAGTTGGGTACTGCCTGTGGAAGAGCTCTGGGATGAGGCGCCCAGGTGAGCACGACTTTTGGGCGTGGTTTATTTTTCAACTCCTCGATGGTCATCAAATCGGCAAAACTCTGCAACGGATGACGGGTAGCAGCTTCCATACTCACAACCGGAACGCCCGAAAATTCGATAAACTGATTCAGAATTTTCTCCTGATAATCGTCGTCGCGACTTTCGAAGCGGGCGAACGAACGCACCCCAATAATATCGCAGTATTCGCCAATAACCGGAATTGCTTCGCGAAGATGCTCGGGTTTGTCTCCATCCATTATAACGCCCAATTCCGACTCCATTTTCCATCCATCCTCGTTTACATTTAGCACCATAGTGTTCATTCCCAAATTCATGGCTGCCTTCTGTGTACTCAGTCGGGTACGCAAACTGCTGTTAAAAAAAATCAGGACCATGGTTTTGTTTTTGCCCAGATGTGCCCATTCGAAGGGCGACCTTTTAACTTCGAAAGCTACCTTTAGAGCCTTTTGCAAATCTCCGATATCGTTAACCGACGTAAAGTGTCTCATGCTATTTCAATTTGATTTTGTAAAGTTACCAACTGTTGCTCCAATCTGCATTAAATATGATCCGAAGGAGCCAAAAAGCCACGATATTTAACCTTCTCTCGCCTGTCCATTGCCTTCCACAATCCACTTGTAGCTGGTGAGCTCCTCCAAAGCCATAGGTCCGCGGGCATGTAATTTTTGAGTACTAATACCGATTTCGGCGCCCAATCCAAACTGCGCGCCGTCGGTAAAAGCAGTCGATGCATTGCTGTAAACTGCCGCTGCGTCTACCATTTTCTGAAAATATTCGACTACCCCGGCATCTTCTGCGACTATAGCTTCGCTGTGTTTCGAACTATACAGAGCAATATGGTCGAGCGCCTCGGAAAGGTTGTTTACCGTTTTTACCGACATGCGAAGCGATAAAAACTCGGTGCCAAATGCCTGCTCGTCGGCACGATTCAAAAGATTTACCGGATATCCACCTGCCAGCGCATCATAAGCCTGTTCGTCGGCATAAACCTCCACGCCTTTTCCGGCAAGTTTTACCATAAGCTGAGGCAGGTCGCTCAACCGATTACGGTGGATCACCAAGCAGTCGAGTGCATTGCAAACCGATGGTCGGCGGGTTTTGGCATTAAAAACAATCTCGGCTCCTTTGGCAAGATTACCAGATTCATCAAAGTAGGTATGACAAATGCCGGCACCGGTTTCAATAACCGGAATGGTGGCATTTTCCCTTACAAAATCGATCAATCCCTGACTCCCTCTGGGTATAACCAAATCTATAAAACGGTCGGCTCTGATCATTTCGAGGGTCTCCTCCCTTCCAGCAGGCAGCAGTGCAACCAAATCGGGTGAGAGCCCATGTTGCTCCAACACCTTATGTATGAGCCCAACAATGGCAGTATTTGAATAAATTGCATCAGATCCGCCTTTCAGAACACAGGCATTACCTGAACGCAGACAAAGTGAGAATACATCGAACGACACATTGGGACGGGCTTCGTAAACAATACCAATCACTCCAAAAGGCACCGATATTTTTGTCAGCTTCAGACCATCCCCTCGCAAGTGTGTCCAAAGCTTTCGGCCTACCGGGCTGGGCAGACCTGCAACATTGCGTATATCGGCAGCAATGCCCGAAATTCGCTCTTGGGTGAGCTTAAGTCGGTCGTAACGGGGATCAGCAACATCCATCCGATCGAGGTCCTTGCGGTTTTCAATCAGAATTTCGTCGCAATATTCCTCTGCGGTATTGGCCAAAGCATTCAATACCGATACAACGACAGCATCGTCTGTAATATTTAGACTTCTCGATGCCACCAATGTTTTTTCGAGTTGAGGTTGAATAGTCATGCTATTTTCCGTTTTCGAGATATAGATAGTCGTAATGAATCAGCGGTTTCTGTCGCTCAGATAGCTGCTGTTGTTCCAGCTTTTCTGATCCAAAGCGTGCCTTTCCGATACCTATATAGCGATGTTCTTCATCTACAATTCTGAGCAGGTCGCCGGTCGTAAATTCGCCGATCACCGACACCACTCCAATTGGGAGCAGACTAACTGCCTTATCAGAATAGAGTGCCTTTACCGCTCCTTTATTGATTACTATTTCTGCTTTCGTAAAACTCCCTGAAAAGGATATCCAGTTTTTTACCCCAGATACACCCCGACTTTCAGGAACAAAGCGCGTGCAGGCTACACTTCCTTTGTCGCCAAGTATATCGAGCAGAATGTTTTCCCGCCGGCCGTTGGCCACATATACGGCAATTCCACTGCTGGCAACCTTTCGGGCAATTCGAAGTTTGGTCATCATACCCCCGCGGCCAAAGCCCGACATCTGACCGCTTACATGTATAGAATCCTCGTCGAGGTCGGTACTTATTTCTGTCAACATTTGTGCTCCCGGTGTAGAGGGATCGGCAGTGTAGACTCCATCGACATTGGAGAGCAAAATAAGTGCCTCCGATTGAGCCAGTGTGGCCATCAATCCCGAAAGTTCATCGTTATCGGTGAACATGAGCTCGGTTATTGATATGGTATCGTTTTCATTTACAATAGGTACAACCCGGTTTTCCAGCAGAGTTGTGATACAATTTTTCATGTTCAGGTAGTGAGCCCTGCTCGAGAAATTCTCTTTGGTGGTAAGCACCTGTGCACATACCATTCCATGCTCTCCAAAAAAATCGGAATAACGGTTTATAAGCTTCACCTGTCCGAGAGCAGCCCAAAGCTGTCGCGACGATACAGAGTCGTATTTCCTGGCGGGCATAAGTACCGATTTACCTGAGGCAACAGCACCCGACGAAACCAGCACAACTTCTACGCCTGCCTTGTGGAGCGCAGCAATCTGGTCGACCAGGTGCGCGATGCGCGACACATCGAGTTTCCCGTCGGGTTTGGTGAGCACATTGCTCCCCACCTTAATGGTAATTTTATGGTATTTAAAACCCATTAGCCCGGATGTTCTACCTGTTCAATTTTTTTATAGGAGGCCAGAAGTCCCTGAATCAGACTGGCACTAAAGCCTTTGTTTTCCATTTCATTGAGCCCCGTAATGGTAACCCCCCGTGGAGTGGTCACCTTGTCAATCTCTTTCTCGGGGTGATTACCGGTTTCAAGCACCAGCTTGGCAGCGCCCAAAACAGTTTGCGCAGTAATATACTGTGCCAGTTCGGCACCAAATCCAATCTCGACTCCTCCCTGCATTGCCGCTCTGATGTACCGTAGTGCATACGCAACGCCGCACGCCGCCAGTACAGTAGCTGCCGCCATTAGTTCATCGGGAATAATGGCTGTTTTGCCCATTTTATTAAAGAGATCCACTACCGTTTGCTTATGAGCTTCGCCGCTCCCATTCAGCGAAATCAGGGTCATCGACTCCTGCAGAGCTATGGCTGTATTGGGCATGGCCCTGAACAGCGGAACCTCTTTGCCGGCAATTGCGCCCAACTCGAGGAGATCTACACCCGCTACCAGAGAAATAAGAATCTTATCGGGACCAAGCAGTTCAGCAAAGCTTTTCAGAATATCGATCACCTGGTAGGGTTTCACTGCCAGAATAATAATATCGGCACGTTTAACGGCCGCAAGATTGTCGCTTCCCACCTTTACATACTTATCTTTTAGATGGTGCAGCAAATCGACCCGACGGCGGGTAACATATAGGTTAGATGCCTGCACTTCGCCCGAAAGCAATAGTCCTTCAGCTATAGCCGTCCCGAGGTTCCCTCCCCCAATGATGGCAATTTTTTTATCTTGCATAGTTTTGGATATTTCTCATAATTAAGTAGCAATGGAGCCAATGGCCTTTTTAACTGCTTCGATAAACCTATCGGCTTCGTCAATGGTAAGCGACAACGGAGGCAAAAGCCTGATGGTATACTGTCCACTGAAGCCGGTAAATATATGAAATTCGTTCAACAACCGGTCGCGCAGCACCTTAACAGGCTCCGGAAACTCGATACCAATCATAAGTCCCCTTCCACGCACCGAGGCATCCGGACAACATTCGGCCAGCCTTGATAGCAGATATGCACCCACTTTTGCTGCATTTTCTTTTAGAGACTCCTGTTCCATGACTTCCAGTACTGCAAGTCCTGCTGCACACGCCAGATGGTTTCCTCCAAAGGTAGTTCCCAGCATGCCATGCCACGGCTCGATACCGGGTTGTATGAGCACACCGCCAACAGGAAAGCCATTACCCATACCCTTGGCCACTGTAATAATATCGGGTTGGATGTTGTGGTGCTGATGGGCAAAGAATTTTCCCGTGCGACCATAACCGCTTTGTATCTCATCCAGTATTAACAATGCACCATTGGCCTTGCAAAGGTCAGACAGTGCTTGCAGAAAATCGCCCTCTGGTTCATGTATTCCACCCACACCCTGAATACCCTCTACAATCACGGCCGCGACATCGTCTTTTGCAAGCTCTTCAGCAACTGCCTTTATATCATTGAACGGAAGAATGGCAGCACAGGTCGTCTGGTTGGCAGGCGCCACAATTTTTGGGTTATCGGTTAGGGCAACCGCGAGGGAAGTACGTCCGTGAAATCCACGCGAAAAGCTTATTATGCGGGGGCGACCCGTTACAAAAGAGGCAAGCTTAAGCGCATTTTCGTTGGCTTCGGCACCCGAATTACAAAGAAAAAGCTGGTAATCTGGGTAACCCGAAAGCTGTCCAAGTTTTTCGGCTAATTGTTGCTGAAGAGGTATCTGAACAGAGTTCGAGTAAAAACCAATTTTTCGCAACTGCCCTTCAATGCGTTCTATGTAGTGGGGATGGGTATGCCCTATAGAAATTACGGCATGTCCGCCGTACAAATCGAGGTAGGGTATTCCCTTTTCGTCCCATACAGTGCAGCCAGATGCACGAACCGGGGTAATATTCAGCAGAGTATAAACGTCGAATAGATGCATCGAATTAGAAATTGAGCTGAGGACATGCCATCAGCAGGTGATTTAAAATGCCATGGCTTTCAGACCAAGGCCGGTGGTTTCGTCGAGACCAAACATCAGGTTCATATTTTGAACGGCCTGTCCCGAAGCACCTTTAAGCAGGTTGTCGGTACAACTGATTACCACCAGCTTGTTGCCGTGCTTTTCGAGATACAACACCGCCTTGTTGGTGTTTACTACCTGCTTGAGCGAAGGGTTGGTTTCAGAGATCCAAACAAACGGATGGGATGCATAGTAATTGGCATATAGCTGGCGGGCTTCGTGGAGTGAGCCATCAAACCGAGTATAGGCAGTTGCAAAAATCCCCCGGGTATGGTTGCCCCTGATGGGTATAAAATTGAAAGGGTGGTTAAATCCAGGTTGCAGCTGCGCCAAACTTTGCAGAATCTCCTGTTGGTGCTGATGTTCAAAGACCTTGTAGGCACTCAGGTTGTTACTGCGCCAACTAAAATGAGTGGTATCGGTGGCCTTTTGTCCGGCCCCGGTTGAACCTGTAATGGCATTTACATGGACCTCGTCGGTGAGTAACCCGGCAGCTGCCAGGGGAAGCAGTGCGAGTTGAATTCCAGTGGCAAAACATCCGGGGTTGGCTATGCGGGCAGCAGAGCGAATGGCTTCGCGATTGAGTTCGGGCAGACCATAAATAAACGGGTGATCACCAGACATCTTTCGGTAGTCTGTACTCAGGTCGATAATCTTCACACTCGGTGGAGGTTGATTTTGTTCCATCCATGCACGCGACTTGCCATGCCCCTGACAAAGAAACACCACATTGGCTTCAGAGAGGTTGGCACTGGCTGCGAAACGAAGGGAAATCTCACCCACCAAATCGTCATGAACCTGCCAGATCTGATTTCCGGCATTGCTGTCGCTTTGTGCGAATACCACCTCCACTGCCGGATGGTGTATCAGAATACGCAACAACTCACCGGCTGTATAGCCGGCGGCTCCGATAATTCCTACCTTTACTTTTTCCATCATATTCTCCTTTCACCTTCTTGTTACCACCTTTCACTGCAAGCACCCCAATCGCTATGCTTTGGGAGGGTTGATGGTATGAAAAATCTTAAGGGCATTGCCCAGAATCGAGGTAAATCCTTTTACATCCTCACCGCTCCATGCTTTGTTTTCTTCCCCATATTTGCCAAACACAGGACTCATGAGATCGTTGGGCGAAGTAACACCATCAAGTTCAAAACGATAAGGCTTGAGAGATACCATTACATCGCCGTTTACGGTTTCCTGGGTACTTTCGAGAAATGTCTCCATGTTGCGCATCACAGGGTCGAGGTAGAGAGCCTCGTGCAGAAACATACCATACCAGTTGGCAATCTGCTCTTTCCAATAGTGCTGCCATTTACTGAGGGTATGTTTCTCAAGCAGATGGTGGGCTTTAATAATAATCATGGGCGCTGCGGCTTCAAATCCCACTCTTCCCTTAATGCCAATAATGGTATCGCCCACGTGCATATCGCGACCAATTGCATAGGGAGCGGCCAAAGCTTCAAGCGCCTGAATGGCAGCAGGACCACTGGCAAAATACTTTCCGTCGATGGCCTTGAATTCTCCCTTTTCGAAGGTAAGTCGTATAGGCTTTTCCTCAGATGCAGTAAGTTGCTTTGGAAATGCCGACTCGGGGAGCGGTTTATCCGAGGTAAGTGTCTCGACCCCGCCAATGCTGGTACCCCATAATCCCTGGTTGATACTGTATGCCATTTTAGCATAGTCGTCGTCGATACCATGCTTGCGCAGATAGTTGATCTCCTCTTCGCGGCTAAGTGACAAATCGCGGATTGGAGTGATGATTTTAATTCCCGGCGACAACACCTGAAAGGTAAGATCGAAGCGCACCTGGTCGTTGCCAGCGCCTGTGCTTCCATGTGCCACATAGCCAGCTCCAATCTTCTTGGCATATTCAATGGTGGCAATCGCCTGAAAGACCCTTTCTGAGCTTACAGAAATAGGATAGGTATTATTTCGGAGTATGTTGCCATACACCATATATCGGATACATTTCTGGTAGTATTCTTCGGTCACATCAATCGATACATGTTCCTTGGCGCCCAATCGGTAGGCCCGTTCTTCGATTCGACTAAGGTCTTCGGCAGTAAAGCCTCCGGTATTGGCAATGGCAGTATATACTTCAAACCCCCGCTCCTCGGTGAGGTATTTAACACAAAACGAGGTATCCAATCCTCCGCTGAATGCCAAAACTAATTTCTCTTTCATCTCAGTTCTATTTTAATTGTACTTGTTTATCCGTTGGGCTGTCGTGCATACATTACACTTTGGGCTGCTTGTTGCTGTATTTCCTAATCAGATCCATTGCCTGCAGGGGATTGAGTTTCTTCATATAGTCGAGCAGGGAACGTTTACGAATTTCCTGACTGCTGCCATTTGTTGAAGGGGAAGCGGACGGATTTTTCTCCTGCTCCCAGGCCGGATCAAACAGCATACCGGTACAAAGACACTTGCTTCTTTCGGTTCGGGTGAGAATATCGTAGTTAACACAACCTTGACAACCCTTCCAGAACGACTCATCGTCGGTAAGTTCAGAATAGGTAACAGGCCGGTAGCCCAGCTGATGGTTGATTTTCATCACTGCCAAACCGGTGGTAAGTCCAAAAATTTTGGCATCGGGATAACGGGTACGTGAGAGCTCAAACGCCTTCATTTTAATCTGTTTGGCAAGGCCAATTCCTCTGTAGGCAGGATTAACTATCAATCCGGAATTGGCTACATACTTAGAGGTCCCCCAGGTTTCTATGTAACAAAAACCGGCAAACTCCTCTCCGTCGAGCGCAATCACGGCTTTTCCCTCATCCATTTTAGCGGCGAGGTATTCGTAGGTCCTGCGCGCAATACCGGTGCCACGCTGCTTCGAAGCCAAATCGATATGATCGTTAATTATATCGACATATTTTAGATGCTTCGAACTGGCTACTTCGACCGTTATCGTTTTAGTCTCGTTCATGTAAAATCGTATTTTGCTTTACAGTTTTTGTTAATAATGCATTCTCAATGAGCAGGTTTTCCAATCATTAGAAAGATCCCACAGTTTTTATCCTTATTTCGGATTTTAGTTTGAAGCAGGATGTTTCACCGCTCATATTTTGTCGCGCAGATAAGGCATAATGTTTTTAATAGCCGATATACAATCGGCTCGGCTAACTCCCTCCCGCAATATGACCAGGATGGTATCATCGCCGGCAATCGTTCCTAAAATCTCCCAGGGTTCGGCATTGTCGATAACCGAGGCAATACTGCTGGCATAACCGGGGAGTGTGCGCACTACCGCCAGATTACCAGAGAATTGAACGCCCCTGAAACCGTCGGCCAGATAGTTGATGCGTTCCGCTTCCCTTTCGGTAGAAGAAACAGCAAGAGCTCCCTGCATAACATACCGGTAACCTTCTGACCCGTCGGCAACCTTGGCCACCTGCATCTTTTTCAGATCGCGAGACAAGGTAGCCTGGGTGACCAGAAAACCCCTGTTGCCAAGAAGTTCCAGCAGATGTTCCTGACTACTAATCACCTGTTCGGTAATCAGCTGCCGAATAGCCCGCTGTCGGTCGATAATCTCCTTCATGTATTTTTATACATTTTTGATGCAAAATTATACATTTTTTATTCCCACAACTGTTTTAACTCAAAAAAAAAGCTATTTTTGCCCCCAGTTATAACAGAAGCATTCTGTACAATGCCCGGGCTAAGGAAAAAAATTAACGAGATAAGCATTATGCGCTTGTGCTACAAAAAGTAGAGCAGGCGCTTTTTTTTGACCATAAATACCCTATTCGAAAGATGTTGAAGACCAAAAAAGCGACCCTAACCCTGGAAGATGGGACAAAATTCGAAGGAAAATCTTTTGGAAGTGAGGCATCGGTGGCAGGCGAGGTGGTATTCTATACCGGAATGACCGGATACCCCGAAAGCCTTACCGACCCCTCGTATGCCGGACAGATTTTGGTATCTACCTATCCAATGATTGGCAACTACGGAGTTCCCGAAAACAGCTCAATTAACGGGGTTAGCCAATTCCTCGAATCAGAAAAGGTACACATCACAGCGCTCATTGTATCGGACTACTCTTTCGAATACAGTCATTGGAATGCCCGGAAAAGTCTTGGCGACTGGCTCAAGGAGTACAATGTACCCGGATTGTACGACATTGACACCCGTGCTCTTACAAAAATCCTGCGCGAAAAGGGTTCATTGATGGGCAAAATTGAATTTGAAGATCAACAGGTTGACTTTTACGATCCCAACAGCGAAAATCTTGTGGCCAGAGTTAGCTGCAGCGAGATTTCGGAAATTGGCGATGGTCCGCATCGTGTTGTTTTGATAGACTGCGGTGTAAAGCACAACATTATTCGCTGCTTAACGGCGCGGGGTGCCACCGTTGTCAGAGTACCCTGGGATTACGATGTTTCGACCATGGAGTACGATGGAATCTTTCTGACCAATGGACCTGGCGATCCAGCCATGTGTGAGGCGACCGTTACCAATATAAGAAAACTGATCACCGGCAATAAGCCCATTATGGGTATCTGTTTGGGTAATCAGTTGCTCGCCAGGGCTGCAGGTGCCGATACTTTCAAACTTAAATATGGTCATCGCAGCCATAACCAACCTGTTCTGCTTGCCGGTACCGATCGCTGTTTCATCACACCTCAGAACCATGGCTACGCAGTTTCGCCCGAAACGCTAAGCAGCGACTGGGAAGAACTTTTTGTTAATGCCAACGATGGCACCAACGAGGGTATCCGGCACAAAACAAAACCATTCTTCTCTACCCAGTTTCATCCCGAAGCCACCAGTGGACCTGTCGATACCGAATATCTCTTCGACGATTTCATTGATTCTATCGTTCAACAAAAACAGTAATCTGCCACAGGGCGGAAATTTTCAAGCATACGGAGACCTTTACAGCGAAAAATTTTAGAACAACATGACAGATATTACCATCAAAAGAGCCCTTATACTTGGGTCGGGAGCCTTAAAAATTGGAGAAGCCGGTGAGTTCGACTACAGTGGTTCGCAGGCACTAAAGGCGTTAAAGGAAGAGGGTGTAGAAACCATCCTCATTAACCCGAACATTGCTACCATACAAACCTCAGAGGAGATCGCCGACAAGATTTATTTCCTGCCGATTACGCCCTTCTTCGTAGAGGAGGTAATAAAAAAGGAGCAGCCCGATGGAATACTGCTTGCTTTTGGAGGTCAAACTGCCCTCAACTGCGGTGTTGCGCTGCAGCGCGCAGGAGTCATCGAAAAATACAACCTCACCGTGGTAGGGACTCCAATTACGGCCATAATGGAGACCGAAGACCGTCAGCTTTTTGCTGATATGTTGGGGGAGATTGATGTAAGAACTCCGCGCAGTATCTCTGCCCTCAATATGGATGAAGCCCTTTCGGCAGCCGAAAAGCTGGGATTCCCTATCATTGTAAGGGCTGCCTATACACTGGGTGGCCTGGGCAGTGGTTTTTGCAACAACTTCGATGAGCTGCGGACACTGGCATCGAAAGCATTCAGCTACAGTCCTCAAATATTGGTCGAAGAGTCGCTGAAAGGATGGAAAGAGGTTGAATACGAGGTAGTACGCGACAGGTTCGACAACTGTATTACAGTTTGTAATATGGAAAACTTCGACCCATTGGGCATTCACACCGGCGAAAGTATTGTGGTAGCTCCTTCGCAAACACTAACCAACTCTGAATATCATAAACTCAGGGCAGTAGCCATAAAAATTATTCGACGGGTTGGGGTCATTGGCGAGTGCAACGTACAATTTGCGCTCGATCCCCATAGCGAAGACTACAGGGTTATCGAAGTGAATGCCCGGTTGTCGAGATCGTCGGCACTCGCATCGAAAGCCACCGGTTACCCGCTCGCTTTCGTAGCAGCGAAACTGGGATTAGGCTATGGCCTCCACCAGTTGAAAAATTCGGTAACAAGGGTTACCACTGCAGCCTTTGAGCCTGCTCTCGACTACTGTGTAGTAAAAATTCCCCGTTGGGACTTATCGAAATTCACCGGCGTAAACAAGGTGCTTGGCAGTGCAATGAAAAGCGTTGGAGAGATTATGGCCATTGGACGAACCTTCGAAGAGGCCATTCAGAAAGGCATCCGCATGGTGGGCCAGGGCATGCATGGATTTGTAGGTAACCGCGAAGAGATCTCGATCGAAGCTCTGGAAGAGGAACTGATCAATCCGACCGACAGACGTATATTTGCCATTGCTGAGGCATTCTACAGAGGCTATACGGTAGAGGAGATATACCAGCGAACAAAGATCGACCATTGGTTTCTGCAGAAATTGCAAAACATCTTTCATCTCCGCAATGACTTAAAAGAACACAACACCCTCGAATCAATACCTGACGAGCTCTTGCGTGATGTTAAAAAAGCTGGTTTTTCAGACTTCCAGATTGCCCGGACAGTGCTGGAATTGCCAGCAGCCAATATGGAAGAGGGTTTGCTCCGTGTGCGCTCGGAGCGTAAAAAACGAGGAATAGTTCCAGTGGTCAAACAGATCGATACACTTGCAGGAGAGTATCCTGCGCAAACCAACTATCTCTATCTGACCTATTCCGGAACAGAGAACGACGTTTCATTTGTGCACGACGATAAGTCGGTTATTGTTCTGGGTTCGGGTGCCTACCGGATTGGGAGTTCCGTGGAGTTCGACTGGTGTTCGGTGAATGCTGTAAAAACCATTCAGCAGCAGGGTTACCGCTCTATAATGATCAATTATAATCCCGAAACTGTAAGTACCGATTACGACACTTGCGACAGACTCTATTTTGATGAATTGAGCCTCGAACGGGTTCTCGATATCGTTGATTTCGAGCAGCCCAAAGGAGTAGTGGTATCTATGGGAGGTCAGATTCCAAACAATCTGGCCATGAAACTATACCGCCAGCAGGTACCCATTTTGGGAACATCGCCCCTTAAAATAGACAATGCCGAGGACCGCGATAAATTTTCATCGCTGCTCGACAGCATAGGAGTTGATCAGCCACGATGGGCGAAATTATCGACCAAGGCTGAAATTCGTAAATTCATCGAAGTGGTCGACTACCCCGTGCTTATCAGACCTTCGTATGTTTTGTCGGGCGCGGCCATGAATGTGGTGTCGAACGATGAGCAGCTCGATCATTTCCTGCAGATGGCTGCTGATGTATCGAAGCAGCATCCTGTAGTAGTAAGCGAATTCATTGAAAATGCAAAGGAGATTGAGATGGATGCTGTAGCAGACAAGGGCGACCTGATTGCCTACGCCATTTCGGAACATGTAGAATTTGCAGGAGTTCATTCGGGCGATGCAACCATCGTATTCCCCCCGCAAAAATTGTACATCGAAACCATTCGAAGGGTCAAGCAGATTACCCGAAAAATTGCACAGGCACTTGAAATTACAGGTCCCTTCAATATTCAGTTTCTGGCAAAAGACAATAATATAAAAGTGATTGAGTGCAATCTGAGGGCCTCAAGAAGCTTTCCGTTTGTTTCAAAAGTTATGAAGCTGAATATGATCGATATCGCCACCCGGGTGATGCTTTCGATTCCGGTAGAGAAACCCGACAAGTCGATATTTGAACTCGATTACGTTGGCGTAAAAGCACCGCAATTCTCTTTCGCCCGCTTGCTGAATGCCGATCCGGTACTGGGGGTAGATATGGCATCGACAGGAGAAGTTGGCTGTATAGGAGAAAACTTCTATGAGGCTATACTTAAATCGATGCTCTCGGTAGGATACACCATTCCCAAAAAGAACATTCTGATCTCATCCGGACCATCGCGCTCCAAAGTCGAACTGCTCGAAAGCGCACGGATGTTATCTGAAAGGGGATACAATCTTTATGCTACGGAAGGCACGCATAAGTTCTTCACCGACAATGGCATTGCCAACACGTTGCTACACTGGCCCGACGAAGAAGACCGGCATCCCAATACCCTTGACTATTTAAAGGAGAAGAAGATTGATCTGGTCATCAATATTCCTAAAAACTTTACCCGCCGGGAGCTTCGCAATGGTTATACCATCCGGAGAAGCTCCATCGATTATAACATACCCCTCATCACCAATTCGAGGGTAGCCAGTGCCTTTGTGTATGCTATATGCAAATATACACCCGAAACATTGAGCATTAAGAGCTGGGAAGAATACAGCTAACCCTGCCATTAAGATTTTTCGAATTTTGCTATATTTGGTACGGAACTCCCCCAAACGCATCTCCTTAGTATGCGGTTAAGTTTCGTTATGGTAATTCATTAACTGCCGGTCAGAAGCCTGTTGTTTGGGATGATTCCGTTTTGTTAAGCGCAATCCGCCCAGCATGAAGAAGTTGATCCAGCGTCTTATCTTGATTTGGTGTATGGCCTTGCCGTTAACTGGCAGCAGCCAGCCTTTGCCCATTGCCTCAGGTTACCTGTCGGCGCATCAACTGGTTAACCCTGCCTATGCTGGCATGAACGAAAGTGCAGGGTTCCTGGTTTCAATCAGGCGGGAGTATGCAGGCTTTATCTCCGCACCTCAGTCGCAAACGCTGGCAATGCATACGCCGGTATTTAACGAATTTATTGGGTTAGGCCTGAATTTGTCGCAAGAGTGGTACGGAAAGGAAAACCGAACTACCATTATGGCCGACTATGCCTACGAAATAATGCTGGGTTACGGGCAACGGTTAAGACTGGGATTAAAAACCGGAGTTGTAAATTATCAAAATGCACTTTCGAGGCTACAACTATTTCCCACCGCAATTGCCGATCCGGTTTTCAATGGCAACCATTCCGTACGGCACCTTTTTAATATGGGAGCAGGGGTATTTTATTATGAAGAAAAATTCTACGCAGGCATTTCTGTACCGAAACTAATAAAAACCCGACTTGAGGAGAATCCCGAAAACTACACATTACAGTATGGGGTGCAGCACTTATATTTGTCGGGGGGCTACAGAAGTGAACTCCCGTCAGGCATTACCCTGCAGCCAGCCATCATGCTGTGGGGTCTTCCCGGCGAATTATTCAGGATCGATCTAAGCCTGAACCTATTGCTTTTGGAGCAACTCTGGCTTGGAGTGCTAGTGCGCAACCAATCGATGGTCTCTCTATTTGGACGATGGCACTTTAACGACCGCATGCAGGCAGGGTATGCCATAGAGATCGGGCTAGGCGCTTTCCAGCTTCAGCAATTGGGCACCCATGAAATCACCTTCGGTTACTCATTCGACTTTTATAATCGTGGGCGGGTGGCCAACCGCTTTTTTTAAGCAACTCAATAACGACAGTAGTTGCATACATAGAGGGCTTTATACTGCGGCTATGCCACACATAGCATCAAAGTGAACGGCTATCAAAACATTTACATTCAGGCAAGATGCAATTCCAGTCTCTTAAAATACTGATTTGCGGCTTTACCAATCTCGTTGCCAACAAAAACCTTTCCCACATCTAAAGAGGAGAACCACCGGAGTGCCTTTATCAAAATGTCAGTAGCATAGTCCTTCAAAGAGCCTTTTGTTCAAAATAATTCCATAAGCAGATCGATTTTATCAAAAAAGGGGTCTAAAATAAATTTAATGTTAATTTATGAAATTGCATTGATGCTTTAGGGGGTAGTGTAAGTATTTATAATCAATATTTGACATCGATATAATTCTACAAGGGGGTATATCGATTTTTAATACTGTTTATTTATATATGTTAAATATTAATACTGCTTAATTATGAAAAAAGAGATCATTACATTACTCCTGGGAATTTGCATGTTCCTGCCCCAGGCCAATGCCGGAGAAAAAGGAAAAATATCGGTGGGAACCGACCTGGCCAGCAGCTATGTATGGAGAGGAACAAAGTTTGGCCACGGTCCTGCCTTGCAACCGTCCATAGAATACAGCACAGGAATATTTACCCTCGGTGCATGGGGGTCTTATAATATTTCAGACAACGAGGCGATGGAAGCCGACCTTTACATGAGTCTGGACTTCGATTTTGGATTATCGCTGGGCATGACCAAGTACTACTTCCCAACCGATCCCTTCTTTAGTGGCAGCAGTCATGCCTTTGAGCTTAACAGCGGGTTTAGCGCAGGTGCCTTTTCTTTGCAAGGCAACTACATAATGAACGAAGGTGCAGGTTCGGCAGGGGGAGACCTCTACTTTGAAGCCGGCATATCAACAGGCAAACTGGATTGGTTTGCAGGCGGAGGAACCGGCTGGCACACCCCCGATGGCAAGTTTGGACTTGTTAACGTAGGGGTAGCCTCGTCGAAGGATATTAAACTCACCGACAGCTTTTCACTACCGGTGAGTACGGCTGTTGTGCTCAACCCAACTACCGAACAGTTCCATGTAGTTTTTACTCTTTCGCTGTAATGTAACCTACATAAAAAACAGAATAGCATGAAAAAAATTGAAGCCATCATCAGAAAAATCAAGTTCGAAGAGGTCAAAGAAGCCCTCCACGAAGTTGGAATTGAGTTCTTCTCCTTCTGGGATGTAAGGGGAGTAGGACAAACCCGCGAAGGCCGCATATACCGCGGTATAGTATACGATACCAGCACTATTGAGCGAACCATTCTTTCCATTATTGTACGCGATAAAAATGTGGAAAAAACCGTGAAAGCAATCATGGAATCCGCGCAAACCGGCGATATCGGCGACGGAAAAATATTTGTAAGTCCAATTGAACAGTCGTACCGCATCCGAACAGGCGAAACAGGCGATTCGTCGCTGTTTATAGCGGGGCAAGAGTAACTAGAAAAGATGGTTTAACCTAAAGAGTTTAAAAAATGGAAGAAATTATTACAACCGATAGCGTGGCTGTTTTTCTTAGCGAAGCAGCCCTGCCCACCGAAATTGAAACTGCTGCGAACACAGCTGCGCTCGAGCCCCTGGCAACTTCGCTTGCCGAAATCGCAATGTCGATCGATACCCTTTGGGTACTGATTGCAGCTGCACTGGTATTCTTTATGCAGGCGGGGTTTGCCCTTGTAGAGGCTGGTTTTACCCGTCAGAAGAACACGGTAAACATCATGACCAAAAACATCATCGATTTTTCGCTCGGATCCCTGCTGTTCTTCTTCATTGGATTTAGCCTGATGTTCGGTGACGATATTGCCGGTCTCATTGGTATGCCCAATCTCTTTTTTACCAAATCGTATGGCGGAGACATCCCTGATTTGGCCTTTCTGATCTTTCAAACGGTTTTTGCCGCAACCGCAGCCACCATTGTCTCGGGGGCCATGGCCGAAAGAACGGAGTTTAAAGCATACTTCTTTTACTCTATCGCCATTACAGCCTTTATTTATCCGGTATCGGGTCACTGGGTATGGGGGGGTGGCTGGTTGTCGGAAATGTCGACACCTTTTCACGATTTTGCCGGATCAACGGTCGTACATTCGGTAGGAGCATGGGTCGCCTTAATGGGGACCATAGCCCTCGGACCTCGAATAGGCAAATATTCGGGAAAAAAAGTCAACGCAATACCCGGTCAGAATATGACCTACGGAGCACTGGGGGTATTTATCCTGTGGCTCGGATGGTTCGGATTTAACCCGGGATCGCAGCTGGCAGCCTCGGGGCTCGACAATGCCAATGCTTTGGCGCATATATTTGTTACCACCAACCTGGCAGCTGCCGCCGGAACTGTTGGGGCACTCGCCACCAGCTGGTTCAGGTTTGGCAAACCGGCTCTCTCTCTCGCACTCAACGGCGCCCTTGGTGGCCTGGTGGCGATTACGGCCGGCACCGATATTGTTTCACCGGTTGGTGCAGTAGTGATTGGTTTACTGGCCGGAATCATCCTGGTATTCTCTGTTACCTGGTTCGACAGGGTCTTAAGAATTGACGATCCCGTAGGTGCCATTTCTGTGCATGGCATCAATGGTGCTTTTGGCACACTAATGGTTGGAATCCTGGCAACGGAAGGCGGACTTCTCTATGGAGGAGGCTTTTCGCTTCTGATTTCCCAGTTTATAGGTGTAATTTCAATTGCTGCATGGTCTATGTCCTTAGGCTTCATCCTCTTTAAGATTCTCAAGGCAACGGTTGGACTACGCGTTTCAAGAAGGGTCGAAGAGGAAGGTCTCGATATATACGAGCATGGAGAAAGCGCATCCAACTAATATTGCATTTAATCAACCAACTCGATACGCTCCATAGCGTTGGCCCCCAAAGCGCCATAATTTTGGTTTTTTAATTCTTCAGAAGGTTTGCCCTCCGGGGCAGACCTTTTGGTTTAAATGCAAATCCAAAATGCAACGAACTTTCGAAGTTAGCAAGCTCGCCATTTAGCCCGAATTTAGTTTAACTTTGCGGCTTAATTTTTACGACTATGATACAGACCTGGTTCGAATGCAAAGTAAAATATCTTAAAGTCGACCAAAACGGAAAAGAGCGCAATGTAACAGAAACCTACCTGCTCGATGCCATGTCGTTCACCGAGGCTGAAGCCCGGATTATAACTGAACTGGAGACCATGGTGCGGGGAGAGTTTTCAATCACAGATATCCGAAAGTCTAAAATTGCAGAAGTTTTTCCTTTCGAAAATGGAGAATGGTGGTACCGTGCTACCATCAATCTGGTAACAATTGACGAAGAAGCCGGGAAGGAGAAAAAACTTCGCACACTCTACCTTGTTCAGGCCGATGAAATTGCAGAGGCTCTTCAGCGACTTGAGCAAAGCCTCTCGTTTTTGCTGGTGCCCTATGTAACTTCATCCATCGCAGTTAGCACCATAGTCGATGTGTTTCCTTACCAACCTGTAGTGAAGATACAAACTCCCCAACAGAGTGAAGAGTTTGCAGGCAATGGTTTTGAAAACGACGAAGAGTAGCCCAATTACAATTTATACACCCGGTCGCTGCTCTCTTCAATCATATTGCGCATATCGACAATTAGCCTCGAATGCTTCTGAATAAACGGAACATCGAATATTGAATGGTTGGTGGTTAGCACAACACAATCGGCCTTTTGCAGCGCTTCGGCAGTCAACTCAACCGACTGGTAGGAATACCCCTGGTGGGTCACTACTTTGGGTATATGCGGGTCGCAGTAGGCCACTTCGCCTCCCTTTTGAGCGGTAATGTCCATAATTTCGAGGGCCGGCGACTCCCGCTCGTCGTCGATATTAGGCTTATAAGCTACCCCCATAAAGAGAATGCGGGAACCATTCACCGACTTACGGAACTTATTGAGTGCCGTAGCAATTTTTATGTACATATAATGCGGCATACGCATATTAATATGCCCTGCGGTGTGGATAAGACTCAGGTCGAAGTTGAATTTTTTGGCAATATGCTCCAGATAAAACGGGTCGAGCGGAATACAATGTCCACCGATACCAGGTCCGGGATAAAAGGCCTGAAATCCGAAAGGTTTAGTCTTGGCCGCATCAATCACTTCCCAGATATTAATGTCCATCTTACCGGCCAACAGAGCCAATTCATTGATTAGGCTGATGTTTACCAAACGGTAGGTGTTTTCCAGAATCTTTACCATTTCGGCAACACGGGGCGAGCTCACCATGTGGAGCTTATCGATGGCCTTGGAATAGAGCTGCTCCCCTATCTCAAGCCCGGCAGCATCCATAGCACCCATAACCTTAGGGGTGTTTTTTGTATGAAAATTCACATTGCCCGGATCGACCCGCTCGGGCGAATAAGCGAGCCAGAAATCGACCCCGTGCTTTAATCCCGATTCACGCTCAATGATGGGAAGCATAAAATCTTCGGTGGTGGTTGGATAGGTGGTACTCTCGAGGCTGATAAATGTGCCGGATTTCATATACCGGCCAATATCGATGCAGGCCGCTTCGATATAACTCATGTCTGGTTTACGAAAAATATCGAGCGGAGTAGGAACACATATTAGCAATGCATCGCACTCACCAATACGCGAAAAATCAGTGGTAGCCGTGAGCCTTACCTTATCGACTACTTCACGCAGCACAGCATCGCGTATGTCTTTAATGTAATTTTCACCATGATTGATTTTATCGACCTTGGCCTGAGATTTATCAAAACCAATTACATCGACATCGGCCTGTGCGAAGTTTACTGCCAATGGAAGACCTACGTAGCCCAATCCTATAATGCCAACCCTTTCCTGATTGTCAGCAATCTTCTGTAATATTTCCAATCTCTGATCCATATTAACCACTGATTTTTTCTATTCTATTAATTTGTTTCTCCCGGGAAAGTACAAAATTAGTTAAATGGACGACATTTTCTTTCCCCGGATGATGCTTTGCAGCAGAAGCAGAACCCAGACGAAAATGGCATCACAAAGCACTGATTATCAACTATTATTAATTATTTCCCGGCAATAAAATATCGACCAAGAAACCTATTCTTTCAAACCGATCTTTCGCGATTCCCACCACCACATCTACCGTGAATATCCCAAATATATTACGCACACCGTAGCCCAATTCACCATAATAGCGAAAATGGGGTGTATGCAAAAGATTTACATAGAGTTGTTCAGATAACATAGTGCCGGCTAAAAAATTGAGATGTTTGAGAACAATTCTATTGGGGCGGTAAGCCAAATGGGCTTCCGCAAATATATCGCGGGTCGATGCTGCATAATGCGGCAACAGCTTGAAATTTATAAACCGGTCTGCGGAATAATTTCTTGCAAAATGACGAAAATCGGAGAAATGCATTTGATCGACATTCAGAAACTTTCCACCGGATAGTGCATATTCCAGATTGCGCCCCACTCCCAAACCGAGCTCCTGGCGGATCCCGCCCTCAAAATAGTCGAAACTCGCCATTGCTCCCCCAATACCTGAAATGGCCTTGCGGTATTGCAATGAAAAGATTGGGAACCGACTGCTATGGTATACCTTCGAACCATTTATTATGAAATAACGCTGTTGGGGCCGCCATTCAATGCCAAGTGCAAATTCGGCAATACGGTTTTCCGAAAGATGCTCTGAACCAATCGTACTGTTTACCGGTTCATTGCTTGTAAGTTCCCGCTCCTTCCAATCAAAATAGCGGAATTCCGAGTAGTTCTGTAATGGCGCCCGACTGCCAAACATCACGCCCGATTGAAAGTTTACCCCATTCCTAATTTCAATGGTATTGGTCAAATTTATATAGTCGCGTTGAAAAAACTTTTTGCGGTTCTGCTCCAGCAGGAGCGTCTGTAACTCATTCGCCCTCCTCCCCATAGGGGTTTGAGTATTGAAATCGACAGCACCCGAACCACCTGTAAGACTCAATACCCCGCGTCGCATTCCATCGTAGGTAAAAGCGAATGAAAAAGAAGTATTCAAACGGCCTCTGGCCAGGCCATATCCTACTGCGAGCTCAGTTGATAAAACGCGACCCAGGGTATCCCTTCCAACCCATTTCAGAGGAAAATCGAAAGTATAGCCATCCACAGAATTGAATGACACTCCATCCACTATGCCGGGGTTGGTAAGTCGATTTGTCGCTGGTGAACCCGGGGAATGGTAGTTGTAGGTTGCTCCCAAAATAGCATGCGACAATTTGAAGCGAGTACGGGCTCTCAACATAGAGTCTTGCCAGGCTGGCGACATTCGGATTTTTTCGAGCGAGTCGCGCCTTTGAAAACCTTTTGACTCCGCTTCAGTGAGCGGAATTGGCCGTATTTCCGCCCAAAAGGATGAATCCCGCTTTTGTCGTGCATCTTCGGTCAGGTAAGGAACAGAAACTTCAAGGGACTGAGCTGACTGCCCCGCCGAAATCTCCGCAGCCATAAGCCGGTTAAGACGGCGGGTATCACTATGACTCATTGTTTCCTTTTCCATCAAAGTTTCGATTCGGCGTGCCCGGGACCTGGAGGCACCCCCAGAAGGCTTTGTGAGACTCTGAATTACCTGTTCATCTCTTAACCTTTCTTGTCTCAGTTCCTGAAAGAACGAATGGTTCGATGCAGGATTGAGTGTAACCTTATAGTCTGATATTGAAGCAGCGTAATAGTAGTCGACTTCTATTCCAAGTGCATTTATGGCAACATCAAAACTCAAACTTACAGGCATCCAAACCATCTCCTCGACCGGGCCGTATAGCTGCTTCATTTGTACCAATGCCATTGGACTACTCAACTGTAAGTCGGCCGAATGAATAGACCAGCTCCCTTCGAAAACATGAATTACCCCCTCGAAAAACTCGTTGCCTTTGCGCACGGGCTTAACTCCAATCCGATTTACCAACATCCCCTGATCTTCAAACATATCGAGCAGGGTAAACCGATATACCCGAAGGGCCTGAGGGTCGAAAGGCGACACCATTCCATACTCTGCAGTATTATAAAGTGTTGAATTAATCAGGGGCATGGGTGAGAAGTTGTTGTTATTGCCACTGGTTTGTTGGGCAATTACTTCCTGTTTGATTTGGTCGGGAAGCGAAAAACTTATCCGGCTAATGCTTTCGATGGAGAAGACTTCTCCCGGTTTTATGCCCTGAGTGGCCAGTTGTCGGCTCAACAACCGGGGAATCCGGTTTACCTTGGCAGATCCTTTCAGGTAAACCTGACTGCTGTATTCGGAGATCTGACTGCGAAAATAAGGTGCCATGGCAATCGCCCGGCGCATAATGTAAAGGGCTGGATCTTCGCCCGAGGCCAGCACTTTAACCTCCTTCAAGCGGTAGGTTTGAGACGCTAGCATGAGATCCAGTCGAACATCCGATTCTCCTATAATCAGCAGCGTATCGAAGGTTTGGTAACCCAGATTCCTGAATTCAATTTTTAGGCGCCCCTCAGCGATTCGCAGTTCGTACCTGCCTTCAGCATTTGAGGTAGCACCCATCCGCAACTCAGGAAGGTAGATATGGGTGTGCGGGAGAGCCTCTCCTGCTTCGTTGGTAATTGTTCCAAAAAGGGTTTGAGCACCAACCGATATTGTCAATACGAACAATGCCGCAATAAGCAAGAACAGACCCTTTGTCATCCAATATATTTATTCAGGAGAGATGATAATTATTTACCGTATGTTAAAGGTTAAAGGGTTGTTCTGGCAAAGGGGGCGATCCGTTGATGACTGAATTCACCTTTCAGCCACTTAAAGTAACCGGTAATGGCAATCATTGCGGCATTGTCCATCGTATATTCAAACTTAGGAATATAGACCGACCAGCGGTGTTTTCCGGCACTCTCCTGCACTGCATTCCTCAGTCCGGAGTTGGCCGAAACCCCACCGGCAATGGCAATCTCCCGGATGCCGGTCTCTTTGGATGCCCGAACCAGCTTTTGCATCAAGATTTCTATGATGGTATACTGCAGTGAGGCACTAAGATCTTTCAGATTCTCTTCTACGAAATTTGGATTTTCTTTTAATTGGTCGCGTAAAAAATAGAGGAAATTGGTTTTGAGTCCGCTAAAACTGTAATCCAATCCCTGAATGGCGGGTTTCGAAAAGGCAAACCGCTTGGGATTACCCTCTTTGGCAAGCCTATCGATATGAGGTCCTCCAGGATAGGGAAGCCCCATCACTTTGGCACACTTGTCGAATGCCTCCCCGGCCGCATCATCGATGGTTTGTCCAATCACCTCCATATCGAGATAATCTCGGACAAGGATAATCTGCGAATTTCCTCCCGACACAAGCAGACAGAGAAAGGGAAAACGGGGCGAGGAGTATGTAACCTCGCGCTCCTGAATATACAGGGCAAGAACATGCGCCTGCAGATGGTTGACCTCTATGAGCGGTATTTGGCTGGCCAGCGCAAACCCCTTGGCAAATGAAGTGCCTACCAGCAAAGAACCGAGCAGTCCCGGACCGCGGGTAAAAGCGACTGCCTCAATATCTCCTCTTTCAATTCCGGCCCTTTTTATAGCCAGATCCACCACAGGAATAATGTTTTGCTGATGCGCCCGGCTGGCCAGCTCCGGCACAACCCCTCCGTAGAGTTCGTGTACCTTTTGCCCGGCAACCACATTTGATAGTATGGTGGTGCCAGAAATTATGGCTGCAGAAGTATCGTCGCACGAAGATTCAATTCCAAGTATTATCGTATTTTCGCTCATATCTTTTCGTATGAAAAAGCTTAAGGACCCAAAGTGTCTGCCACTTTATTCTCCTTCGGAATCGGGGCCCGGTCAGATGGCGCAAGTGCCACCCCGCAACCTAATACTACCTTCCTATGGGTGAAAAATTTGCCCGGTTTTTGTGTACTTTTGTAAAAAGGCAAAAATATCAAAAAAGGCTGGAAAATAGTACTCATTCCGCTGGCACTCCTCTTTTTGGTGCTTACGTTTATCTATCTGGCAATTCAGATCAGACCGGTACAGCATTATATTGCCCAGAAACTCACCGTTTATGCTTCATCTAAAATCAACACACGCCTCCACATTGGGGGAATTGATGTGGCACTTTTCAGCCGGGTAATTTTAAAGGATGTTTGGATTGAGGATCAGAAAAGCGATACACTGGCATACGCCGAGCGTATTTCTGCTACCATATCATCGGTGAAATTTCGCAAAAAAAAGATTGAGCTTAGCAGACTCTCACTCGATCAGCTTAAATTAAACATCCATAAAGACTCTGCCGGGATCTATAATTTTAATTTTCTCGCCCGCCCGCCCGATGAGGATTCGCCCCGAAGCGAATTCGACTGGGAGATCGATTGCAATCGTTTTATTTTGCGCAACTCAGCACTTGGGCTAACGCAAACAGGAGAGACTCCGCGAAACATCGAAATTGATGAAATCCGCACCCGCATCGATCAGTTCAGAATGGTTGCCGACACCATGCAATTCAGGTTGTTTAGTATGTCGCTCAACGACCAAAAGGGATTTTACCTGAATGAAATGTCGGCCAACGTATCCCTCACCGGCCGTGATCTTAGGATAGAGCACCTTCGCCTCGAGACGCTGCAATCGAACATTGAAAACACACACATCGCCCTATTGCAAAAAAACCTGCCGGGTTCTGACGACTGGGTTAGCGAAATCGACGTAACCATAGGCGCTTCGAGCTTGAGCCTTGCCGATATTGCACTTTTTGTTCCCGACATATCCGGTATGGATCAGCAAATTGAGCTATCGGGTCACATTAGTGGCAATATGCGGAACCTTCGTGCACGCGAGATTAACATCACCACCGGAGAAAACACCCGACTGCTGGCTGATTTTTCAGTAAGCCTGTTGCCCGGTTTCAGTGAACCCTTTCTATTTGTTGAGCTGAAACAATCGCAAACCGATTTCCGCGACCTGGCGCGAATCAAGCTACCCGACCGGTCGGCAACCAAACAGTTACGCTTCCCTCCCGGTTTCTATCAGGCAGGGATTATTACCTATCAGGGAAACTTTACCGGATTCATGAGCGATTTTGTTGCCTATGGCACTATTAACAGTAGAATGGGACGATTAAAAACCGACCTTTCGTTCATTCCCGAAGGCAACAACAGCATTCGCTACCGTGGCCGACTCGAAACAGCCGGGTTCAATCTGGGTCGACTGTGGCAAAACGATCTGCTGGGTGAAATCTCATTTGCAGGTCTGGTCAATGGTCTCTTCAACCGAAATACCCAGCTGATAGACGGAGCTTTCGACGGCAGCATCTCAAGGTGGCTTGTGAAAGGATATCCATATTCAGACATTGAGGTTAACGGACAATTGAGTAACAAGAAGTTCGATGGGAATATCACGTTCGATGACCCTAACCTGAAGATGGATTTTGCCGGTCAGCTCGACCTGAATCAACCCATTCCGGTATTCGACTTTAGCCTCGATCTGCACGAAGCCAATCTTGCCGCCCTTAGGATCGACTCAGTAAATACAAGGAGTGAGTTAAAGTTTGGTCTTGTTGCCAATTTTTCGGGCACCAACGTCGACAACCTCGATGGCAGAATTCAATTCAACAACGGAAGTTATGCGAATCAAAATAGTGAACTCAATTTCAACAACCTACTCATTCACACCCATGTCGATGCCTCTGCAAGCCAGCTCACCATCGAATCCGATTTCATCGACCTTACTGTAGCGGGAGAATACAGCTTCAACTCGCTGTTTGAATCTTTTCGAACTATTGCCGCCACTTACCTTCCGGCCTATCGAAGAATTGGTGGCACTTTGGGTCAGAACAATCGTTTTTCTCTTTTGCTTAGGGCAAAAAATCTCAACGAAGTTACCGCCGTTTTTGCACCCGAGTTGAAAATCGGTACTCCTTTCGCCATCGAAGGAAAAATTGATGCCCCCAACAGTGAGGTTTTTTTACAGGGTGTCATCCCCGATATCAGCTGGAAAGATTTCTCCGCCCGTGAGGTTGACCTCACCATAAAACCCGACAACAGAACCCTCGATGGCAGAATTCGCATTCAGACGCTAAGCTTCCAGGACGAATATGTACTGTACAATCCAACTCTGCTGCTCAACGCTGGAGGCAATACACTCCACTCCCGATTGGTTTGGGGCAACCTCGATGATATATCTTATGCAGGAGAAATTGGCACCCGACTCATGTTCACCTCCCGGACAGGTGGGATGCAACCCCTTATCCGGGGAGAGATTCTTCCCTCGCGGATAATCATTGCCGATTCGCTGTGGCAGATGCATCCCTCGGCCTTTTCGATCGATACAACAGCCATCCACATCAACCGATTTGCAATAAGCTCCGGACTGCAGAATATCGGCATCGATGGAATCATTTCTGAAGATTTGCGGGATCAGCTCTCAATACAGTTCGAAGCGCTGAATCTGGGTACATTAAATCATTACCTGCAAAAATCGACCGGAATTGAAGGGGTCTTGGATGGATCACTTGCCTTTTTTGACTTCTACCGTTCGCGAATGTTTTACTCCGACCTCTCATTAAATGGATTTGTCTTCAGAGCAGAGACAATTGGCGATGTTTCGCTGGTAAATAAATGGGATAGGTCGTCGGGGAAAATAGATTCGCGTTTATTGGTTACACAAGACAAGGAATCAAGGCTCGACATCGATGGAACTTTTGATCCGCTCACACGGGAGGTAATATACCAGGCCCGTTTAAACAAAATGCCCATTCATCTGCTGGGAACGGTAATCCCCGACACCTTTTCGGGGTGGAAGGGCGAAGGAACGGGAACTATAGCCATTACCGGTCAAACTGAAAAAATATTGCTTAATGGAGCCATCATGGCCGAGAATGCCGGATTGACCATTAACTACACCCAGGTTGCCTATCAATTGAGTGACTCGATTCGTTTTGCGAACGACCGTATCATATTCAGGAATATTCGAATGACCGATCAACTTGGAAATCCAGGCACACTGAATGGCAATATTCGCCACGACAACTTCAACAACATGGATTTCAATCTGACCATTTCTTCCGGTCAGATTCTGGCACTTAATACCAATAGCCGGCACGACGACCGGTTCTTCGGGCGTGCGCTGGCCCGCGGAACTTTTAGGGTATTGGGAAACATTAGCAATGTGCGGCTGGTAGGCGAAGCAACTACCCTCGCCGGGACATCCTTAACGATTGTTCTTGGCGAAGACGAAGAGGTTACGCGGTATGATTTTGTACGTTTTCTTGCCCCTGAATGGCATACAACTGGCACAGCAGTAGCTGAAACAGCATCTACAGCGGGAGGAGGAGCCGATTTTGACTTAACGATTACTGTCACTCCCGAAGCACGTGCCCAAATCATATACAATACGCAGATTACCGATGTCATAAGGGCCCAGGGAGAAGGGGTTCTGAGATTCAGAATGGACCGAAGCTACAATATAGACCTGTCGGGAAACTTCAATGTTACCCAAGGGGAGTATCTGTTTACCCTTCAGAATGTGATCAACAAGAGGTTTACCATCGAACCCGGAGGGTCTATAGTATGGACAGGCAATCCCTACAATGCTGTTATTGACCTGAGTGCCGTCTACAGACTGAAAGCATCGCTCAGGGAACTTTTTACCGGCACCCTCCGCCCCATCGACTATACCCAGCGTATCCCTGTGGAGTGTAAGATTCTGCTCACTGAAGATTTGCTTAGCCCGGCCATTAACTTCGACATCGTTTTCCCTACCGTGGAAGATCGTCTGCGCGACGAAATGCAACAACATTTCTCTACCCAGGAAGAGCTTAACAAACAGATGCTTTCGCTCCTGGTTTTGGGTCAATTCTACACCCCTGAATATATGCGGGGTACTTATGAGGCTGGCAACCCCAACCTGATTGGCAACACCGCTAGCGATCTGTTCTCGAACCAATTGAGCAACTGGCTGTCGCAAATCAACCGGAATGTGGATATTGGCATCAATTACAGGCCCGGGAACCAGCTTACCAACGATGAAATTGAGCTGGCATTGAGCACCCAGATTTTCAACGACCGGGTAACCATAAACGGGAACATAGGCAACAACACCAATCCCAACGGCGTCAATAACAGTGAAATCGTGGGCGATTTTGATGTAATCATAAAACTAACGCCCAACGGGAAGCTTCAGTTAAAGGCTTACAACCGTTCAAACAACAATCTGATCTACGAAACGGCGCCATATACTCAGGGACTTGGATTCAGCTATAAAGAGGAATACAACACCCTCGATGAATTATGGCAAAAAATTACGGCACTCTTCAGAAGATCTAAAAGCCGAACGGGCGAAGCAGCGCTGGTTTCGGATCCTGAACCTGAATCAGCAGTGGGTTTATTGCATTCTACCTCAGCAGGCCACCAATCGGACCCCGCTCGTCTCTCTCAATATTGATTCAACCAGACTACCGGGCAAGAATAACGTGGTCAAGGGGAATTTGTACCGTAAAAGCATTGCCAATCTGCTCGAGGCGGATAATTATGACTGACTTTCCTTTCGATTTAACCATTTCTGCCTGAAGACCAATAAACGGTCCGGCTATGATTTCGACCCTCTGACCGGGCTCCGGAAGCTGTTGTATCGCCTCGAATTCTACTTCGTGCTGGTTAAGCATCCGTTTTAAAAATTCAATCTGATAAGCAGGAATTACCGCCGGTTTACCTTCGAAGCGAACATAGGTGAGCACATGGGTGGTGTTTAATACAGTCAACTTTTCCTTTTCGGTCACAAAAACAAAACAGTAACCCGGAATAAGCGGACTGTCGATCCATTTCTTACGGTCGCTCCACCGGCGCAGCGTCCTTCTCAGAGGCAGGTAATAATCCAGACCGGCATCACCTAACATCAATGCAACCTTCTTCTCACTCCTTGGCTTAACGTATATGGCATACCACTGTTTCATTCAAACTAATTTACCTGTGAATTACCTCTTTACAGAACAATCCAGGAATTGCCGCGTCTGAGGATGATCTCAAACGCAAATGTATCAAAATTGCGTCAATGGCCGAGTCGTAAAACAGCAAAGGCTGCAAGGGGGATTCCCATGCAGCCTTTAATGCGTATGCATCAAATAATTACTTAACCTCTTCGAAATCAACATCCGTGACTTCGCTGTCCTTTTTGGTCTGGCCCCCTGCCGCATTGTCAGCCACAGGCTCGCCCTGAGCACCTCCTGCCGCATTATACATATCTTGCGATGCAGCCTGGAATACGGTATTTAGTTCGGTCATAGCAGCATCGATGGCAGCCAGATCCTGAGTCTTATGAGCATCTTTTAACTTACCGAGGGCTGCCTCAATAGGTGCTTTTTTATCGGCAGGTATTTTATCGCCAAACTCTTTCAGCTGTTTCTCTGTCTGAAAAATAAGGCTATCGGCCTGGTTGATTTTTTCGGCAGTCTCCTTCGCCTGAAGGTCGGATGCAGCATTGGCAGCAGCCTCATCTTTCATGCGCTTAATTTCCTCGTCGGTTAATCCTGACGAAGCTTCGATGCGGATAGATTGTGATTTTCCGGTAGCTTTATCTTTGGCCGAGACATGCAGAATTCCGTTGGCGTCAATATCGAAGGTTACTTCAATTTGCGGAACACCCCGGGGAGCAGGTGGAATACCATCGAGATGGAATCTACCAATGGTTTTGTTGCCCGATGCCATAGGGCGCTCGCCTTGTATCACGTGTATTTCGACCGAAGGTTGATTGTCGGATGCAGTGCTGAAAGTCTCGGCTTTCTTTGTGGGAATGGTAGTATTCGACTCTATTAGACGGGTCATAACACCACCCATGGTCTCGATACCAAGCGACAATGGAGTCACGTCGAGCAACAAAACATCTTTCACTTCACCGGTAAGCACACCTCCCTGGATAGCAGCACCTACGGCAACTACCTCATCGGGATTAACCCCTTTGGAAGGTTTTTTGCCAAAAAATGCTTCCACTTTTTCCTGAATAGCAGGTATACGGGTCGAGCCTCCAACAAGAATCACCTCATCGATGTCGGATGGAGTCATACCAGCATTTTTGAGCGCTTTGCGACAAGGCTCCATGGTTGCATTGATCAGAGAATCGGCAAGTTGCTCAAACTTGGCACGGGTGAGGGTTTTTACCATATGCTTTGGCACCCCGTCGACCGGCATGATGTAAGGCAAATTTATTTCGGTCTGAGTTGAACTCGAAAGTTCAATTTTAGCCTTCTCTGCAGCTTCCTTCAAACGCTGAAGGGCCATAGGATCCTTGCGAAGGTCTGGCCCTTCTTCTCGCTTAAATTCATCGGCAAGCCAGTCGATGATTACCTGATCGAAATCATCTCCTCCAAGATGGGTATCTCCATCGGTAGATTTCACTTCAAAAACTCCTTCACCCAATTCAAGTATGGAGATATCGAAAGTGCCTCCGCCAAGATCGAAAACGGCAACCTTCATATCTTTGTGCTGCTTGTCGAGACCATAGGCCAAGGAGGCAGCGGTAGGCTCATTAATAATCCGGCGAACTTTCAGTCCGGCTATTTCACCGGCTTCTTTGGTTGCCTGACGCTGGGCGTCATTGAAATAGGCAGGTACTGTAATAACAGCTTCGGTGACTTCCTGGCCGAGATAGTCTTCGGCTGTCTTTTTCATTTTTTGCAGCACCATGGCTGAAATCTCCTGTGGAGAGTATTTTCGGTCGTCGATTTCAACCCTTGGTGTGTTATTGTCGCCACGTACTACACTGTAAGTTACTCTGCTAACCTCACGGGCAGCCTGGTCGAAACTTTCGCCCATCAACCGCTTGATAGAATAGATGGTTTTACGTGGATTTGTAATGGCCTGTCTTTTGGCAGGATCGCCAATTTTGCGCTCACCGTTTTCAACGAAAGCCACTATTGACGGAGTAGTGCGTTTTCCCTCGCTGTTGGGTATTACTACAGGCTCATTGCCTTCCATAACAGCCACACAGGAGTTGGTGGTTCCAAGGTCGATTCCTATTATTTTTCCCATGATATCGTAAATTTTAATTTTTAATCATCGTAGCGCTTCAGTCAATCCAATGATTATGCCACACAACCATTTTTGAAATTCTGACACAATTTATGGCCAAAATGCACGGTCCTCGTACCTAATTAGGTGACAAAATGACGGATGCTTCCCGAAGTTGATTTGGAGGTTGCCCCCAGCCATGGATACATATTCAGACAGATTCCCTATTTTTGTCGGAACGGCCACATACAGCGAAAAAATAGCCATGGAAATTATATACGAAGACAACCACATCATTGCTGTGAATAAGGCATGCGGTGAGATTGTCATGTCGGACCGTACCGGCGATACCCCACTAACAGAGCCGGTAAAATCTTACCTGCGCGAGAAATATCAGAAACCCGGGAACATCTTCCTTGGATTACCGCATCGAATCGACAGGCCAACCAGTGGAATTGTGCTGCTGGCTAAAACCGGCAAGATGCTTACCCGCCTCAATGCCTTGTTCAAAGAGAGGGACGAAATCCGCAAAATTTATTGGGCGGTAGTTGACAAGGTTCCGGGACCGGAGAGTGACACTCTGCACCACTTTATGACCCGCGACCGAGAGCGCAATAAAAGTACTGCCCATACCAAAGCGGTGCCCGATAGTAAGCCGGCTTCCCTATCCTATTCTGTTTTGGCAAAACTCGATCGCTACACATTGCTCGAAATTGAGTTGCATACAGGTCGCCATCATCAGATAAGGGCACAGCTTGCGAGAATAGGATTGCATATTAAGGGAGATCTAAAATATGGGTTTCCACGTAGCAACACCGATGGAGGCATTCATCTGCATGCCCGTCGCATCGAATTTATCCATCCCGTTAAACTTGAGCCGGTAAGCATAACTGCTCCCCTTCCCAACGACCCAGTTTGGAAACTCTTAGAGAATCAATTAGAGGGGCAGCATTGAAATTAGAGACTTACCGGGTTTAAGGCAAAAAACCTCAAAGGGCATGGCCCTGCAGATCGGCAGCTTTAAAATTCAGGGGCAGCAATGAGTCGATCCCTTCGAGAAGATAAATGGCCGACTGCCCATCCAATAATACACGCATCATTTTACCCGAACGATTTTCGGCTTCCAGCAGAGCCTGTCGACAGCCCCCACATGGCTTTACCGGTTCAACCATCCAGCCCGAGGCATTCCGTGCAGTAACGGCTATCGTTTCAACTGCCTGATCGGGATAGTTGGCATTGGCATAAAAAAGGGCTGTTCTTTCGGCACACAAACCTGAGGGATAGGCTGCATTCTCCTGGTTGTTGCCCTGCACTACCAATCCACTTTGCAACCACAAGGCTGCACCTACCTTGAAACCCGAGTAGGGGGCATATGCTTGCGCTGCTGCCGAACGGGCAGCTTGCAGTAAAATCCTGTCATTATCCTCTAACTCCTCCTCCGAAGCAAACTCCCGAAAGACAATCTTTATTTCTCTCAACTTCATGGTGCGAAATTTGCATAAAAATACGATTTTTAGCGCACGAAGATTATTTTTGCCATTCAATGTATCTAAGACACACATGAGGAGAATACTTACTCTTACCATTTTTTTGATTGTATCAGGACATCTGTTTGCTCAGAGAATTACCCGTGAAGCCTATATTCAGCAGTATCAGCTGCTGGCCATCAGCGAGATGAACCGAAGCGGTATCCCTGCCAGTATCAAAATGGCACAAGCTTTACTTGAATCCGGAAACGGCAACAGCACGCTTGCCTCACGGTCGAACAACCACTTTGGGATTAAATGCAAAAGCAACTGGACTGGAGGAAAAACTTACCACGACGATGATGAGAAAAATGAGTGTTTCAGGAAATACAACAAAGTGGAGGATTCGTATGTAGATCACACCAACTTTTTGATGAGTAACCAGCGGTATGCCTTTCTGTTTAAGCTCCCGTCAACAGATTATGCAGCATGGGCCCATGGACTCAAACAAGCCGGTTATGCAACCAATCCTCAATATGCTAAACTTTTAATAGACATCATTGAGCAAAATCAACTCTGGCGGCTCGACCATAAAATGACGGCAAGGGAAATGGATATCTTCGAACAACGCCGTCTTGGAAGTGCCTTCGACGAAAAAATGCTGGTAAATCCATACAGCAGCCGTAAAGTTTCGCTGCATAACGGACTGCGATCGGCCATTGCACGCGAAGGTGATACCTTCGAACTATTGGCTCAGGAGTTTGGGCGCAAATCGTGGGAATTAATGCGCTTTAACGACTATCCTGGAGGATACCAACCTAAACCCAACGAAATTATCTATTTGCAGAGCAAAAGACGGCAGGCTCAGGGTCTGTATCAGTACCATCTGGTCGATACCGGTGAGTCTATGCACTATATTGCCCAACTCTATGGAATTAAACTCAATGCCCTTTACCGTATCAACAATCTCAATCCGGGCGATCCGATTGCCGTAGGTCAGGTATTGCAGCTAAAGCGTAGAATTAAATAAAACAGCTGCCCGAAAAACCAGAGAACCCCCTTAATACTTCGGTGATGAGCATACGCCGTTTGCCGGCAAGTTGAAGCTCCTTAACCGATAACCAGCCATCGCTGCAAGCTATGTGAAGGTAGCTCTTACCATCGGTGTCAATACTCCCCGGGGAAGCCAAAGGGAGACCAACCAATTCGGCTTGGTATATTTTGAGCTCCTGAACTATCGTACCTGAACCCGCGTCGGACATTAAAGTCCATGCTCCGGGAAAGGGAGACAGCCCCCTGATATGATTGCGTGTTTCTACAGCACTTTTATTCCAATTAATCCGCAAGATATCGCGATGCAACTTGGGTGCCGGACGCAAAGCCGACGGATCGGTTACCTTTTGCAGCGCTGGCACTATGGTTCCTGCTGCCAAACGATTAACTGTCTCGACTACCAAAGAGGCTCCTGCATTCATAAGCCTGGCATATAAGTCGCCGGCACTATCAGAATCATAAATGGGATGGCGCTCCTGAAGCAAGATATTGCCGGTGTCTATTTCGTGGGTTAGCATAAAGGTAGTTAATCCGGTTTCAGCCTCCCCATTCATTACCGCCCAGTTGATGGGAGCAGCTCCGCGGTATTGTGGCAAAAGCGAAGCATGAAGGTTAAAAGTCCCCAAGCGGGGCATCTGCCAGACCAGTTCGGGCAACATACGAAACGCAACAACAATTTGCAGGTCGGGACGTAGCTTGTTTAACGCGTCAAGAAAAAATGGGTCTTTAAGACGTTCAGGCTGCAATACATTTAGGTTGGCTTCCAAGGCAAATTGCTTTACTGCCGAAGCACTCATCTTTTGTCCACGCCCTGCCGGTTTATCAGGAGCGGTAATAACACCTACTATATTGTATCCCTCTTCTGTAAGGGTGCGAAGGCTTGCCACAGCAAATTCGGGGGTACCCATAAAAACAATACGAAGGGATTTTGCATCGATGTTCATATCCGCCAATTAAATAGCATTAGAGATCGTAAAAATAGCAAAACCCCTGCAATTCGATTGCAGAGGTTTTGCTTACAGTAGGTATTATCGCAACCGAAAAAATCTTTTCCGGGCGAATTGCTTCTATTATGGCAAAACAAGAATCTCTTCCCACTGCCCATAGCTTCCGGCAGAGACCGTAAACTCAGGAATTAGATAGAAGGTTTTACCGTCGCGGTAAGGCTGCTGATAAGCTGCCCTTGGCATGGTAAAGCTTATGATTCCATAGGTACCACTGACATAACCCGAGTGTTGTTTTTCGTAGGTTATTTTATTGTCGGCAGCAACGGAGAAAATGATATTATAGCCGGAAATGTATGGGCTAATCATACGGTATACAGGTGCCTCTTCGGCCAACTGGACAGGTACACTGTACACCGTCTCATCAAATTCTGAATAGAGAGAGCCGGTACCAATCGGATTAAAGGTGAGTTTGCGCTGCACAGCTACTTTAACTTCGTTAACTTTCGATACCGAAAGCTGAGCCTCATCGGCAATGGTAAGGGTAATATTGTAAAGCGCCCCTGGACTTAACATTCCCTGATTGGGGAAAGTTATGATGGCATAGGCGATGTTTTCTCCTACCGGAAAGTTTACCGTTGGGTTAGAGAGGGTAAACAAACCTGCAGGAACATTGGAAGCAGTGGTCATAGCAATGGCCACATTGGCTTCGACCGATGAGTTTCCTCCACGATAGACAGGAACCCTAATCTGGTTTCCGTCGGCAGGGATCAGATCAACATTCTGGATCTTCGATGCAAAGGCTGCATGCACGCCGTCCCCAATCTCGGGCAGCGTTCCCTGCACGTTGTCCTCGCACGATGTCAGTGCCATCGATACGATGGCTGTCATTATAATGAGAAAGAACAGATTTCTTTTCATGATTCAATGGTTAAGATTTATACGATTAGGGATTCGGATTCTGATCTTCGGGACCCATATTGGGATTGCCATCAAATTCAGATTGTGGAATCGGGGAAACAAATTCAGGCGAACCTGCGCTGGTATTTTTGGTAGCCAGGCGTGAAGTGTGGTTGTTCCCTTCAAAAGTTCTCGAAAACCCGAGCTTCAGACGTTGCAAATCAAACAGCCGACTGTTTTCACCCCAAAGTTCAACCCGTCGCTGAAAGAGAATCTCATCCATGAGGGTGGTTAATGGTGCAGTAGTATTGCTGTTGTAGGTTTTGGCATTCGTGAAACCGGCCAGCCGGGCAGCATAGTTGGCATCACGCATTGCACCAAGCTCCATCAGTTGAGTTCTGGCTTCACTATAACGATCAAGTCGGGCAAGCGCTTCAGCACGGATAAGAATCATCTCTTCGGCCCGCATCAGAATATAGTCGCCGGTTCGGGTAGTGGGATCCAGGAATTTAAATTTCAACTGACTGTAAGACCTCACAGAAGTTCCGGGAATTTCGCTGGCAGCCGGAATGAAAGGCTGAAACCAGCTTGCTTTTCGGGTATCGCTATTGGGCATCTGGTTGTATACCCAGTTGCTAATTGCATGGGGTGCACGGGCACCATATCCGCCGCCATCGCCATCGAGGTGGCTAAAAAAGCTGGCCCAGCCACTGGTTTGATCCGCAGTTACTTCAAGCCCCCATAGCACATTCCCCAATCGGGCATTGTTAAATCCACCCAATTGATTGACCGACAAAACCTTGGCAAGTCCTGGTTTGCTAAGTGCACGGCCAGCCGCATCGGCAGCTTCCTGAAAACGCTCCTGCACCAGGTCTATACGAGCCTTAAAACCATTGGCCACATAGTAATCGATGTGCGAGGGGTGCATTTGCGGCAATTTGGCCTGATCGAACAGATCGATGGCGGTGGCTATATCAGCGTTGATCTGATTGTATACCTCCTGCACCGTTCCTCGGGGTTTACCTTCCGACTCGCTGGTAGTAGGCTCAGTGTAGAGTGGCACCCCCGGGGCATTTTCGTTCCCTTTATAGGTCTGCTGATAGAATTGAATTAGATTGAAATAAGCAAATGCGCGCATGGCATAAGCCTGACCGACGATGCTCTTCACTTTTGCAGGATCACCTCCAATGGTGGATTCATTGGCAATAATATAGTTAACGTTGCTTACCAGTGTGTAGAGCAGATTCCATGTAGCATAGGCACGTCCCGACTTAGTAAGATAATCGCCCCTGACATCGTAGGCATAATCAAAATAAAACCAGCCACTGCCCACAGACATCATTATATGGTCTTCGCCCATAAGACTGCCTACTAGGGTAACTGCCGTAATCCCCATGTTTTCGACAGCCCAGTTTTGACTCCAGCCGGCAGTGTAGAGCATCCTGTAGATACCATTAATTGCTGCTTCGGCCGATTCTGCAGTTTCAAAAATTACAGGTCCCGACACACGGTCGGTAGGATTGGTCTCCAGGTAGTCGTCGCAAGCAGGAAACAAACCCATTCCCAATATCAGTAGTAATAAATATATTCTTTTCATATCATCAAAAATTAATTCGATTAAAATTTCACATCCAAACCAAACGAGATCGTCCGCACCGGTGTGTAAACGTAGTTGGTTCCCCCTGTAAAGTTAAACTGTGGGTCCAAGCCCCTTAAATGGGTAAACAGGTGAATATTGTCACCAGAGAGCGTAAGCCGAACCGAGGCAATGTTGAGGTTCTGCACCAAACGCGATGGCAAAGTATAGCCTGCAGTAATGTTTTTGATGGCAAAATAGGATGCATCAATCAGATCGTCGTTGGTGAACGGATAAGTATTACCAATCTGAACACGGGGGACATCGGTAACATCGCCGGGTTGTTTCCAGGAACGCTCACGATTAACGTGCATGGCCGATCCAACATACCAGCCATACATTAGGTTGCGGTAAACTCCGTCCAAAACCTTACCACCTATTGAGTAGGTAGTCATAACGCTCAGATCGAAGCCTTTGTAGCTTAAATCATTGCTAATTGACCCATAAAGATCGGGAATACGACTTCCCAGAATCTCTTTGGATGCTGTAGCAAGATTGGTGTCTGTCGAAATCGAATAGGTACGGTTGCCATCTTCATCCTCTTCATACACATGATACATCATGGCACCTGTAGCAGGATCTACGCCTGCAGATCGGGTCAGATAGAATGAGTTGAGGGTCTCCCCCTCTTTAATAATATAGTTTCCTGATATAATCTCAGGCTTATCAGCAAGTTTCAAGACTTTATTATCGACTGTTGCCCCCATGAGTGTAAGATTCCAGACGAAATTTTTTGTGCGCACCAGACTACCGCCAAGTGTTACATCAAACCCTTCGTTGCGCATACTACCCACGTTTTTCAGGTAGCTGTCGAAACCAAGCGATGATGCAATTGGATACTCCAGCAGCATATCTTTGGTAGTGCGGTTATAATACTCTACCGAAAAATTAAGCCGGTTAAAAAGACGTGCCTCTATCCCGGTATTGAAATTCTCGTTTTGTTCCCACTTTAAGTTGGTATTCTCGAGCGAGGAAACAGCCGCACCACTCATACTGGCATTTGGCCAACCCAGGTCGTAGAATGCCTGCCAGGCATAGAGACTACCCACAGCATCGTTACCCTGTACTCCAAAGCTGGCTTTGAGTGAGAGGTTATCGATCCAGGTAAGACCGGCCATAAAACCTTCCTGACTGAGGCGCCAGTTTCCACCAACCGACCAGAACTGCCCCCAGCGGTAATCGCGGTTAAACCGCGAGGAGCCATCGGTACGAAAGCTGGCCGAAAGGTAATATTTGTCGGCGTAGTCGTAGTTCAACCTCGTTAGGTACGATTCAATCCTATAGTTGTTTTCATAAGAACTCGCTGCAACAATATTGGTGGCAGCATCCAGTTCGTAAAGTCCACCGAATGGGAAACCGGTTTTGGTTGCCGACAGAAGGTTGTATTTGTAGGCATAAAATTCGTGCCCACCCAACAAATCGATGTTGTGGTTTCCAAACCGGCGGTTCCATGTAAGCAGCTGATTGAAGGTATAGCTGAACGTCCGTCCATTGCTACGTTCAATTCTTCCTTTGGTAGTGCCTGCATTCCCGAAGTTGGGATTATAGTACACCATACCATTGTTGTTCACAAAGTCGAAACCAAGGTTGAGCGAAAGCTTTAACCCCTGCAGAACACCTGATTGGGTATCCCCAAAGCTCATATAACTCCTGGCACTCACATTGTCGCCATTCGATGCATATTTGTCTTCGTATAGGGTGGCTACACTGTTAAAATTACCCGAAGCTCCCGGAGGACGGCTGGCGCCATAATCGAAGATAGGATTACCCGATCCGTCGAGAAGGGTATTTCCCTGGGCATCTTTCTCATAAATTGGGAAGATTGGCCCCATCAGCATATTGGTATACCAAACATTGGAGTACCCACTGCCTCCGCTAACAGCACTATTACTGGTGCTCATACTGAAATTGGAACTTAATCCGGCTTCGAACCAGTCGGAGTTTTTGGTATCCACATTCAAACGACCGGTAAAGCGCTCAAATTTGGTCGTTTCCAAAATTCCATCCTCGTTCAGGTATCCAAAAGAGAAGAGGTAACGGGTATCCTGAAGATTTCCGGATCCCGAGAAGATATACTCCTGGCGCAATGGATTTTCAGCCGTAACTGCATCCAGCCAGTCCTCCTGATACCTTAAGGCAGCACTGCTGTTAACCCGGCCGGTAACCGGATCGATGAGTTGTGCAACCGGCATATTGTAAGGATTGTATTTTTCATTGTCGCCAAATACCTGTAGGGCACCTGAAGCCATTGCCTGAACTGCATAAATACCGGCAACATCCGGACTAATTCCGTTGTTCAGGATTTCGTGGTTACGGTATGACTGGAAGATGGTTTCGATAAACGGAGCCTCACTCATAGTTTCGTAACGTGGAATTGCCCTGGATGAAACTCCCCAATTCGCCTTCATGGAAAACTCAGTACGGGCACTTTGACCGCGTTTGGTAGTAATCATGACAACACCATTGGCTCCACGAGCACCATACAAGGCCCCTGCCGAGGCATCTTTCAGAATGGTAATTGAGGCAATGTCGTTGGGATTAATGGCATTGATGTTACCATCGTATGGAATACCATCTACTACATAAAGCGGATTGGTAGAAGCATTGATAGAACCAAACCCTCTGATCACAATTGCAGAACCGGCACCCGGCTGTCCGGAACCGGAAGTAGCCTGAATACCCGGTGCCATGCCATCGAGGGCTTTGGTAACGTTGGCTACCGTTCGGCGCTCCAGCTTTTCGTTGCTGATAACCTCGGCCGATCCGGTAAAAGACTCCTTCTTGGCTGTACCATAGGCTACCACCATTACCTCATCAACGCCAAACATTTCGGCTTCGAGTGCCACATTAAGGGTAGTGCCGGTAATGGTCACTTCCTGAGTTCGCATACCTACAAACGAGAATACCAAAACCGTGGCCTCCTGAGGTGCATCAATCGTGTACCGACCATCGAGGTTGGATACTGTTCCAATGGTGGTACCCTTTACGATTACAGAAACTCCGGGGATCGAGGCACCATCAGAGGAGCCGGTAACGGTTCCGGTGATTCGCCTGACCTGAGCATTTGCCA
>DIUI01000082.1 GCA_002428215.1 Prolixibacteraceae bacterium UBA6162
AACAATCAAATATCAGAGAAGTAATTTCTACCTTGGAGGAGAGAACCAATTTTATTTTTCTGTACAAGGATGAAATCTTTGATTTTAACAAAAAAATCACGGCCGATTTCAAAGATGCATCCTTTACCAATATTCTGGAAAGCTTCTGTGAGCAAACCGGAGTAAATTACGAAATACGCGACAGACAAGTTATTCTTACAGAACGGGTAGAAACCCCGGCCGCGAGTCGCAATGAGCTTCAACCCCAGCGACGGGATATTACCGGAAACGTAAGAGATTCCCGAGGGTTACCTCTTCCCGGCGTTTCAGTTGTTGTGCAGGGAACGACAGTAGGAACGGTAACCAATAACAATGGAAGTTTCTTATTATCAATCCCAACTACAGCCGAAGTTATTGAATTTTCATTCATCGGCATGAAGAAATATCAGATAGCAGTAACCGAAAGTGCCCTGTATGATGTGGTAATGGAGGAAGAAGCGTTTGGTGTTGATGAAGTAGTTGTTGTAGGGTATGGAACCCAGAAAAGAAGCGATATTACCGGTACGGTCGCATCGCTTGGAAAAGACCGATTGGATATGGTACCGAACCTCAATATTGCACAGGCAATACAAGGGTCAATACCTGGAATAATGATTAACCAGACAACCTCAGGAGCAGCCCCAGGCGAATCGATCATGATAAGGGGACGAAACTCTATTCTGGCGGATAATACTCCACTGATAGTTGTGGACGGAATACCCTACAGTGGAGCCATTCGCGATATAAGCCCGAACGATGTTCAATCCATTGAGATACTGAAAGATGCCTCTGCCGCAGCCATTTATGGATCGAGGGGTTCCAACGGGGTAATTCTGATAACTACCAAAGAAGGTACGGAGGGTAAACCAAAGATATCGTACGAAGGGTATTACTCCATGCAAACATTTACCCATTTGCCAGACTACATGGACGGAAAAGAGTTTTATGATTTTAAAATGATTCGCTTTCCGGGAGCAATGACAAAATCTGAACGTACGCTGTATGAATCTGGAGTAGAGACAGATTGGCCAAGCTTAGGACTGCGTGACGGAACTACCCAACAGCATACAATTTCGGTGTCAGGAGGAAGTAGCAATACAAAATACTTTTTGTCTGGCAACTTGCTCGATGTTAAAGGACTTGCCATAAATGACAACTACAAGAGGATGACCACCCGTATCAATATTGATACAAATATTACAAAGTGGCTCACCATAGGATCGAGAACACAGTTAACGTTCGACGACAGAAGTGGCTTAGGTCCAGATATGTCGGATCTGTTTCAAACCAATCCTCTCACCAAGGCTTATGAGGCCGACGGCTCTATGGCCATCTATATCTGGGATGATGACCGCTATTTTGGAAATCCACTTCAAATGACGCTTTACGATAACATCAATCAATCGTATCAGGTCATTACCAACAATTACGCCTTGATTGAGGTTCCCTTTGTTCAGGGATTAAACTACAGGATTAACACCGGAGTCAGGGCTAGGTTTACCGATGAGGCAACCTACAGAGGCAGAAACACCAAAATCGGACTTGAAGCTGCTGGTAGCGCAGATACCGACCGGGCCAGGTTTAACAATACTGTAATTGAAAACATTTTAAGTTATACCCGTGCCTTCGACAAACATAGTCTGTTTGGAACTGCTGTTTACAGTTACGAAGGCAGTTCCTACTCAAGCAATCGGCTTTCTGCCCGTGGTTTTCCACACGATTTTCTAAAATGGTACTCAGCTGCTCAGGCGGAACTGGTAACTCCTGAATATCGGTTCGAGGAAACCAGCCTTATGTCGCAGATGTTGCGATTAAACTATGCCTACGATAGTAAATACCTGCTTACCCTTACGGGAAGAAGAGATGGTTTCAGCGGTTTTGGAGCCAATACCAAATGGGGTACCTTCCCGTCTATTGCTGTGGGATGGAATGTTCGCAACGAAGACTTTTTCAGGTGGAAAGAACTGTTTAGCGAGATTAAACTTAGAGCATCGTACGGATTAAATGGCAATCAGGCGGTTGGTGCATATCAATCAATATCTCGTTTGAGCGAATACAATATGGTAGCCGACAAACAAACTGTTGCAGGTTATATCCCCAGCAGATTGGGCCAAGAGAATCTGGGTTGGGAATCATCAAAAACTTTAAACCTGGGACTGGACTTTGCCATGCTCCAAAGCAGGATATCGGGAGATATTAATTTTTTCAAGACCAATACTACCGATCTATTATTAAACAGGAGTATCTCCGCTATTCATGGGATAACCTCCATTACACAAAACATTGGAGAAACCGAAAATAGAGGAATAGAACTCTCACTACAATCACGAAATATTGTGACCTCCAACTTCAGATGGTACACTTCAGCGAACCTTGCCTACGGTGTAAACAAAATAGTATCGATTTATGGTACGCTCGATGACCAGGGTGTTGAAATTGATGATGTAGCCAACCGCTGGTTTATTGGAAAGCCCATCAGGGTAAATTATGACTACTTCTGGGAAGGCACCTGGCAATTGGATGAAGCAGCCGAAGCCTTAAAATATGGTTCAAGACCCGGATTTGTAAAACTCCAGGATCTGAACAAGGATGGAAAACTGGATGCATCCGACAGACAAATTCTTGGACAACAAGACCCAAAGTTACTGTGGGGTATAACCAACACTTTTACCTATAAAAATTTCAGTCTCGATTTCTTTATACATGGCGTTCATGGCGTTACAAAAGTGAATCCCCTGCTCTCGGATTATGTTTGGGCAGATGTAAGAAGGAATACCATCAAAAAGAATTGGTGGACACCCGAAAATCCAACCAATGAGTGGATCATCAATCATCTCAATGCAGAATGGATGTCGGGAATTCAGGGTGCAATTTATGAAGATGCAAGTTTTATACGATTTAAAGATGTGTCCGTTTCCTACAACATCCCTCCCAGTCTTTTGACTAAATTTAAAATCGACCGACTTAGATTATATGCTACCGGTCGGAACCTGGGTACCATAACAAATTGGAGAGGTCTTGATCCTGAACTGGCCGGACAACGTCAGACTCCACTGCAGAAAGAGTTTGTTTTCGGATTAACCCTTGATTTTTAATTTACTCAATGAACTTAAGAATAAATAGTATGAAAAATAAAATATTCATAGCGGCAATCATGCTTGTTTTTATCTCGCTCTTTCCCGCATGCGATCAAGATCTGTTAAACGAGCAACCTCCCCATATCATTACATCCGAAACACTATTTACAACACTGGATGGTTTTGAAACCGGTCTTAACGGCCTTTACGGACAAGTTAGACGAGAAAAGGAGAGTTCCACCGGAGACCATATGATGATGGGTGCGATGTTTATGACAGGCACCGACAACAGTGTTACGAATCACCAAAACCCCGGATTCTATGTAGTTGCAGAATTGTGGCGTGAGCAGAACAATCCTAACAATACGGAGATTGACATGGTTTTTAAATGGCTCTACAACGTAATCAATTCAGCCAATACTATAATCAATCAGGCCGAAGGACGAGATGATGTGAATTGGTCCGGAGGCAGTGGCACTGAAGATCAAAATAAAAATCGGGTAATTGCAGAAGCACGTGCAATGCGAGCATGGGCCTATCGCCACCTGACCTATGGCTGGGGTGCTGTTCCTCTTTCGCTCGAAGAATCCTCCGGTGCCAACATCAAAACCGATTGGGAACGAACTCCGGTTCCTGAAGTAAGGGCACAAATGATACAGGATCTGCTATTTGCAGAAATACATGTAGGAGTGGAGCCTTCGCTCAAAGGAAGAATAACCCGAGGAGCAGTACAACATCTTTTGGCCGAAACCTACCTGGCAATGAATAACCCTGCGGAAGCACTTAAATTCGCAGATAAGGTTATCGGCACTCCAAACTACAAGCTCATTACCCAGCGTTATGGCGTGAGAGCAAATCAACCCGGTGTTCCCTTCATGGATATGTTCTGGGAAGGTAATACCAACAGAGAGGATGGGAACACAGAAGCTCTATGGGTCTTTCAGTTTGGATTGAAGATTACAGGGGGTGGAGGAAGTGTACTTCGCAGGTACCATTTGAGCCGTTTCTGGAACATCTCTGTTGGAGGAGTAAGACCCATAGTACATACCTGGGAGCGCGGCGGCCTTGGCTATGGCAGGGCTTCACTTACAAAATGGGCTTTGGATATTTACGAACCTAAAGATCACCGATTCTCAGAGCATGCCATCAGAAAATATTTCGTATTGGGAAATGCACAGATGAATTCGCCTTATCCTGCCGACAATCTGCCTCCGGGTTGGGCCTATGGTGACACCCTCCATCTCGATTGGAGTCGTGATATTACCGCAACGCGCAAAGGGGTATTTAACTGGCCCTTCTCAAGAAAAGCTGAGGGTACCGATCCCAATAACATGAATGAATATTTCATGCACAAAGATCTAACCTATCTTAGACTTGCAGAAACCTATCTTATTAAGGCAGAAGCAGAGCTCTTGCTGAACAAACCTGCCGATGCAGCCAACACAATTAACGTTATTCGCAGAAGGTCGAATGCGAGCGAAATAACCGCAGCAGATGTTACCATCGATTTTATACTGGACGAACGTTCAAGAGAATTGTTTCTTGAAGAACACAGAAGGTGGTCGCTGCTTAGAACAGGCAAGTGGATGGAAAGGGTTAAAAAATACAACTTAAACGGAGGTCAGTGGATTGCACAAAAAGATCTTCTGTATCCAATTCCGCAATCGGTAATTGATGCAAACCTTACCAAAGAGATGCCTCAAAATCCGGGTTTTTAATGGTAGTTAATGTTCAATGTAAAAATCCCGCTTTTCGCGGGATTTTTATTTTTGACCCCGGGTGATTTCGTTCAATCACGAGTTCACCCGAATCATATTTTATAGGGAAGATATCGGATCCCGCTTATTTTCAATCAATGTAAGTCCGGGAAAGCATCTCAAATTAGCCGAGCCCTTAACCACCTGTTATATTATGTGGTGAACACTCAAAAAATATTAGTTTTGAATGCCGGGATAACCATATCCTAAACAAATGGGGAAAGGGTAAAAATCGATTAGCCGATTACCACTTTTCTATTCTATTATTATTCTATTATACCTATGCAAAGCAGGATATATCTTTTCAAAAGTGCCATTGTTGCTTCTTTGGCCGGGTTCCTATTTGGATTCGATACTGTTGTTATCTCAGGTGCCGAGCAAACCATTCAAAACATTTGGGGGCTATCCAGCACACTGCACGGATTGGCCATTAGTATGGCATTGTGGGGTA
>DIUI01000112.1 GCA_002428215.1 Prolixibacteraceae bacterium UBA6162
TTATGGTGCCACCCTATTCAAAAACCGAAGATGGATTTGAGAGTCAGTTGGGGACAAATTATCTGGGCCATTTCCTGCTTACCGGGCTTCTGATGCCGCTCTTGCTCAAGAGTAATCAGGCAAGGGTAGTATCGCTTAGCAGTTTGATGCACAAATATGGCCGCATCAATTTTAATGACCTGCAATCGGAAAAGGGGTACAACAAAATAGCCGCCTATGGCCAGAGTAAACTGGCGTGTTTAATGTACAGTTATGAATTGCAGCGCAAGCTCGTTGCTGCGAAATTGCCAATAGTTTCGGTGGCATCTCATCCAGGGGTCTCCTCTACCCTCCTGGGTCGGAATATGTCGCCGGTACTGCGCTACCTCTTCCCGAGGTTTGGCCAGTCGGCCGAAGCCGGTGCATTGCCCACCCTGAGGGCAGCCCTGGATCCGGAAGTTCGGGGCGGGGAATACTATGGACCTGATGGTTTCCATGAATTGCGTGGTCGCCCGGTTCGGGTTACCTCATCGAAGCGGTCGCGCAATGAGGCAGCAGCAGCGCGTTTGTGGAAGGTAAGCGAGGAGCTAACAGGTTTTACTTACGACTTAAACATCAGATAAACAGAGGCAAAATAGCTGCTTCAAATGTTAGGCTCGCAAATAAAATTTATTGTTTCCAAAACATACCATCAAGTCGATAAAAAGACACGGAAGACTATACATCCACTTTTGTTGGGATTTAACCCGACCGTGCAGGAGCGCTTTATTTGCGGCGCATAAGTCTCCCGATGGTAGAGAATATTTCATCGAGTTTCTGAAGATTCCCGGTCATAGGATAATACATTGAAGGATCCGACGGATTGAAATCAGCTACCTTATCGGCCTCCATCTGTTTTGGATAGACCAATGTAAAATTATTTTGATCAAAATATTTTCCAAGATAACCAGATATTTTAGCCATAAAACTATGATAGGAAGCGTAGTTGGGTCTACTCAAAACAAAAATTAGGTTGTCGTCACTTTTAACCTCACGCGACAACACCAGAATATCGTCCCAATCTGTAAATTCACGAAATTCAGCTTCAACTGGATGGTCTAAATGAACCGTCGATAACAGCTTTATGATTTCAGGGGTAGAGTAAAACACCAGTTTTGATCCGGTATTTCGGCCAATATTCCATATGCGCAACAACCAATATGGAAAACCAACCTCCTTTTCGGCATTATGAGGAATAAATACCAGATTCCGCCGGATGGTAGACATCGGCTGCAAACCCCTGTATATCATTACCGTTATATTGTTTCGCGACAAAATTCCTTCCGACATATTCCCCAAGAAAGAATCTCTTATTCCAGATTTGTGATGCAAACCAATAATGATATCGGTAACCTTTTTTTCCTTGGCTGCATGGGTAATACCATTAACAATATTCGAATCATACCTAACCAAAGGTACGAGAATGTTATCTGAGGCTGCCGAAACTTTCTCGGCTATCTCCATCAGCTTCTGAGCGCTTTTCTCATCGGCAGCAGAATTGTTGTAAGAATTTAAAATATTGAGCCCGATAAGCTGACTGTTTTTTGCTTTTGATTTAACTGTATTTCCCAAATTTACAAGCTCTTCAACAGTATCAAGATTGCTGAGCGGGATAAGAATTCTTTCATCGGAATCGACTTCAGGCCCCTCTACATCGCCAGAAATAGATTCACTTAGCGCGATCCCTTGAGCACCTTTCTGAGCGCTAACCGAGGCAAGTGTGCAGGTAATAAGAATCATAAGAATGGTTCCATTCAAAACGCTATCATTGAGCAAGCGCAGGGGCAAACCTGCCTCATCGTATCCCAGAATAATATTATAACCTACCAGAATGGCTGCAAGGGTAGCAGCTGCCTGAGCATTGCTAAGACCAAAAATAACCTTCTGCTCATCCAAAGTGAGGCGAAATGTTTTCCGTGTTAGCCATGCTGCCAAAAATTTAGACCCCGTTGCAGTTATTGTCATAAATGCCCCAACTTTTAAGGTTTGAACGTCATTGAAAAATGACCGGTAATCAATAAGCATCCCAACCCCGATTAGAAAAAACGGTATAAATAGGGCATTTCCTACAAATTCAATTCGATTCATTAAGGGAGAGGTTCTGGGAATAAGCCGATTGAGTGCCAAGCCAGCAAGAAATGCCCCAATAATAGCCTCGATACCTGCCACTTCGGCAAGAAACCCTCCCAAGAATATCATGCCAAGTACAAAAATGTACTGCAAAATACTATCGCCGTATCGCTTAAAAAACCACCTGCCAATCATTGGAAACAAGACAAGTACAATCAATCCGAATATCACCATTGATAAGGTGATACGAATCCAAAAAGCTTCGGAAAGCTCACCCATAGACATTCCCGAAATAACAGCAAGTACTATAAGGGCTGCCGTATCGGTTATCATGGTTCCGCCAACTGCCAGATTAACTGCCCGGTTTTTAATTATACCCAGCTTGCTGACGATAGGATAGGCAATTAAAGTATGAGAGGCAAACATACTTGCCAGCAAAACAGAAGTGAGAATTGAGAACTCCAGAAGATAATAACCCATAAGTGTTCCCAGAGTCATAGGAATAATGAAAGTGTAGAATCCGAAGACAATACTTTTAAAGCTATTTTTTTTAAACTCCGAAATATCTATCTCGAGTCCGGCCAGAAACATGATGTATAACAATCCAACGGTACCAAATAAGATGACACTGCTGTCGCGAAGCATCAGATTAAGACCGGCAGGTCCAATGATTGCACCTGCAATAATCAATCCTACCAAATGAGGAATTGATAGTTTGTTTAATACGAGGGTAGAAAATAGTATAATGAACAGAATCAGACTGAAAATTAATATCGGATTCTGCAGAGGCAAGGTAAAATGTGGCAAAGCTAATAGAAACATAGGACAGATGTTTAGAGCAGCAATTTCCAATAAGAGATTACAGCGGCATGCATCCAAATATAGCGGTTTTCAGCTAAACCAAGGCATATTCCCGAGGAACTACCTCTCCACGGGCCACTCGCAGCGCATTGTGTGCAAGAGCTTCAAGCTCATCTTCACCGGGATAACAATAAACCTTGGCCAGAAACTTCACTTTTTTATCCACGTAGGAGGTAAGATCGCGGTTATGGGCAAGACCGCCCGTGAGAAGAATTGCATCGACTTCCCCGTTCAATACAACAGCCATAGCCCCGATATGTTTGGCCAGCTGATATCCCAGCGCCTCCTGAACCGCCGCCGCCTTTTGATCGCCGGCGGCAGCAGCCCGTTCAACCTCGAGTGCGCTATTGGTGCCCAAATAGGCCACATAACCGCCTTCGCCCAATACCATGCGGTGAAGCTGTTCCCTGTCGAATTGTCCGCTGAAACAGAGATCAATCAACTGACCAACCGGCAAGGTCCCCGAACGCTCCGGACTGAAAGGCCCTTCGCCGTTAAGGGCATTGTTCACATCGATTACCCGGCCGTTTTTGTGTGCTCCTACAGAGATACCGCCCCCCAGATGGGCCACTATAAGGTTGAGCGATTCATAAGCCACACCGATTTTAGAGGCATGCATCCGGGAAATTGCCTTTTGATTCAGGGCATGAAAAATCGATTTGCGTTCAAATTTTGGATGGCCCGAAAATCGGGCTACAGCTTCCATCTCATCGGTTACCACCGGATCGGCAATATAGGCCGTAGCTCTGGGGATTTGCAACGCTATATAATCGGCAATGAGTGGCCCAAGGTTACTGGCGTGCTGTCCCATTACCCCTGCTCGTACATGTTCAAGCATCAGATTGTTAACCCGGTAGACTCCCGATTCCAAAGGGTACGTTAAACCTCCTCTTCCAATAATATGCTTAATTGAATCGACAGGAATTCCTTCCTGAACCAGGGCATCGATGATCAATCCCTTTCGAAAATCGAACTGATCGGTTACCTGCTTGTATTCCGCCATCTCCTCGACCGAATGACGCAATGTTTTACTGAGGATACAGCGTTCATTTTCATAAACGGCAAATTTGGTGGAGGTAGATCCGGGGTTGATTGCCAGTATCAGGAACTTTTCCATAGAGGCATATTTAGCTCAGCAGGGCGGCTAAGGCTATTGAGTTGAGTTTGGTGGCTTCTGAATCGCCCCGGCTCGATAGCACTATCGGCACTCTGGCGCCTGTAACCATCG
>DIUI01000142.1 GCA_002428215.1 Prolixibacteraceae bacterium UBA6162
TCAATGGAGCGAAAGTTACCACTGCCGACATCGTGACCGACAATGGGGTGGTACATGTAATCGATGCTGTGCTGATTCCTGAAACTCCTACAAGCGCGCCTCTGCCTTTAAACATGGAGTCGTTTATGAAACTTTATCCCAATCCGGCTTCTACGCATGTGACCATCGATGTCGATCCCTCCCAAACCTATGATAATGCTACTCTTTCGATTGTCGGATTGGACGGTCGTTTGGTTTATCAGACTACATTAACTCAATCCCGAATGCAATTACCTACTACCACTATGTCAAAAGGTATGTATGTGGTTGTTCTGAAAACCTATCAGGGAGTGCAGACTGAGAAACTAATTATACGGTAGTTTCCAAACAAGCAAACTTTAGTTGAATCCTTCTGCTTTCTGGCAGGAGGATTCTCTTTTTATTAGCAAGGCCGGATAAACACTTATATGGAAACTTGGGATGTTGGTTCTATCCGAAATATTATCACTTTATTTTTATCCTTCTGATAACAAAAAATGCTCTGGAAGAGCGGTCTGATGAATGAGGATCAAAATCTGGTATTGACAATATTGGTAAACTTTGATCCAAAAGTATAGGTAATGGCTATGGAACTTGAAAAGAAAAAGTCGGTGGCCAGTTCTCTTTGTCTCAGCAGCACTTCTTCCAGTGAAGCACTCCCTTTGGGAAGCGAAAGCTGATCCCGGATGATATTGTATTCAGCCTGAAACGAGAGCGAGAATCCTTCGAAAACCCTCAGATTTGTCTGCCCATAAAATTCTACCCGATGCCGGTCAATATCGTGCAGGTAATGGGATCCTACCAGACCGGTCTCAACACTGCCCCAAGGCTGCCTGATATTTACCACGCCACGAAACTGCTGGCCGAAAAGAGTCTCCTGAGTGGTGTTAAATATGGTTTCATTGTAATAGGCATTGTATCCATAACCAACCATATACGTGAATTTTATTGCTTTTCGGGATGACTCCTCATAAGGGAATATACTGTACTCAATTCCTGGCGAAATATGTATCTCGTGCTTGATGTTGCGCTGACTGAAAGTTAGATAGGTGGCAAAAATACCAGCCGACCAGTGATCGTTTATGCTTTTCAATGCGTAGTTGTCCATTCCGTGACGCTGATTACTCCGGAACACAGGTTCCGAACGCTCATCGGTCTGTATTTTTACATAGCCATAGTTAAAATAGGGTCTGATACGAATTTTCCATGCCTCCGTGACCCGGTCGGCAAAAATTCCCCAACGGGAATTGAGATTGGATTGGTTCGATTCCATATTAAACTGAACACTCCCGATGTAGGCCTGAAAGACCCAGTAGTCCCAGGCGTCTTCCTCTCTGTTTTGTTGTACCGTTCCATTTTGATCGTTGTAGGTGACAACGAATTGCTGTGCCAGTGGGGTCCGCAGTACAAACGAAGAGACGCCCAACTGAATCTGCCGTGTGAGCTCCCTTCGGATTTCATCGGAGGTTTTGTTGTGGTCAATAAAATGGTCAAGCGTATAACGTGTTCCTTCAAACTGCTGTCGTCCAATAAAGGTCAATTGGTAGACTCTTCCTCCACCGGCAGTGAGCACATCGGTTACAAAAACGTGAATGTCGGCAAGCTCCGGGTCACGTACATAGTTAACAAACTTTATTTCGGTTCTGATATAGTTGAGATCACACCTCCGGCAGTCGATAAACAATGTGGGAGCTATAGTGTTTTGGGCAGATGCATCGAAGATTATCTCCTTTGCGGTTTGCTTTGTGGCGAATGCGGGTAAAGCAAAAATGGACCAAAAAAGTAATAAAGTGCTTATATGTTTCATAGCTGATTTTCAGCGAGGTTGACCCCCAGGGTTTTTATAGGATGTAAAAATATAAATCTACGTCGGTTTCTTACCCAAGAATATGGGGTATTGGAGCGCTGGTGATGGTTTTATCACATTAAAAGCCTTTTTAAATGTATATACTTGCTTTCTAATAGCATAAAATTTGCCACTTGGCTTTATTTTTTTGCTTAATTTTCGAATTCAAACTTTGGCAATCATTTTCAATTTTCACGATCAATGAATACTATTGAATTACGCAGAAGGGAGTTTCTTATGCGTTTGCTGATTTTGTCGGGGGCAGCATTGTTGCCTGGTAACTCCTGGTCGCAGATTCAGAAAAATGCCCGCCGACGCAATATCCGCTTTGGATTGGTAACATATACGTGGGGACATGATCTGCAACTTTCTGAACTGATTGATTTATGTTTCACATCCGGGGTAACAGGGGTCGAACTTAGGGTCGATCATGCCCATGGAGTGACTCCATCCCTGGGCAAACATGAACGAAAAGAGATTCGGAAGCTTTTTAGGGGCAGTCCCGTTGAAATTGTGGGTATGGGTACCAATCAGCAGTTTGACCAACCCGACCGAAATGCCTTGCGCGCTTCGATCGACAAAACAGTTGAGTATCTAAAGCTGAGCAGCGATATCGGGGGAAGCGGTGTAAAAGTAAAGCCCAATC
>DIUI01000092.1 GCA_002428215.1 Prolixibacteraceae bacterium UBA6162
CGGGGTGAGGCAGCATTGGGATCCTCCAGCAATGGCATTAGGCTTACTCCGTCGATGGGTTGCTCAGGCAGAGCTACTCCTGCAATTTCAGCAATGGTAGGAAGCAGGTCGATGGCAGACGACAAACCAGCGGAGATGCTCCCTTCCGGGAGTTTGCCTGGCCACCACATAATGGCCGGAACCCGCTGTCCACCCTCCCATGTAGTGCCTTTGCCTTCGCGTAAGCCACCCGTACTCCCTGCATGATTGCCATAGTTGATCCACGGGCCATTGTCGGACGTGAAAATTACCAAAGTCCGATTGGATAGATTCAGACTATCGAGTACATGCATAATTCGGCCAACGCTCCAGTCGAGCTCCATCATTACGTCACCATAAAGTCCCTGGTCCGATTTTCCTGCAAATTGTTCAGAAACGAAGAGGGGAACATGGGGCATTGGATGGGCCAGGTAAGCAAAAAAGGGTTTGTTTTGGTTGGCAACCATGAACTGAACGGTTCGTTCGGTAAACTGTTGTGTAAAGAGCGATTGGTCCGGATTGGTCTGAATGGTTGTATTCCCTTCAATCAGGGGAAGAGGAGGGTAATATTCTCCACCGGTTGGGTGGAACGGCCACATATCGTTGGAGTAAGGAATTCCGTAAAATTCATCGAATCCATGCTGCAGCGGAAGGAATTCGGGCAGGTGACCAAGGTGCCATTTGCCAAAGATTGCTGTGGCATAGTTCTTAGCTTTCAAAATTTCGGCCAGGGTCTCCTCTTCAGGATTGATACCTCTGGTGGCACTGTGGTCGAGTGCTCCGGAAAATCCCAGCCGGTTCGGGTAGCACCCGGTGAGCAAACCAGCCCTGGAGGCAGTGCAAACGGCCTGTGGTGCGTAGAAATGGGTAAACATAATTCCCTCCCGGGCCATACGGTCGATGTTGGGTGTTTTAAAGCCGGAAGCCCCTGTAATTGAGAGATCGCCGTAGCCCATATCGTCGAGGTAGATCACTACAAAGTTCACAGGTTGCTCAGGTGGCAAACTGCAGCCAGCGGTAAGGGCTGCAATGGATGCTACAATCGGGAGAATTTTTTTACGAGTATTCATGGGTATCGTGGTTATCGTATTTTGGGGTTCGAGATTTTATGATGGATTGCTTTTGGTTGCTATAATAACAAAGGCTGTATTTTAGTAAGCCACTTTATCGGGTTTTTTCTGCCACTCTTCAAAAATCGCCAATGCCTCATTCCGGCCAATCTGCTCGAAGGGAATTTTCCTCTCCGGTATCGACAAGCCAATTTCCTGGTAGATAAAGTTGTCGTCGAAGCCAATGCTGGCCGCATCGTCGCGGGTATTGGCATAATATACTTTGTCGGGCCGGGCCCAGTATATGGCTCCAAGACACATAGGGCAAGGTTCGCATGAAGTGTAGAGAATGCACCCCTGTAACTGAAAGGTGCCGAGTGTTTTACACGCTTCTCTTATAGCCATTACCTCGGCATGGGCAGTCGGATCGTTGGTCGATGTTACGGCGTTGCTTCCCTTCCCCACAACTTGGTTGTCTTTCACCACGATAGCCCCAAAAGGACCGCCCTGATTAAGATGGATGCTCTGAAAGCTCTGCTCAATGGCGAGCTGCATAAAGGTATGGTGTTGGCACATGTTGATTCTTTTCAAAAATCAAAGATATAATTTTTGCAAAGAGCTTCGTTTTTGGCTACCCGATGCCATTTGGGATTGTTGGCTGCGATTTTACTCTGTTCGCAGCCGAGAGGCTGGATTGCATGACAAAATGCCTTGGCATGGGTTTAAAGCCCAACTGAAGTCTGTGAATATCATTAATCATGAGGTAGTTGCTTTATCTTCCCTGTTCAGGGAATTTGCCTGCTTCTCTCATGTAATGTGGTCATCATAATTAGTCGTTGTTGAAATAAGTGAGATAAATATATACATTTGGGTCAGTGATTGGAAAATTGAGACAAATCAGAGGGTTTTCTTTGTCAGTCGTTTTTTGACATTCACGGTGGTTTTTCGAATCACAACTATACTACAACCATGAATAGATTTTTGCTGGCAATATCAATAGTAACGCTGTTGGTATTCAAATCGGAAGCTCAAACATACCTGCAGAAGGAAAACACCCATCGACTACTGTGCTACAATATACGCCACGGCAGAGGGATGGATAACACAATCGATATTGAACGGATTGGCCGGCTAATCATCAATGTTAATCCAGAGGTGGTTGGCTTGCAGGAGGTTGACAGTGTGGTTGGGCGAAGCGGCAATATTGACCTGCTCAAACTGCTGTCGGAACAAACGGGCATGTATGCCTCCTTCGGCTATTCTATTTTGCACGACGGGGGTAAGTACGGCAATGGAATGCTGACGAGGGAAAAGCCGGTTTCTGTGAGAAAAATTGCCCTGCCCGGTGCGGATGAACCCCGGACAGCGCTGCTGGTGGAACTTAACAATTATGTGGTAGTCAACACGCACCTTTCGCTTAAAAACGAAGAAAGAATTGAGTCGGTAAGAATAATCACAGATGCTGTGGGCGAATATAACAAACCCGTATTCTTGATGGGAGATTTAAATGCAACTCCCGATTCTGAACCTATCGAGGTATTGAAACGGGACTGGCAAATTCTTTCCAATCCTGAAACTAAAACATTCCCATCGGGAGAACCCAGGGTAACACTGGATTATATTCTGGGATATACAAGCAGGGGTGCGACCTACAACGTATACTATGAAATGGTAATGGAAGAAAAAATTGCATCAGACCACAGGCCACTGTTTGTCGACGTCAGGTTTACTGCACCAGCTTCGAGGTGATACGCACCCTTTCAAAGCAACTACTGGATATATGGTTTTATTGAAGTTTGGATAAGGAAACGGAGTTCAAAGTGAAAGGCCTACCGCCTTATATCTACACATGGTTTCAGTAATAAAAGAAAAACTCTGACAATATACTGTATTTCAGTGCATTATCAGAGTCTAAAAGTACCCGGAGGGGGACTTGAACCCCCACAGCCCAAAGGCCATTGGATTTTAAGTCCAACGTGTCTACCATTCCACCATCCGGGCAAACAAAAAGGCTTAAAAAAATAAAAGCGTAAAACCGGAATTTTACGCTTTCAAAGGGAGCGGGAAACGAGACTCGAACTCGCGACCCCGACCTTGGCAAGGTCGTGCTCTACCAACTGAGCTATTCCCGCAGTATGAATACATTCCGGAAGGTCCGGCCTGAAAAGAACTCATTAATTTTCGCGCAGCAAATATACGCCTTATTTTTTTCTCACCAAACGTCGTTTATAAAAAAATACCTTTCCTATTTTAATCCGGTCAGTTTTTTAATCTCATTGAGTTTATTGAGTGCTTCGAGGGGCGTAAGCTGGTCGATATTGAGGTTTTTTATCTCATCGCGAATCTGTTTCAGCACCGGATCGTCGAGCTGAAAGAAACTGAGTTGTACCCCTTCTCTGGTTGGGGCAATCATTTCGAGTGGTTTAGCGAGGTTATCCTGCTTATGCGACTGCTCCAGCTGTTTCAGAATCTCCTCGGCCCGCTGCACTACACTGCGCGGCATTCCTGCCATTGCAGCTACATGGATACCAAAACTGTGGTTGCTTCCTCCCCGGGTAAGTTTGCGCAGGAAGATGACCTTGTTCCCCAGCTCTTTAATTGAAACGTTGTAGTTTTTTACCCTGCCGAATCCGTTTTCCATCTCATTCAATTCGTGGTAATGGGTAGCGAACAGGGTTTTTGCTTTGGCTCTCGGGTGTTCGTGGAGGTATTCCACAATCGACCAGGCAATCGATATTCCATCGTAGGTGGAAGTGCCGCGTCCGAGTTCATCGAGCAGAATCAGGCTTCGGTTCGATACATTGTTCAGTATACTGGCGGCTTCGTTCATCTCCACCATAAAGGTAGATTCGCCCAGCGAAATGTTGTCCGACGCACCAACCCGGGTAAATATTTTATCTACCAATCCGATTTTTGCCGCCGCCGCGGGCACAAAACTACCCATCTGGGCCAGCAGCACGATAAGTGCTGTTTGTCGGAGGAGAGCCGACTTTCCGGCCATATTGGGCCCGGTAATGATAATTATTTGCTGATCATCCTGATTTAAAAGCAAGTCGTTGGCAATATACTCTTCCCCAATGGGCAGTTGTCGTTCGATTACCGGATGCCGCCCCCCCCGGATGTCAATGTCGAAACCATCGTTCATTTCAGGCCTGCAGTAGTTATAAGCCGATGCCAGGGTGGCGAACGATAGCAGGCAGTCGATTCTGGCCAGCATAACTGCATTAAGCTGAATGGCTGAGATGTAATCCGACAAGGCAAATACGATATCATTGAAGAGTCTGGTCTCGAGCGACAAGATCTTCTCTTCGGCTCCCAGAATTTTTGATTCGTATTCCTTGAGTTCCTCTGTAATGTAACGTTCGGCACTCACCAGGGTTTGTTTCCGTATCCAGTTTTCGGGTACTTTGTCGCGGTGGGTGTTGCGCACCTCAATGTAGTATCCAAAAACATTGTTAAAGCTGATTTTGAGTGAAGGGATTCCATAGGTTTCACTCAGTGATTTTTGCATGCGTGCGAGGTAATCCTTGCCCGAAAATGCCAGATCGCGCAGCTCGTCGAGTTCATCTGAAACCCCGGGTGCGATAACCCTTCCTTTGCTGACCTGCACCGGCGGAGCTTCGGTGAGCTCACGCCCAATTCTTTCCCGAATAGAATCGCATGGGTTGAGCTGTTCTGCATACCGTCTCAGGGTTGCGTTTTCCGATGTACCACAAGCCTCTTTAATGGGAACCAGTGCCGTTAATGCAGTCATAATCTGAGCCACCTCACGGGGCGATATTCGGCCTACAGCCACTTTGGAGATGAGCCTCTCGAGATCGCCAATGAGCCGCAACTGCTCTTCGAGCTTCTCTTTGAGCAACTCCTCCTTCTGGAAGGTCTCTACTACATCGTGCCTTTCCCTGATTGGCCCAAGCTCTTTGAGGGGTAGTGCCATCCAGCGGCGAAGCATGCGTGAACCCATAGGTGAGATGGTCCTGTCTGTAACCTGGAGCAGCGACTTCGCTCCTTCGTAGAGGGTAGAGAAGAGTTCCAGATTCCGGATGGTAAACCGGTCGAGCCACACATAGTGTTCTTCTTCGATGCGGCTCAAATGGCTGATATGCTGTATCTGCAGATGCTGGGTTAAATCGAGATAATGCAAAACCGCTCCCGAGGCAACTACCCCCAGTGGCAGATTGTCAACGCCAAATCCTTTCAGCGATTTAATCTGGAAATGGCGCGACAGGCGGTCAAAAGAGGCCTCTTCGGTATACACCCAGTCGTCGAGATGATAGGTGTAATATTTAGATCCGAAGCGTTCTGTGAACTCCTGCGAACGGCCGCGCTGATACAAAACCTCTTTTGGCTGAAACGAGCTAAGTAGCTTATCGACGTATTCGAACGATCCCTGTGCGGTAAGAAACTCACCGGTGGAGATATCGAGAAAGGCTACTCCGGCCGATTTTTTATCGAAATGCACCGATGCCAAAAAATTGTTTTCGCGGTTCTCGAGAATGTGATCGTTGATTGATATACCGGGCGTTACCAGTTCGGTGATACCTCTTTTAACAATGGTTTTAGTGAGTTTTGGATCTTCGAGCTGCTCACAAATGGCAACTCGTTGTCCGGCACGCACCAGCTTTGGCAGGTAGGTGTCGATGGCATGGTATGGGAAACCGGCCAGTTCGACAAAGTTTGCTGCTCCGTTGGCTCTGCGGGTGAGGGTAATCCCCAAAATATCGGCTGCCTTAATGGCATCTTCGCCAAAGGTTTCGTAAAAGTCGCCCACCCTGAACAACAAGACCGCATCGGGATGCTTCGCCTTGATGGAATAGTATTGCTTCATCAGGGGGGTCTCAACGTATTTGTTGTTGTTACCCATCAGTTGCACAAATATAGTCCTTAATCAGGGTGTTGAATGAAACGGCTATATCCAGTTGTGATTTTTTTTCAACAAAGCCGCTATCTTTTTTTACCAATGGGCACAGTTATCCCCAGAAACGGCACGGCAATAAACGCGTTAGTGTCGGGAATTACAGGAATGATCAGACTGTAATCAACGCCTATATTCCGGATAATTGTCCTACCCCCGAAACTCAGGATTACGCCTATTTCACCCTGAGCTGTTATGATATAATTTTCGGTAATCAGGTAGCCTCTCGATCCAACCCGCTCCATGCCGCTCAGATTGATGACAGGGGCCTTCAGCCACTCTCCGCCGGCATAACCATAGGTGAGTCCCATACTAAAGTTACGGTCGGTGCTCCCGAATGTTGTAGTCGCATATAGTAACCCGAATCCGCTTTTACTTTCACCCAGGATGGTCCCCAGAAAAGCACCTGCCCCAAGGTTAAGATAACCGGGCACCAGCGGCAGCGAGAACTTGGGGACAAGCCAGGCAGGGGAGGGTGTGCCATCGAAGAGAAACAAAGGAACCATGCCTGCTCCCACAGAGAAATGGTCGGTAAGTCCAACTGAGGCCTGATTGTAAAAGACCCAGATGTTTTGATAATACGACTCGCCTGCCTTAAGTCCATAGCCGTTGGGCGCCCAAAAATAACGGGTCGACTGCGGATTGGGCAGCCAGTATTCGTTTCGGGTTTTCTGAACATCTGTTAATGGAATGCGGGATTTAATATCCGACTTGTTCAATAGCAGGATCCCATACTGCTCCGTTAGCAAATTTATGGTCTCCTCATGTTCCTCCTGAATTTGTCCCACAAAGGTATTGCCATCTTTCAGTTCGATGCGTACAAGCGAGGCAGGCTCCTGTGCCATCAGATGAGGCGTCGAAAACAATAGAATCAGTAATAGCAGTCGTTTGATATTCATAGTTTTGGAGTTTAGTAAGCAGCCATAAAGAATCGATCTCTGCGAGAAATTGCTTAATCAAAGTTACATCAATTTTTAATAGATGTAACTGCCAGCCAGGCTCCTTTTAATCCCGTTTATAGGGTTGATGTTTTGCGCCATAAAAAACTTTTAAATGAATCTCAACAATTTGACTTGTTGTTGGTTGTAGAGTAAAATTATCAATCAACTGAACATGAAAAAATTTTATTTCTCTCTATTGATGTTGTTTGTTGCTTCAGCAGCTTATGCGCAAAGGCCGCTTAGCGTTGGAGATAAAGCACCAATGTTTGGGGTCCCTGCCGATAATGACCAGCTCTGGAAGTTGGCTGATTATGTAGGCAAGAAAAATATCGTGATCTTTTTTTACCCGGCAGCCATGACAGGTGGATGCACCGCACAGGCTTGCAGTTACCGCGACGAATTGGCCGGTATAGAAGCACACGATGCAATTGTATTGGGAATTAGTGGCGACGACGTTGCTGCGCTGAAGGTTTTTAAAAAGGCCCATCAGCTCAATTACCC
>DIUI01000090.1 GCA_002428215.1 Prolixibacteraceae bacterium UBA6162
GCTCCCACAGAGAAATGGTCGGTAAGTCCAACTGAGGCCTGATTGTAAAAGACCCAGATGTTTTGATAATACGACTCGCCTGCCTTAAGTCCATAGCCGTTGGGCGCCCAAAAATAACGGGTCGACTGCGGATTGGGCAGCCAGTATTCGTTTCGGGTTTTCTGAACATCTGTTAATGGAATGCGGGTTTTAATATCCGACTTGTTCAATAGCAAGATGCCATATTGCTCCGTCAGCAAATTTAGGGTCTCTTCATGTTCCTCCTGAATTTGTCCGACAAAGGTATTGCCATCTTTCAATTCGATGCGTACAAGCGAGGCAGGCTCCTGTGCCATCAGATGAGGCGTCGAAAACAATAGAATAAGTAATAGCAGTCGTTTGATATTCATAGTTTTGGAGTTTAGTAAGCAGCCATAAAGAATCGATCTCTGTGAGAAATTGCTTAATCAAAGTTACATCAATTTTTAATAGATGTAACTGCCTGCCAGGCTCCTTTTACTCCCGTTTATAGGGTTGATGTTTTGCGCCAAAAAAAACTTTTAAATGAATCTCAACAATTTGACTTGTTGTTGGTTGTAGAGTAAAATTATCAATCAACTGAACATGAAAAAATTTTATTTCTCTCTATTGATGTTGTTTGTTGCTGCGGCAGCTTATGCGCAAACGCCGCTTAGCGTTGGAGATAAGGCACCAATGTTTGGGGTCCCTGCCGATAATGACCAGCTCTGGAAGTTGGCTGATTATGTAGGCAAGAAAAATATCGTGATCTTTTTTTACCCGGCAGCCATGACAGGTGGATGCACCGCACAGGCTTGCAGTTACCGCGACGAATTGGCCGGTATAGAAGCACACGATGCAATTGTATTGGGAATTAGTGGCGACGACGTTGCTGCGCTGAAGGTTTTTAAAAAGGCCCATCAGCTCAATTACCCACTCCTTTCCGATTTCAACGGGGCAGTGGCTGCATTGTATGGCGTGCCTACCCGCGACGGGGGTGTTCTTTCGCGTATTGTCGATGAAACGGAGTTTCAGCTCACCCGCGGAGTAACCGCTTCGCGATGGACCTTCATTATTGGCAAAGATGGTAACATTCGTTACGTAAATCAGCAGGTAGATGCTGCCAACGATTCAAAGGCAGTGTTGGAGATACTTTCAAAAAATTGATACATCTGGCTTCAGAAACAGGAGTTTGAGTAGCAGGGCTGTCGTTATCGGCAGCCTTGTTCATTTGGTGCATGCCCACCAAAAAGATGCAACGTATTTTCTGAAGACTTAAGCTTTTTCGAAGTTTGTACTTCGGCTAAACGGCATTTCCTGGATTTATATTTTTGCGCAAAATGGGTTTTCTGCGTGGTGCGCCATCCGTAGCATCGGAGGTTTGCATCGGGCGGTCAGGCTCTTTCTGGCGCATTGGGGGTTTCTTCCCCGATTTGCTGCGCATATGTTCACGCGGGGTGGTAGGCCGGGTGCTGTAGGCAGGCCCTTCTCCCAGCTCTTCGGGCAGGGGGATTTTATCAATGGTCCTGTCAATTAGTTTCTCGATGCGGTGCATCCGAAACATATCCTGCTCGGTGATGAGCGTTATAGCCTCTCCGGTGGTTTCGGCTCTGGCTGTTCTGCCCACCCGGTGTACATAATCTTCGGCATCCGAAGGCGCATCGAAATTGACAACCAGGTTGATGTCCTTGATGTCTATCCCCCGGCTTAAGACGTCGGTAGCAACCAATACACGGGTTTCGCGCGATCTGAATCGCAAAAGAATCTCCTCTCGTTCCTTCTGCTCAAGGTCAGATGAAATACCTTCAACCTTGTAGTTTTTTGAGCGAAGGCCGCGCACAATTTCGTTCACCTTCCTTTTGGTAGAGCTAAAAATCAGAATGCTGCGGTATTCGGGTTTCTCTGCGATAATGCTGTTTATCAGCTTTATTTTTTGGGCTTCGTACACCAGGTAGACTTTCTGGGTTACCCCTTCGGCCGGCTTCGAAAGTTCCAATGCAATCTCTTTGGGTTGGTCGAGAATCTGTTTGGCAAACGATCTTATTTTGGATGGCATGGTTGCACTAAACATAAGCGTTTGCCGCTTTTTGGGCACGAAGGAGATTATTTTCATGATATCGTCGTAGAATCCGATATCCAGCATTCGGTCGGCTTCATCGAGCACGAGATATTCAATGGTATCGAATTTAACATAACCCTGATTCAGGTGCGAAATCAACTTGCCGGGGGTGGCCACAATGATGTCGGCTCCTTTGGTAAGTGCAACTTTCTGCTGCCCCCAGTCGCTGCCGTCGCCACCGCCATAGATGGCTATAGAGGCTATGTTGAGGGTATAGCCCAATCCCTGAATCTGTTGGTCAATTTGTATGGCCAGTTCCCGGGTGGGTACCAGAATCAGGGTGCTGGTGTCGCGCTGCTCCTTTTCTGCAATGAAGTGAAGAATAGGTAGCAGAAAAGCTGCTGTCTTTCCGGTTCCGGTCTGGGCGCAGGCAATCAGATCGTTGCCTTCGAGAATAGCAGGAATCGATTGTTCCTGGATGGGGGTAGCAGTTTCAAACCCCATGTAGTATAAGGAGTCAAGTAGTTCGGGGGTTAAATTAAAATCGTCAAAACGCATTGGCAAAAATTTCTTCTCTTTAAGTAAACGTCTGACATTGGTTCCGGCAGAAAATTTGGGGGATTAAAGCGGCCGTAGATGTCTATATCAGACGAGCAAAGATACAGCTATTTAATGGATTGAACAAAAGCCCGGTTCCCCGCAAGCATACAGGTCTGTACTCAACACATCTTACATTCAAACACAGTTTTGGCAAATGATGACCCCATTTCTGACTAAACAATGTCCTGAATTATAGCGTTGTTGAGTCAGAATCCGGTGTTTTCCGGATTTTCAATCCTTCGATTCCGATTTGTTTGGCTGGTCACGGGTAAACTTCTTCCCCCTCGATGCAACCTCCTTGTAAATTTCACCTGCCTTCTCTTCCACTTTGTCGGCAAATGATTGTAGTTTCGCCTTGAGATCTCCCTTTTCGAGCTCTTCCACTTTATCTTCCAGAAACTTGCCTGCTTTTTTCAGGGTTTCGCTATTCTGTAGTTTGTCGGCCGCCTCTTCCATGAAATCTTCGGCCTTGTCGGCAAATGTTTTGGCACTCTCTATCAGACTTTTAATCGGATCGTTGCCTGATTTTTGATTTTGGGTCATTTATTCTGGTTTTTAAGAGATAACAGGGCTGCAAGATCATCAGTTTGCCCCGGAAATTTAGCAATATTAACCGGTTTTTCTGCTTTGCGTTAATCTGTTTATCGGTACTGCTGCCTAAATCTCATGGAGTTCGCTGACAAAACTGCACGCTTTGTCAATATTACTATCGCGCTACATTTCTAAATTGTTGCGCAAATCCGTCGAGCGGGGTCCGGGCTGACGATAGTAACACCCTGTGTTGTTGATCGAGAAGAAGAGCAGAAGGGTAGGATCGGATTTTGTATTGTTTACCAATGCTCTGCTGATCTTGGTCGATGACAATTACCCCCGGGATTTTATGCTCCTCAATAAATGCACGGTTGTTGGTTCGTTCTCCCGGTGTTAGCACAATGTAGAGATCTAAGCGCTCACTGAGTGCGGGATATATTTCGGCAAGGTATTTAAGTTGCTCCCGGCCGACCGGAATATCGAGGTCTATGAACAGTAGATATTGAAATGCTTTTTCATTATTGGTCGAACAAATGGGTTTACCATAGAGGTCGGGAAGACATATCTCCGGAGCCATAGTGCCAGCATAGAGAAATTGCAGTTTTTGGGCAACCGCAGCCGCACTGTTTCTGACCTGGGGGTTCGAATGTTGCAATAATCCGGGTTGTTGCAACATCTGCAGCAGGGCGTTTTTTCCAAATTCACCTGAGTAAAAGGCATCGTGAAGCATTTTAATGGTGACAATATTTGTAACCGTGCCGCGTGTTCCGGCATAGCCCTCACACCAATCGCGTATTCCGGTCAGGTTTTGGCGTTCTACCATTGACCGGATCCGATCTCCACGGCTGGTTTTGCTTTCAAGACTTAAAGTGTTGGAAAAGATACGTTCGAGCAAATCAGCAAAAGCTGGTGAATTAATGGCAGCTGGCGATAAATTGGTAAAGGGAGCCATTAGTTTTTCACGTCCGGAACGGGTAAGGTCGGCCTCAAGGTTGGCCAGCAACAACTGATGATGCTGCGTCAGAAGCGGGTGATTGTTCGCCCCGGATTCCCTGGTAAGCCTTGTTCGGATGGTATCGATGTACTGCCTTTGTTGTAAAACAAAGAGTTGATTAAAAAAGAGATCGCTTAGCTGATAGAATCGTCGTTCAGATTGAGCAAAAGCCACGGTTAGATTGCCCGGAGTCCTGCTTTCTGCATGAATCCATAGTTCAATGGGTTGAAAATAGGGGTTTTTTCGCTCCTCAAAGCTTCGGGGCTTTAGTGGAGGTAAGGAAATACGAGTGGTGCTTCCCGGAACAAGAAGCATCCAGCCACGGTAGCTGTCGAAATCGGCATAACAGAAAAGGGTATCTGTAATTCCCGTCTCCATCTGAATCCGACCCTGTGGGCCAATGGTAAGCGAAAAGGCCGGTATATCAGTCCTCGATACCGGATCGATTCGGGTACTAAAATGAATGGTGCGTCCGGCATAATCGGGTTCGAATCCCTCAAGTCGGGCTGCTTCAATATGCAAGGTAAAGAGCAGTAAAAAGCCGGCTATGATTTGCTTATGCATTCTTCTGGGCTGATTATATAGCAATTGTTTTTTGAGTTCCCTTAAAAAGGTTACTGTTCTGAAACGCTCTGCCTTCTTAATCTATTGTATGTACTGTATGAAATTGAGGCGGCAACGCCACCGAACAGGTACGCAGTTTATGAATGAATAACGCAGTATTTGCATTATTTCGTTGGGGTTGATAACGGAAATTTATTCCGAGCCCAGGATAAACTCTTCCTTGTCGAGACTTTTGGGAATAAACCTGCTGGCGTCGCCTCCATGCAGAATGATATCCCTGACAATGGTGGAATTAACCGGTGTGTGCTCAGGAATGGTGAGCAAAAATACAGTCTCTATTCCCGGATGCATCTGCTTATTCACCTGAGCAATAGCACGTTCGAATTCAAAATCGGCCGAAGTTCGTAATCCTCTGATGATGAAGTTGGCACCCGCTTTTCGACAATAATCCACGGTTAATCCTTCGTGTACATCGACGGTAATCCTTGGATCATCAGCAAAAACGGTGTTGATCCACCTTATCCTTTTTTCGAGCGAAAAAAAAGATTTTTTGTTGGAGTTGTGTCCAATCATGATTATGATCTTATCGAAAAGCAGGGTTGCTCTTCGTACAATCGATTCGTGCCCTACGGTAAACGGATCGAAGGAGCCGGGGAAAATGGCAATCTTTTCCATTTATAACGTTTTGTATCTTGACCGTACCAAAGGTAATATCTTTTGTAAGACTCTGCCGGAAGCAATGAATTGAAATATTTCAGACTTGTATGCGATTTACCATGCTTTTTCCTTGATGTTTGGGGCTATTGATGCAGAGTGAACAAACTGATTTGCGGCCTTCCTAAAACCGTTATTAATACTAAATTTGCTGTCTAAAAGGAGTATATGCCACTAAAGTTGTCTGTTGTAATTCCGGTCTACAACGAAGAAAGGACCATCGAAAAAATTCTCGACAGGATTATCTCCGTTGAACTTGTTGAGGGTATTTCAAAGGAAATGGTGATTGTAAACGACTGTTCTGCCGACAACAGCGAAGGCATCATTAAGGAATATATCCGTCAACACCCCGAAACTGAAATAAAGTTCTACAGCCAGCCTGTTAATATGGGGAAAGGGGCTGCCCTGAGAAGGGGAATTAAGGAGGCAACCGGTGATTTCATAATTATTCAGGATGCCGACCTTGAGTATGATCCGCGGGAATACAATCTTCTGCTAAAGCCTATTATGGAAGGAATGGCCGATGTGGTATACGGCTCGCGGTTTATGGGCGGCAACCCCCACCGGATTCTGTTTTTCTGGCATTCGATCGGTAACAAATTTTTGACCTTTGTGTCGAATATGTTTACCAACCTGAACCTTACCGATATGGAAACCTGTTACAAACTCTTTAAGGCCCCCATTGTTCAGTCCCTGGATCTTAAGGAGAAGCGGTTTGGTTTTGAACCCGAAGTAACCGCTAAAATTGCCAGGGTTCCCGGAATACGGATTTATGAAGTGGGGATCTCCTATTACGGCAGAACCTACGAGGAGGGCAAAAAGATCAACTGGCAAGATGGATTCAGCGCTTTGTGGTGCATTTTGAAATACAATATTTTTGACTGATTTTCGAAAAATAGTATTCCCGGTAACTGAACGTGGCCTGATTTGGATTTTCCTTGGCTTCGTTCTGGTCTTGCAAACCTTCCTTATTGTGGCCGGAGAGGGAGCCTACGGTGGCGCCGATAACATAGGCCACTTCCGCATTGCCCGCTATGCGTTTCAATATCCCGAACTCTTTTTCGATCATTGGGGGAAGCCTGTTTTTACACTGATTTTTGCTCCTTTTGCGCAGCTCGGGTTCGCTGCAACTCAATTGCTGAACCTGTTTCTGGGGGTGGTAACATTATGGCTGGTGAGCGATCTGCTCAAGCTTTTGTCGGTTAGCCAACGCTGGCCCGTGGTCCTTTTGGGAGCATTTGCGCCGATGTACTTTATGTTACTGCAGAGTTCTCTTACCGAAGTATTAATGGGCCTCTTTTTGGTGGCAGCCATTTGGCTGGTTTTTAAAGATCGGCTGAAATCTGCGGCTGTTTTGCTCTCCTTTCTGCCTTTTGTAAGAACCGAAAGCATTGTGGTTTTCCCGCTCTTTGTTCTCTATTTTGCTTATCAGAGGAGGTTTTTGCCTGTTCTGCTTTTGGCTACAGGCTCGTTGTTTTACTCCTTTGCTGGATATTTTGTTTACCACGATTTATTGTGGATCTTCAGGAAAATGCCCTATTCTCTAAGCGGCAGTATATACGGTAGCGGAGAGTTATTTCATTTTGTAAAAAATCTGCCCCTGATTGTGGGGGTTCCTTTTCTGTTGCTGCTCGCAGTTGGCATAGTGGAATGGGGGTTAAAGGCGGGTAAGTCATTCAGGACGGCCGATCAGAAATTTTGGCTCTTTCTATTGGTAAACGGATCGTGGGGGCTCTATTTTGCTGCCCACTCCTATGTTTGGTGGCAAGGGACCGGAGGGTCGCTTGGTCTTATACGGGTTATTGCTGCAGTAATTCCACTAATGGCAGTGCCCGCAGTTATAGGATTCAATTGGGTTGTCGGATGGATTAAACCCGCCTGGCTGGGTGGGTCCATTTTGACCATTTTGCTTGCCTGGCAGCTTTTACTACCCTTTAAACAGCACACCCTTCCTTTTCGATGGGAGCGCCCTCAGCAACTCATGCAGGAAACAGCCAACTATCTTAGGTCTGCCGAGCCGGCAAAAATTTTCTACTTCGATCCCTTCCTGCTTCATTTCATGGGTGTTGACCCGTTCAATTCTACCCTGAACAACTGGGGAGCCGG
>DIUI01000116.1 GCA_002428215.1 Prolixibacteraceae bacterium UBA6162
TTACGGTGTTTGATGAGTGCCAGAAGGTTTGAAAACAATGCCCCTCCGAAATAGAGAATCAGAAAATAGGCACTCCCCATTCTTCCAAAAAAGTAGGAGAAATATTGTTCGGTTGCACTGCCGAAGAAGAATAGCACAAACATGTTTACGAAAAGATGCGACCATCCGCCATGGACAAATACATGTGTCACCAGCCGATGGTACTCTTTACGGTGAATAATCTTTGCCGCATTAAACTGAAGTTGATCCATCAGTTGTCTGTTTCCAAATGCCAGATAGGATACAAAAGCAGTTATGCCCATCAGGATATAAGTAATTGAGAGGGTCATTTAATGCAGGATTTTATATATAAGTTCTTTGTAAATGTCGCCCTGAGAAAGTTCACCCGAGGCTTCGAGTCCTTTACTTTTCATATCGTAGATACGCAAAATACCTATGATTTCGAAAAGTTTGGTTGGGGTATATCTTTTGGCTTCTGCAATGGTTTTTTTTGCAATAAACGGAGAACCAATGTTCAAGGCCTTCATGACACCATTCTCACTCTTATCGGCAAGAAAGTGGTAGCGGAAGAGCCGTGAAAAATAGGTGTACAAAACGCCAAGAGTGAAGGGAAGGGGCCCACTGCCCGGATTGGCTGCAAAATAGTTGACAATACGATTGGCTTTTAATATTTCTCTGTTTCCTAAAGCATTGGTTAGCTCAAAGGGATTATACTCTTTGCTTATTCCGATGTTTTTCTCAATATGGTCGGGGGTAATTTGGTTGCCGACAGGAATAAGAATAAACAGTTTTTTTAGTTCGTTGACTACTTTACTCAGGCTTTCGCCCAGATAGTCGGCTAACATTTGTGTAGCTTGCGGAGCAATTGAATAGCCTTTTTTCCTTACATAATTTTCTATCCATTGGGGAATCTGGTAGTCCCGCAATCGGGGGGATTCAAAATAGAGCGCGCTTTTCTTGAGTTGTTTACCAAGCTCGGTTCTGCCATCAATTTTTTTGTACTTGTAGTTTATAACCAGTATTGTGCTTTTGGATGGTGCTACCAGATACTTGGTCAGAACCTCAGGGTTCTTCCACTCCTGAGCCTCCTTTACAATAACTACCTGTTGACTGGCCATCATAGGAAAGCGACGGGCAGTCTCCACAACCGTAAGGGGGTCAGCATCTCGTCCATAAAAAATTGTCTGATTGAATCCCTTCTCTGCTTCAGTAAGCACGTTGTTCTCAATGTAATCTGAAATGATATCGATATAATAGGGTTCCTCTCCGGTAAGAAAGTATACCGGATGATAGATTTTATTGCTGAGATCCGCAATAATTTTATCGAATTCGGCTGCCATTAAAATTTAAGGTGTTTTACCGACTTGCCGAAGTTTTTAAGCTCCTGTAGTGCATCTATGCCAACATTGATATGGTTGTTGACGAACATAGTGGTCACTTTTTTATCGCTCTCTTCGGTTTTAACGCCTGTCGAAATCATGGGTTGGTCCGACACCAGTAACAATGCGCCAGCCGGAATCTGGTTGGCAAAACCAACAATAAAAATGGTGGCAGTTTCCATGTCGATGGCCATTGCCCGGGTTTTTTCGAGATACCTTTTAAACCGTTCGTCGTACTCCCATACCCTTTTATTGGTGGTAAATACAGTTCCTGTCCAGTAGTCGAGCTGTTTATCGCGGATTACATGCGACACTGCCCGTTGGAGGTTAAATGCAGGGAGTGCAGGTACTTCAGGCGGCAGGTAGTCGTTCGATGTTCCATCGCTTCTAATGGCAGCAATGGGCAGAATCAGGTCGCCCAATTTGTTTTTGGCCTTTAATCCACCGCATTTGCCCAGAAAAAGGACGGCTTTAGGATGTATAGCACTCAGAAGATCCATAATGGTAGCGGCATTGGGGCTACCCATTCCGAAATTGATGATGGTAATTCCCTCTGCGCTTGCATTTGGCATTGCTCTTGTGCTGCCTACAACGGGTACCTCAAATCGCTGAGCAAATTGTTCGACATAATTCTGAAAGTTGGTAAGCAGAATATATTTGCCAAAATCTTCGAGGGCTCTTCCGGTATATCGAGGCAACCAGTTTTCTACAATCTCTTCCTTGGTTCTCATATTCTACAGTTATTGAATTAGTATTACTTTAGCTGTGACGAACAAATTACAAAAATAGCAATTTGGGTGGGCTTATAATGCAAAAACTCAATTTACCCGACTGCGCTTTGCGCATTGAAAACCGTAATGGGCAACTTAAGGTTTTCGACACTTTTCGGAAACTTTGGGTAGTTTTGACCCCCGAGGAGTGGGTCCGGCAGAATTTTCTTCATTTCCTTACGAAGGCCAAAGGTTATCCCGGAAGCCTTATATCAGTTGAAAAGCAGGTAAAGGTGAATGGAATGCAACAGCGGTTTGATTTTGTAGTATATAACCGGATTGCTAAACCTTTAATGGTGGGAGAGTTCAAGGCTCCGGGCATAAGAATTAATCAAGATACTTTCGATCAGGCAGTCAGGTACAATGGCACCTTAAAAGCTCCTTTTGTTCTGGTATCCAATGGACTCGACCATTTTATTTGTCGTATAGATTTTGAAGCGAACCGGTCAGATTACCTTTCCGAGATTCCTGACTTTGAATCGATAGCAGAAAGTTGAGTCGAGGATTATTTCAATTCACTGTATTAAAAACTACCACGATTATATTAGTTTAAAACACAAAGCTATTCCCTTTCGAATTCAAAATTCATTGTATGGCAACCATTCAAACCATCTATTTAGGCGATTTGCGCACTGAAAACACCCATGTACAATCGGGCAACAAGGTAATAACCGATGCTCCGCTCGACAACCGTGGTAAAGGTGAATTTTTTTCTCCCACCGATTTGCTGGCAACAGCTCTGGGGAGTTGTATTCTCACCATAATGGGGATAAAAGCCCGGGATCATGGTATAGATCTCGAAGGTACACGTGTAGAGGTTACCAAAATTATGGCTTCGGATCCCCGCAGGGTTAACGAGGTCGTTATGGATTTTTATTTTCCGTCCCGTAAATACGAAGCAGAGCAAAGAATGTTAATTGAATCGATGGCAGGGGTAAGTCCGGTGCCATTGAGCCTGCATCCAGACTTAAAACAAACCGTTAATTTTCATTGGCACAAATAGTCAGTCTTCGCCAAAATAGCGACGCGGGAAAAACAGCAGTCCAAAGTTTTGAAAGTCGTTCCGGTCTTTGGGCCAATGATGTGCTTTGTGGGCCCGGATTAGTGCCTTCAGATAGGCTGAGTGCTTTTGGGGTTTAAAAGGGAGTTTGATTCGTTCGTGGATAATGAGGTCGTGAACGATAAAATAGGTGAGTCCGTAGAGGATTATTCCTCCACTGACAAAGAGCGCAGGAGGAAAAGCCCAAAAGGCGCCACCCGCCATAAGCAATATCCCGGGAATGGCGTAGACCAAAAAGAAGCGATCGTTTTTTTCGAATTTTTTTGTTTCTGTTTCTTGCGGTGAACTCCTTTTTTTGTCGTTTCTGTGGTGATCGAGGTGCCAACTCCAAAGTGAGCCATGCATCAAATATTTATGATTGGTCCAGGCGACCAGTTCCATCAGCAGGAACGAAAAAACAAACAAAAATAGATGTAAGATCATAGATGTGAGATATGGATGTGCAACAGGATGAAAATAGTACAAATTTTGCACATCCGAATTCAACAGATACCCAACCAATGAGGAAAAATCGGAACCTCCCTGTGCACAGCTAAAGGGATATCGGTAAGGTATTGGTCGTTATTTTTCGAGCTCTTTCCATGCCAGCGCACTTGCACCCACAATGGCGGCATCGCCAGCTTTGAGCTGGGAAGGGAGCAACTTTACTTTGTTTTTGTAAAGCGGGAGCAGATATTTCTCCATGCTTTCGCGTGTTGGGTTAAAGAGAAGGTCTCCAGCTGCGGTAGGTCCACCAAAAAGGAAAATAGCTTCAGGGCTAAGGTAGTGCACGGTGTCGGCAAGGCCCATGCCGAGCCAATCCCCGGTTTTCTCAAAAACCATATTGGCTATTTTATCTCCGGCAATAGCAGCTTCGTAAATCATTTTTGAATTGAGTTCTGCAAACGATTTGCTTGCGAGGAGGCTATCATTGGCGTTATAGTGTACCAGCAATTCAAAGGCAGTACGCTTGATTCCCGAGGCAGAACAATAGGCTTCCAGATGTCCGGGTGTTCCGCATCCACAGGGTCTTCCGCCCGGAACCAGCATTGTGTGGCCGCATTCACCTGCAAACCCGTCGTGTCCATATACCAAATCCCCGTTTACGATAATACCGCTGCCAACACCAGTGCCAAGGGTATACATAACAAAGTTTTTCATGCCTCTGGCTCCGCCATAGATCATCTCTCCCAAGGCCGCAGCATTTGCATCATTGGTAAGAGCAATAGCCTTCATTTCGGGAAAATGGCTCTTTAATTGCTCAACCAGTCGAAGTTCCCCTTTGAATGAAAGATTAGGGGCATATTCGATGATTCCCTTATAGTAATTTCCGGCGGGTGCTCCAATACCAATACCAACCACTTCTATTTGATCATTTATTAGGGTTGCAGCTTGGATTACTGATTTAATTTTTTGAGCCAGATCCAACATAAACAGCTCAAAATTCCCGTGGGATGCAGTTGGAATTGACTCTTTAATTACAACATTTCCATCGATATCTACTACACCGATAGCCGTGTTGGTTCCTCCAACATCAACACCTATTGCAACCTGTTTTGTCTGACTCATATTAATGGATTAAAGGAGATGGGACTGCCGGCCGGCAGAATACTGGTTGTATTTATTGGATTGTGGAATAAAAAATTGATTTTACGTTGAGGCTGCGAACGCTCAATGGCGATAACCGGATTGACCCTTAGGTATCTTTGAAGGTGTCCAGGTTTACTCACATTCACGAAAAGCTTTTTTGAAATAAGGTGTCCAGAAGAGGAAAACCCCTCAAGTAATGAAAGCCGAAGATTGCTTCCCATAGGGAACTGGAAAGCAATCCGACCTGTTAGATCAGGATGGACGAAAGGTACACTTTGGTCTTTTTGGGCCATCGACATTAGACAAACAAAGGGTTGTAATGATTGTTAACTCCACTTCCGTTTTGACGCAGGTGCAAATTTAAAAATAATACTGAAGTTTAGGGAAAGTCAACGGCCGTTGTAGATGTAATGGCTGATATTTAAAACGAATTTAGCTAAGTGGAGTTTAACTATTTGAAGCCTGGTTGATTCGAAATTAATTCAGGCAAACAAAAAAACAGCACAAATAATGAGCAGTCCAGTACAACAATATTTTTATTTTTCGCACATATTGTGACACAAAAAAATAGTGACACGGAATTTTTTAAACGTTTAAGCTTATATTTGTGCATCAAGGCAAAAAGGCTGTTTCTTTTTTGCTGCAAAAGAACGATCTTCAGGGTTGTTCTAAAATGACCAGAATATAAAGACCTAGTGATATGGCTAAAAGGGTTTTGCTTAAAGATATTGCCGAAAAAGTGGGGGTTTCCACCGCATTGGTTTCCTATGTAATGAACGGTCTTGAAAAGGAGAAGAGAGTAGGGGCCAATATTGTCAAACGAATTAAGGAAGTTGCTCAGGAGCTCGATTATAAGCCGAACCAGATTGCCCAAAGTTTGAGACGGGGATCTACTCAAACCCTTGGGGTGATTCTGGCCGATATCTCAAATCCATTTTTTGGCCACATGGCCAGGGTAATTGAAGATGAAGCAGGCAAGCTCGGTTACACGGTAATTTTTGGAAGTTCTGATGAAGATGCAGTTAAATCTGATAAGCTAATTCAGACATTTAGTGACCGACAGGTTGATGGGTTTATTATAGTACCTGCCGAGAACAGCGCTTCTCAGATTAAGAAACTATTCGAAACCGGAAAACCACTTGTTCAGATTGATCGGTGTTACAAAGATGTTGAAACCAATTTTGTTGGACTTGACAACTTCAATGCATCGTTCCATGCCGTAAAAGCACTGATAATGAATGGGCGTAAACGAATCGCCATGGTTGCTTATCACTCATCGCTCAGTCATATGGAAGAGCGCATTGCCGGATACAAGGAGGCCATGGTGAGTTATGGACTTGAGAGTAATATTCGAATTGTTGAGCTCGATTATGCGGGTTATCTTGAAGAAACCGACCGGTATATGCAAGAGCTTATTAACGTTGAAGAACCTGCAGATGGTCTGTTTTTCGCCACAAACTCAATTTCACTGGTTGGTCTCTACTGGATCAAGCGGAACAAAATACGGGTTCCGGAGGATGTGGCTATAATTGGTTTTGATGGGAATGAGGCCTTTGACTTCTTTTATGCTCCGCTCTCGTATGTTGAGCAACCGATTGTTGAAATGGGCAAAGAGGCGGTAAGGTTGATCGTTGAACAAATAAAAGGAAACTCAAGGTTGTCGCAGATTCGGTTAAAAGAGAATCTTGTACTCAGGGAATCATGTTGTTAACCTTCTAAAGATGAAACAAGCTGGGTCTTGTGCTGGCAAATCTTGATAAAGAAAAGCGGATTAGAATTGTTAATGTTGTTGACTAATTTGGTTTTGTATGAGTTATGTTGATGTTGTAATATTTCTTCTTTACCTTGCAGGTATTGTACTTTTCGGGAGCTCTTTTTACCGTAAAAACAAATCAGCTTCGGCTTTTACCCTGGGCAATAATAACTTTCCGGTATGGGTGGTATCGATGTCGATTTTTGCCACTTTTGTAAGTAGTATCAGTTATTTGGCTATTCCCGGACAGGCATTTTATTCTAATTGGAATGCGTTTGCATTTAGTCTGTCGATTCCTTTCGCTTCGTGGATTGCCTTTAAGTTTTTTGTGCCGCTGTATCGGTCGGTAAACAGTCCCTCTGCCTATACTTATTTAGAGAACCGGTTTGGTCCATGGGCAAAAATATATGTCTCAATAATGTATCTCTTTACCCAGCTCATGCGTTCGGGAACCATTCTTCTTTTGCTGGCACTACCCCTCAATGTTATGCTGGGGTGGAATATTGTTTTAATCATTGTGGTTACCGGTTTAAGTGTGATGGTATATTCACTTTTGGGCGGTATTCAGGCTGTACTCTGGACCGACGCTATTCAGGGCATAATTTTAATAGTGGGTGCTATCGGGAGTGCGTTGGTATTGATGTTTTCTATGCCTGAAGGTCCATCGCAACTATTCACAATAGCCATCGCGGATGCAAAATTTAGTCTGGGAAGCTTTGGGCCGTCCTTGTCGCATTCGACTTTCTGGGTGGTTCTGATTTATGGACTTTTTATCAATCTTCAAAATTACGGGATTGATCAAAATTATGTGCAGCGTTATATGACTGCACGTAATGAACGCGAGGCAAAAAGGTCGGCTCTGTTTGGCGGACTTTTGTATGTGCCGGTTTCCATGCTGTTTTTTTTCATCGGAACAGCATTGTATAGCTACTATACAGCCGTACCGGGACTTTTACCTGAAGGAACCCCCAGCGATCGGGTTTTCCCGTTTTTTATCGTCAATCAACTTCCTGTGGGTTTAACTGGGTTGCTTATTGCTTCCATATTTGCAGCCGGTATGAGCACGATATCTACCAGTGTAAACAGTTCTGCTACCGTGATTTTAACCGATTACTTTAAATTTAAACCAGGCGATGAAGGGAATGAGGGATCCCGCATGAAAATTTTATATACATCATCCCTTGTTTTTACCCTCATAAGCATAGGAGTGGCTTTGGCTATGATGAATGTTGACAGTATTCTGGAAGCGTGGTGGTCTTTGGCCTCGATTTTTAGTGGGGGCATGCTGGGGCTATTCCTTTTGGGATTTCTTGTAAAAGGAGTTTCGAGGAGTGCTGCAATGATTGGTGTGGTTGCCGGAATGCTGGTGATTGGATGGATTAGTCTCTCTCCGATGCTTTTGGGAGGTACCAGTTTATCAGGTTTAGCGAGTCCTTTTCATAGCTATTTCTCCATTGTGTTTGGTACGGCCGCCATTTTCCTGGTTGGGTTCTTGCTGTCGTTGCTACCGGGTAAACGGGTAAAATAATAGGCTAACATTCTTGAAATGAAAACAATTAGTGGTGTCGTAGCTGCCAGCGTTCAAATGAAGGTCACACACAGAAGTGTATCATAAATATGGTTTGCGTGAAGTTGCAATGGTAACTGACATCTCACTTTCCGGACTGAATCAGGAAGTGTAATGAATAGCTGATTTTTCAAACTACATTTTAAAACTACACATATGATTAAGAAAAATTGCATTAAAAGTTCCTGCAGCCAGCCTTTGGGTTTGCTGCTTCTGCTCGCTGTGCTTTTTACGACTGGCTGCCAGTCGGCTGTTGAACAAAGTACACCACTGACTCCCGTCAAAGATTTTATTTTTGGTGAGGATCGGGATTTCGAGCAATGTCATGCCAGTACTTTGGTTCCTCGTCCAAAAGGTGATTTCCTTATAGCATGGTTTGGTGGTACACGCGAGGGTGACGATGATGTGGGTATTTGGATGACTTCCGGCAAACCTGGAAGTTGGGAAGCACCCTATCTTATAGCAAAAGTCAGGGACGATGCGCACTGGAATCCGGTACTTTTTACAACGCCCGAGGGAAGAATTTACCTTTACTTTAAGGTAGGCAAAACCATTCCGGCATGGGAAACCTGGGTGAAACACTCCGACGATCAGGGTGCCACCTGGTCCGATGCCTATGAGTTGATACCAGGCGACAAGGGTGGACGTGGTCCGGTGAGAAACAAGCCGCTTATCCTCTCTAACGGGCACTGGCTGGCAGGAGCATCGTTCGAGAACGACGACGAGAAGCTTTGGGATGCATTTGTAGACCGGACAGAAGATGAGGGACTCACTTGGGAGACAACTCCCTATCTTGAAATAGATCACACCAGTTTTGAGGGTCGGGGTATCATTCAGCCTACTTTATGGGAGTCTGAACCTGGCAAAGTGCATATGCTATTGCGCAGCACCGCAGGAGCCATATACCGTAGCGATTCCGACGATTATGGTCGCACCTGGAACCCCCCATATGCCATTGATCTTCCCAATCCCAACAGTGGAATTGACGTGGTAAAACTCGACAATGGAACCCTGGCTTTATTGTACAACCCTGATGGTGTAAACTGGGGGTCTCGCGGACAACTCTATCTTGCACTTTCATATGACAATGGAGCCACATGGCCCGATATCGTGGTGATTGAAGATGGACATGTAGACGATGAGTACAGCTATCCCGCAATTATCGCCTCTGGAACTACTGTGGCATACAGTTACACCTGGCAGCGCGATAAAATTGTGTTTGGTATGGTTACTGACATTCCGTTTAAACCTTGATCTTTCTATAATTTTGCGTAAGTTGCCCGAATCGGTATGCCGGTTCGGGCAACTTATTTTATTAATACAGTTTGGAGATTTTAACCTAATTGTCCCGGAAATGTATCAATTTCGGATTTTGCTGGTAAGATTCAATGTAAATTGAATAAAATATTGGTAGCAAAGTATGGCTTCATTCGGTTACTTTGTTAATGTACGCTCTTTGTATTCACAAAAACCGAAGCCATGAACAACCTAAAAACTACCCAACTACAAACATTTGTGTTTTTTCCGGCGATAACCATGTTGCTTGGATGGGGTTTGCGTGGCCACATTGGCGGAGGTCCTTTTGGGGCCATGATTCCCGGAGCGATGATCGCCCTTTCGCTGGCAATGTTATTGAAATTACCCTTTAACATGGCGGCCTTGCTCTCAGTCTTCTCAGTCGTAGGAATTGGTTTGGGTGGTGAGATGACCTATGGGCAGACCCTCGGATTTTTAAGAAATCCCGAAACAGTCTGGTGGGGTACGTTTGGTACTTCGGTAAAAGGGGGAGTTTGGGGTCTGACGGGTGGAGCCTTTATCGCTTTGGGATTGCTGGCAAGCAGGTTGGATAAAAATCGCATTTTTATTGCACTTGCGCTGTTTTTAGCTGGCATGTTACTGGGATTTAAGCTTATAAATCAGCCCATGCTACTCTATTTCTCAAATCCCGAAAACCCCCGACCCGAGTCATGGGGGGCACTTCTTCTGGGAAGCCTGGCGGCTTTGGGTTATCTTAAAT
>DIUI01000012.1 GCA_002428215.1 Prolixibacteraceae bacterium UBA6162
GTTTCAAAAAGGGCGGTAACCCTGTAGGAGGAGCTGGTCGAAAAATTAATGATTTCACGTTCGCGTTCCACAATCAATCTTACAGCTACCGATTGAACTCTGCCTGCCGACAGCGACGGCTTTACTTTTTTCCACAACACAGGCGACACTTCAAAGCCAACAATGCGGTCCAAAACCCGGCGTGCTTGCTGCGCATTTACCAGATTGAGGTTGATTGACCGGGGGTGGGCAATTGCTTTTTGAATCGCTTCTTTGGTGATTTCGTGGAAAACGATTCGTTTTGTTTTGACCGGATCGAGGCCGAGAACTTCACTTAAGTGCCAGGCTATGGCTTCCCCTTCGCGGTCTTCGTCAGACGCAAGCCAGATCTCTACCGCCGATTTGGCCATCTTTTTTAATTCGGCAACCACCTTTTTTTTGTCGTCCGAAACGATATACTTTGGCTCGAAATTGTTTGCAATGTCAATACCAAACCCTTTCTTTTCAAGGTCGCGGATGTGTCCCATGCTTGAGGTCACCTTGAAATTTTCGCCCAGGAATTTCTCAATGGTTTTGGCCTTGGCCGGCGATTCTACGATAACGAGATGCTCTTGCATAGACAGGAAGCTTTTGAAAATTTTTTGCAAAGTAAAGAAAATGGATGGCGAAGTTCAAAATTTCCTTTTACATTTTTCGTTTTCTATTGCATTGAAAATGATACCTTTATTTTCATTTTGATGTTTGGAGGCCAGTTTGACCTGCCTGCCGCATCATCCATATCCGCTTAATACTGATATATTTGCATAGCCTTAACAACCGTTAGAAAATGGATAAAAAAACCATGAATTACACCAAAGAAATAAAAATACTGTGGGGGATTGTAGTTGGAGGAATCGCCTCTTTGGTAATTCTGTTCTATTTAATTGCCATCGGAAAGCTTGGTTTTATGCCCACATTCGAAGATCTTGAGAACTCCGAGGCGTTCCTGGCATCGCAGGTAATTTCGGCCGATCAGAAGGTAATGGGCACTTTCTTTATGGAGAATAGAACGTATGTTTCTTACGAAGAGTTACCACCCCACCTGATTACTGCACTTATATCGACCGAGGATGTCCGTTTCTTTAGCCACTCTGGAATCGATTTCCGAGGTTTGCTAAGGGTCGTTAAAGGAATCGTTACAGGTGACTCCAGTTCGGGTGGAGGAAGTACCATTTCTCAGCAGCTGGCAAAGATGCTTTTTCCGCGCGAAAATTTTTCTGGACCCGTAAGAATGATTATCCGCAAGTTTCGTGAATGGATTATTGCTGTAAAACTTGAAAGAAGTTACACCAAGGAGGAGATACTGATGATGTATCTCAATAAATACGATTTTTTAAACCTGGCGGTAGGAATTAAAACCGCTTCGAATGTTTACTTCAATTGTGACCCCGATTCCCTGCACCTGCACCAGTCTGCCATGCTGGTGGGAATGGCTCAGAACAGCTCTCTGTATAATCCAATTCGAAGAGAGCAACTTACTCTGCAGCGACGCAATGTGGTGCTCAGCCAGATGCTCAAGTATGGACATCTCACCCGAGCCGAATTTGACTCAGTAAAGGTATTGCCACTCGATCTTGATTACCGTAAGGTGGACTTTAAGCGGGGTTTGGCAACCTACCTCAGAGAGTATCTGCGCCTTACAATGACTGCCAATGAGCCCGATCCTGCGCGTTATGCCTCATGGCAAGCGCAGAAATTCACCGAAGACTCGCTCGAATGGGCTACCAATCCGTTGTTTGGATGGATAGCCAAAAACCGAAAAGCGGATGGCTCGAAATACGATCTTTACCGCGATGGACTCAGAATTTATACTACCATCGACTCCCGTATGCAGTCGTATGCAGAGGATGCGGTGGCCAAGCATCTCAGTGAGAACCTTCAGCCTCTATTCGACAGACGGGTAGGTTCGCTCCGAAATCCGCCATTTAGCAACAATATGACCGCTGCCGAGTCGGATGAGCTGATCGACAGAGCTATCCGTCAAACTGAGCGGCACAGGGTTCTGCGTGAGGCAGGTAAAAGCTGGGCTGAAATAAGAAGCGAATTCAGTAAACCGGTCGAGATGACTCTCTTCTCCTGGAAGGGAGACATCGATACCATTATGTCGCCTATTGACTCCATCAAGTGGTACCTGCGTTATTTCCGGTCGTCGTTTATGGCTATGGAGAATGGCACCGGACAAGTTAAAGCGTATGTTGGCGGTCCAAGCTATGAATATTTTATGTACGACATGGTGAAGGGTGGTAAAAGGCAGGTTGGTTCAACAGTAAAGCCTTTCCTCTACACCCTCGCTATGCAGAACGGCTTAACCCCCTGTACCAAGGTGCCTTATGTAAGGCAGCAATTTATTTTATGGGACGGCTCAATTTGGGAACCCCGCGATGCCAGCGATGATCCCGAGAACTATGGTACTATGGTTACCCTGAAGTGGGGGTTGGCCAATTCTAAGAATATGATTTCCGCATGGGTTATGAAACAATTTAATCCCGAGGCAGTGAAGGAGGTGATGCGTAAGCTTGGGGTATATTCTCCAATCGATGCGGTACCATCTATGTTTTTAGGAACCAGCGATATTACATTGTACGAAATGGTTGGGGCCTTTTCTACTTATGCCAACAACGGAATATTTGTAAAGCCCTATTTTGTAACCTACATTGAGGATAGATATGGCAACGTCGTGGCCCGGTTTCTTCCCCAGCGGTATGAGGCCATCGACGAAAATACCGCTTACCTCATGGTCAACTTAATGCAGGGAGTAGTCGATGGCGGAACCGGTACCCGTTTGCGAAACCGCGAAGGCTATGGCCGTTTTAAGGTGCCCATTGCCGGGAAAACTGGTACTACCCAGAACCATTCCGACGGGTGGTTCATTGGCGCAACTCCGCAACTTACTGCAGGGGTATGGACCGGGGCTGATTTGCGCAGCATCCATTTTGCCGACATCTCTACCGGACAAGGGGCCAATATGGCGCTGCCAGTATGGGGCTATTTTATGAGAAGTGTACTAAACGATCCAACATTGGGATATACCGAGGATGTCACTTTTGTTCGCCCTGCCGGGTTCAACGTAAACTTAAACTGCAACCTTGAGGATCCGGTTCGAAACCGCAATCTTGAGGGCGACGACTTTTTTTAGCCTTCGTTTGGGGAATGGTCTATCCTGTTCTCTCTGAAGTTTTTTATTGCGGTAATTAAATGGACTGGATTTTCAGACGGATTGCAGAGATTCATTCACCCGGTCAGGCTTGAGCACTCTTAACCAATTCGCGGGTTGACAACAATCCACAGGCAGCATAAATATCCTGACCACGTGAAGCTCTGATGGTGGTTAAGATTCCTTTATCGTTCAGGCGGTCTTTAAATTCGGATATTACCGATTCACTGCTTCCCCGCAATGGAGTACCGGGGATGGGATGAAACCTGATAAGGTTGATTCGGCAGCGCAAACCCCCAAGCAGTCGGACCAGTTCGCCTATATGCCTTGAGGTGTCGTTTACCCCTTCGAACATGATATACTCGAACGAAACCCTGCGCTGGCGACCCATATCCCACTCTCTGATTTCCCCAATTACTTCGCTAATAGGATAGGCCACCTGCACCGGCATGAGGTTGCGGCGTTCATCATCGAATGGGGTATGCAAACTTACCGCCAGATGGGCTTCGCTGTTTTCTAAAAAGTGCATCATTCCGGGTAAAATCCCTATGGTTGAAACCGTAATGCGGCGCGGACTCATTGCATAGCCCCAATCGGCGGTTAAAATCCGGAGACTCTTCATCACCTCATCGAGGTTATCGAAAGGTTCGCCCATACCCATATACACAATGTTTGAAACCTTATCTGCCTCCTCAATGCTGCGAATCTGGTTCACTATCTCGCCGGCTGTCAATTGTCCCTGAAATCCCTGCTTGCCCGTCATACAAAACAAACAACCCATTTTGCAACCTACCTGCGAACTCACACATACAGTAATGCGGTCGCCCTCCGGAATCATTGCAGTTTCAATATATTTCCCCCCCGATGCAACAAAGAGATACTTCCGGGTGCCATCGATGCTGGTTTGCACCTTTACCGGCGTGGAAACTCCAACACTATAATGCTCTGAGAGCAGTGTTCGTGCTTTTTTCGATAAATTGGTCATCTCGTCGAACGTTGAAACGTTCTTTTTGTAGAGCCAATCAGTAAGTTGCCGGGCTGTAAAAGCCGGTAATCCCAGTCCGGTAACAATCTCCTTCAACGCTTCAAGCGATTGGCCAAACAGTGCGTTTTGCATAGTGTAAATTTCTAAACGGAAGTAAGGTTCTTTGACCTTCAATGGCCGGGTATATGCCTTAGAAATAGATCTCGGCGAGAATATCTCCATAGGGAACACCTCTTTCAATAAGCAAATCGCGAACCTCCACTACCATAAGTGCTTTGCCGCAAAGGTAATATTTATTGCCGGGAGGTAAAGAGGGTTCGTTCCGCAGAAAATCGGTTACCCTGCCTGGAAAGATGTTGCATGCCGATTCCTGCGAACAGCAGCGTATATATCGATCGCCCATTGCCCAATCAAGCTCATCTTCAAAATAGAACTGCGATAGCTTTCTTACTCCATGAATCAACCTTTTGTTTTCGCCCAAACCCGACTGAAACATAGAATAAAAGGGGGCTAATCCTGTGCCTGTGGCAATCCACCATGCATCTTCACGGGTGGTTCGGAAACTTCCGTAAGGTTTTGAAACCATAATTTTGTCGCCCGGAATGGCTGCGGCAAGCCTGGGGGTAAGTAAGCCATCCTCTTTGACGTTAAAAAGCACCCGCATTTCAGGGTCGCTGTTGCTGCTGCAAATGCTGTAAATCCTGGGAGGAATCTCGGGAGTTAGGGTTATTTTTACCACTTGCCCCGGAACAAAATCGCGTGTTCTGTGCCACGAAATAACAAAAACACCCTCAGATATCTCCTGGACACCGGAAAGTGTAACCTTTTCAAGATGATCGGTCTGATGAACTGGCTGTTTTCTCATAATCCAGTGAATTGTTAGCCCTTTTTGGTTTTGGTACTTTTAGGTCGGGTAGTTTCACAATATTACTGTAGTTTTGAATAACAACAAAAAATTCTTTTCTTTTTTAATTATTTACAAAGTTGCTTGTCGTTTAAAAATTTATTAGCGAACTTTGTTGCAAGATTTGCAAAATGGATTCTCTGTTTACCCGCAAAATAGAGCGCTCAGGTGTTGAGCAAAAGAACATCGGCAATAAAAAGCAGATAGTTCGCACTGTATACTTTTCCGGACCGGTATCGAGTTCGGAGTTGTCGCGCAGTCTGCATTTGAGCACTCCAAAAATTAATAGTTTGCTTCAAGAGCTGGTAAAATCAAATATTTTACGTGAGCTCGGCCCGGGTGATTCCAGTGGTGGCCGCCGGCCTGCTATTTTTGGGTTGGTTGAAGAGAGTTTTTATGTGGTAGGCATTACTGTTAATATACACCGAACCATACTGTCGATTTTTAATGCTACAAACCAGGAGGTGAGTGGGCCGCACTATCTAGATATTCCTATGCAGCGCGACTTTTCGCTCATGTCGCAGATTGGAGACTTCTTGAAGACGTTGATTGCAGAGCAAAAGTTCGATGGGTCCAAAATAATTGGAATTGGCATGGAGCTTCCCGGGCTGGCCAACATCGAAACGGGTGAAAACAAGACCTATTTCCCGGGCCTGGCTAATCTGCAGTTTAAATTGGAAGAGATTTTTGGCTATCCTGTTTTTTTCGACAACGACGCCCGAATCAGGGCTTTTGCTGAACAACAGTTTGGTTTAGCACGCGACAGGAAAAATGCCTTGGTAGTGCATGCCGATTGGGGGATAGGCTTGGGAGTTATTCTGGGAGGCCAGCTTTATACCGGGAAATCTGGCTTTTCGGGCGAATTTGGACATATTCCCATGCTCGAAAACGGAAGCTTATGTCATTGCGGCAAACGGGGATGCCTGGAAGCCATTGCTTCGGTATCGGCCGTTGAACGAATGGCCCGTGCCGGACTGCGTTCAGGTGCCGCCTCTCTGCTGCACAACCTGGTGGAGGGTGACGTTGAGCGTGTAAGTGGCAGTTTGGTAATGCAGGCAGCCAGTTCGGGCGACCAGTTTTCGATTTCACTCTTTGCCGAAATAGGCCAGTGGCTCGGTAAAGGGATTGTCTCGCTTATTCAGCTTTTTAATCCTGAACTTATTATTATAGGTGGAAAGTTGGCTGCTGCAAGTCAGTTCCTTGCAGCCCCAATGCACCAGTCGATCGCACTCCATGCCAATCCTGACATTGCGCTCGATACCGAAATTTTGTTTTCGGCAATGGGCGAAAAGGCCGGGACAATTGGAGCCGCCGCCTATGCGATGGATCAATTGGCACAAACAAAATAATTCAAATCATACCAAAATGAGCAGAAATTTTTCGAAAGTAGAGCAGGCCTTTTATACCGAATCGGGCAGTTATGAAATCAGTTCTGTAACTCCTTATCTGTTGGTCGATAATTTCCCTAAACTTGGTTTGTTGTCAGCGCTGAGTTTTCTGGAGTGGGTCGCAGCAAATCCGGAAGGTGTTGTAACACTTCCTACGGGTAAAACAGCCATGCACTTTATCAGCAATACCCAAATGTTGCTCGAGAATTGGGAAAGCGATAAGGGACAAAAGCTATTGGGCGAATATGGACTGGGAGGTTTGGTTAAGCCCAGTCTCGCCGGACTTCATCTGGTTCAGGCGGGTGAGTTCTATCCTATAAGTTCCAGTCAGCACAATAGTTTGTGGAATTTTATTCAAACCTACTATATCAAACAACTTGGTTTCGATGCCTCCAGGGCCTTATTGATTAACTCCGACGAAATCCGACTGGCCGGAGATCAAAATTTTGCAGAAGTGTTTCCCGGGTTTAAAATTGATTTGTCGCTGCGCTTTCGGGAGGCCCGGTCTCCTATGGAGAAACTGCAGCAGGATTCGATTTTTCTGATCGACAATTGGTGTGGCGAATATGAACAGGCCATACGTGACAAGGGAGGCATTGGCTTTTTCCTAGGCAATATTGGCCCCGATGGTCATATTGCTTTCAATACACGGGGCACCAACCACTATGTTCCTACGCGTCTCACTGAAACCAATTTCGAAACCCAGGCCATAACTGCCGGCGACTTAGGCGGAATTGAGGTTTCACGAAACCGGCTGGTTATTACCATAGGTTTAGGTTCTATAACCTTTAACCCCAACAGTAAGGCCATTGTATATGCTGCCGGTGAAGCTATTGCCGAGGTTGTGAGGGGGTCAGTCGAAAACGAGCCTTCAACCGTATATCCGGCTACTGCACTGCAAAAGCTGCCCAACGCAAGGTTTTATCTCACCAGGGGCGCTGCTGTTCAGCTAAAGGACAGCATCCGCCGATACTATTTCGATTCGCCGTGGAATCACCAAAAGACCGAGCGGGCCGTAATTGATCTTTGTAAAAAAATCAACAAGTTTGGCCCGAAAGTTACCCTCGAAGATTTGAAGGGCGATGAATTTTGTTCCCATATCCCTGACCTCAGCAAAAAAACAGTGCAGTCGGTCATCGACAGCATCACCCAAAAAATTCGCAAAGGGATGATGCGGGAGACCGACCAGATATTCTATCATACGGGCCCTCACCACGATGATATTATGTTGGGCATTATGCCGGTAACCAACCGTCAAAGCAGGGATGCTTCGAACGAAATGCATTTTTCGGTGCTTACCTCCGGTTTTACTGCTGTTACCAACGCTTTCCTTCTTGATCTGCTGCGCGATACCCGGTATTTGATGGAACATGGAAAAATTGAGATGATTAACTATCCCGACTTTTTCACCAGTGGGTATCAGTTTAAATGGGATAAAGATGTTTATCACTACCTCGACAGCATTGCAGCCAAAGACGAGGAAGGTAAGCGGCGGGGTGTATGCCACCGGTTGGTAAGGGCTATGACTCAGATTTGGAAACTGCAAAGTATCCAGGATCTTGAGAATGCGATTTCTGAAACCATTGTTGTATTGGAACAGAGTTACGACGGGGCTAAAAATCCAACGAAAATTCAGTTGGTGAAGGGGATGATTCGGGAGTTCGAGGAGGAACTGGTTTGGGCGCATTATGGGATTGCTGTTAAAAACGTGCACCATCTAAGACTCGGATTCTATCAGGGGGATGCGTTTGGTGGTGGACCCGACCTGCAACGCGACGTGATGCCAATTCTTGATGAATTCAGAAAATATAAACCTACTGTAATCAGTCTGGTTATGGATCCTGAAGGGAGCGGCCCCGACACCCACTACAAAGTTCTGCAGGCGACAGCTGCTGCTGTAAAACTATGGAACCAGGAGGCCGATTTGTCGGGTTTAAAGGTTATTGGGTACCGGAATGTTTGGTTTCGCTACAATCCATGGGATGTTGAGGTGATTGTGCCGGTGTCGATGAACTCACTGGCAACCCTCGATAAATCGTTTACCGATTGCTATCTGACTCAGGTTAATGCTTCTTTTCCCAGCTATCAGCTCGACGGGAAATTCAGTGACCTTACCCAGCGTGTTTGGCTCGAACAGCATCAGCAGATCCAGTTTTTATTGGGCAAGGACTTTTTTTACGAGAATGAGCATCCTCTGCTAAGGGCGACTCACGGGTTGATTTACATGAGGGAGTTGAATGTTAAGGAATTTCTGCGTGAGGCAGCCCTGTTGGGCAAATCGGTCGAAGGACTTTTGTAAGTGATAAACCTTTGTCATTTTTCTTTTCTAACCTCTCATGTGGTTGGCTGTATTGCCAAAAACTCTATTTTTGGTGACCGTTAACAATGGATTTAGGTATGAGCACTGTTGGTGTTTGCATAGGAAGAGATACAATAACAGCCGCCCGGGTTATGGAAGGCAAGGCAGTTGTAAAAAGCTCCATCGAAACCCCTTTCGACCGTCCTCAGCATGAGGTTCTGAAGGTATTGTACCACGCGGTAGAGGAGGTGTTTGATTCAGGAGTTACCAGCAT